>CAJJDH010000125.1 GCA_905182905.1 marine gamma proteobacterium HTCC2089 | reverse complement strand
AAACTTGGCAGCGTTACCAAGAATTTGCAACACCCCAGCCAATGATTGATTTCACTGCGCGTTGGTTACTAGACCATTTACCGGCGGATTTTACGCCATCACTTGTGCACAACGATTTTCGTAACGGCAATGTAATGGTCGACGCAACCGGTGTCGTAGCGGTATTGGACTGGGAAGTGGCGCACATTGGTGACCCCATGCGTGATTTAGGCTGGATGCTGACTCACTCTTGGCGTTTTGGTCGAGCAGAGTTGCCCGTTGGCGGCTTCGGTCAGACTGAGGATTTATTTGCCGGGTATGAGTCTGTAAGCGGTGAAAAAGTTGACCCAGAGGCAGTGAAATTTTGGCAAGTATTTGGCTCGTTCTGGTGGGCGGTAGGATGTCTGGGCATGGCCGAGCATTACCGTACAGGTCCTGATCAAAGCGTTGAACGCCCAGCTATTGGAAGACGCTCTTCAGAATGCCAAGTGGATTGCGTGAATCTACTAATTCCAGGTCCCGTTGAGTTGGTGCAAGCGGGGGATTCTGGCGCGGGTATTGATATGCCCAGAATTGATGAGCTGCTAGCCAGCGTGACAGACTTTTTGCGTCAAGATGTGATGAGTAGTACCCAAGGGCGGACTAACTTTTTAGCACGTGTTGCCAGTAACTCGCTGGATATCGTGCAGCGAGAAGTAGCATTGGGTCAGACTTGCCTTGCTAACGAAAATCAGCGTTTGAGTGACCTGTTTTCCAGTGATGCATCGGTAATGGATTTGCGTTGGCGATTAGTGCATGGACTTCGAGACGGGTCCATTAGTCTCGAATTACCAAACTTGGCCGAGCATTTGCGGGCTACCGTAGTAAATCAGATAGCCATTGATCAGCCTCGCTATGCAGGCTTTACAACTGCTATGGCGGGTCAGGTCTAAAGACCGGTGCGAGATACTTCGGATGAGTATTTTCCGACTTATGACGATGCGGGTAATCCGCTAGGCGTGGTAACAAGAGGACAAGTTCATACGCAAGGTTTGTGGCATTGTTCGGCCCACGTGTTGTTATTCAACACAGATGATGAGTTACTTTTACAACGCCGAGGTGAGCACAAAGACCTATACCCGAATTGCTGGGATTATAGTGTTGGCGAGCATCTCAAAGTCGGTGAGTCCTACCAGCAGGGCGCGCGGCGAGGTTTACAAGAAGAGTTAGGCTTAGAGGGTGTTACGCTTGTGAGTGTTAGCGGCGTGGAAAAGGCCACTTGGTCCGGGGCGAATTTTATTGATCGCTCCATGTTTCAAGGTTTTACGGCGAGGGCTAAGCGAGCACTTGATGTTGCCAATGATGAAGTGGCTCAAGTTAAATGGATAGCGTTGTCTGAGCTAACGAAGTTGCTAATTCAGCGGGAGGAATTGTTTACGCCTTGGTCGTTGCCGCATTTGGCCAACGCTCAAAGCGTATTAGAAAAGTTGTCGCAGTTTGAGGCTGTGGCTGAAGAGAATTTATAAATACAGATTGGAGGGGTTATGGGAGCTTTGGAAGGTAGAGTTGCGGTTATTACGGGCGGTATCAGTGGCTTGGGTCGTGCCTCAGCAGAACGCTATGCCAAGGAAGGTGCGAAGGTTGTTATCGCTGATGTCAATGTAGAGCGGGGCGAGAACGCAGCGGCTGAAATGTCTGCCGGTGGCGCACCGATAGAGTTTATTTATGTTGATGTAACTTCCGAGGAAAGCCAGCAGGCTTTGTTTGACGATGTGGTTAGACGTTACGGTCGCTTAGACACCGTATTAGCGGCTGCAGGTGTTTCATCAGCAAATTACGTCAGTGGTGAAGTTGCTGATATGAATGATGAAGATCCTGAAGCTAACTTTTTGCATAGGCGTGACATTAACGACTGGCAACGAGTTATAGACATCAACCTTACCGGCACTATGATCACCGACAGAATTGCTGCGCAACATATGCTCAAACTCGGTACGCCGGGAACTATAGTGAACATCGCTTCAATTGCCGGTAAGCGACCACTAGCAGGTGCAGCAGATTACTGTGTTTCTAAGGCCGGGGTTATTATGTTGACGAATGTCATGGCTACCGAATTGAGTGCCACAAACATTAGAATAAATGCCATCGGTCCGGGTTTTATTGAAACACCTATGACGGCTGGTATTCGTCAGTCACCGGACTGGATGGACAATGTAATGATGATGACACCCATGCAGCGTTTCGGTCAGCCTAATGAGATAGCTAATACTGCGCTGTTTTTGGCCAGTGATGAATCAAGCTACTTTACCGGTCAAACCTTGTTTGCAAACGGCGGTATGTTTGTAGGCTAATACCAATCTGGTACGGCTTGCACATAGCCGGTCAAAAAGCGTCGACATAAGCGCTTAGACTGGCTGCGCCTCCGGTGTGAATCAGTACTACATTTTCATGCTGGCTAAAGTTGCCTAGATTAATTTGGTCTATTAGGGCGGCAAGGGCTTTGCCTGAGTAGACTGGGTCAAACAATAGACCTTCAAGTTCTGCAACCATGTTGATCGCCTCTAAACAGGCGGTCGTAGGTTTGCCATAAGCCTCACCAAAGTACGCATGATTGATATTTATTGGTAAATCAGCAGAAGTTTTGCTGTCTGGGAAATGTTGGGACATTTTCCCAAGTAGGTTTTCTATTCGAGTTGTTAATGTCGTTGGGTCTGGATGAAAAACGTTGATACCTAGAATTTCGACATTGCTATTCAGCGCAGCTGCGCCAAAGATTAGACCTGCTTGAGTTGCAGCACTGGCAGACGCATGGATAATTTGATCTAACGAAATATTCATGGCCTTAGTCTGGAACTCGAGTTCAGCTAGACACAAGACGTAACCCAGTGCGCCCAAGGCGTTTGAGCCGCCGGACGGTATTTGATACACCTGTTTATTCTTTGCGTGCAAACCTGCAAGTATTTCCGCTTGTCGCTGTTCAAACTCATCTAGTTCTAACAAATGCACTTTAGCGCCAAATAGTTTGTTGAACAATACGTTTCCGTTTTCGCGGTAGCTTGGGTGGTCCCAGTCCACTCTTTGAGACAATAGTAAATGACATTCAAGGCCTAACTTCGCACATGCGGCGGCAGTTTGCCTTGCGTGATTAGACTGCACCGCGCCGTAGGTTACTATGGTGTCTGCGCCTTGATTGATGGCATCAGCTAAGAGGAATTCTAGTTTTCTTGTCTTATTTCCACCTGTGGCAAGGCCACTACAGTCGTCGCGTTTGACCCATAGTTTTGGACCAGATAGTTCTTTTGTTAAACGCGGCAGAGGTTCTAAGGGCGTTGGCCAATGGCCCAGATGAACTCTAGGTATGGCTTCTAGCCATGGAGGGGTTATGTTTGGCTGTATGGGTGACGACATGATTTGTGCTTCGAATTGTGAATTTATCTAACGTGGTAGTTATGTCGGTGGAACTGTGTAGTTTTGCGATCCTAGGTGTGCCAAGCAGCGCTGGGCACTACGAATACCATACTTAACCGCTTCGTTGATGTGACCTATCCAGGCGCCTTTGTTATCCGGATCGATGTGCTCGCCTATTACGCTAGCAAAACCCGCGACAAATGCATCTCCGCTGCCTGTCGGATCAGTTCTGGGAGTGTCCAGTTTCGCGACGGGGAATGTACGAGTGCCGCCGTGGGCCATATACACTTTAATCGGCCTTGGGCCGGCGGTGACTACGACAGTTTTCTTGTTTGTTATTTCTGGGTCGAGAGACTTTAAATGATCTATCTCGTGCTCATTACCAATGAGTACATCCCATAGGTCAGTGAAATCATTGAGAGACTCAGAAGTTATGCTGTCTGCATATTGCCCCGGGCACCAAATGCGCAGAGCATCCGGATTGGCGGTAGTCATGCTTTTGAGGCTACCGAGCATTAGTTTTTCCGGGAAGGGGGCGCATACCATGACCTGGCTTTGTAGCAGATCTTGATTATTCAAATGTGCTTCCCAACTTTCTTCGCCGATTTCAGGTCCGGGGTAGAATGCCGTGAATTGTTCGCCGTTTGGGTCCGAAACCACAAATGCGCGTGCACACTTGGCATCAAACTTAGTCATTATTCCCTGCAGGTCTATGTACTCAGAGTCCAAGTGTAATCGGTAGTCGTGAAAATCTAATTCTCCACACACGGAAATTAGTTTCGCTGGATGGCTTAGTTTTCCGATGCCATAAGTAATATTGCCGCCGCAACCGCCAAAATGCTCTCCTAACGAATCCAATTTGCAGTTTAGCCCGGGGCCTGCGCCGGTAAATTCTTTTCTAGTGGATGCAATCTGGTCATAAGCCAGTGCACCTACAACGATAATGGATTTATTATTTTTGAGACCGTCTACCAACAAACACCTCCACGGATGCAGCAAGCGCGACTTTACATCGCTGAATAAAATCTGAACCTGAACTATTTTCTATACGCTGCATAAATAATCCAATTCTAGGTTGTTTGGACATAAACCTACCCAGTCTTGGTTCGGCGCCTGCCAAACATAGAATGCCGATACCAAAAAACACAAATCCTGGCATTAACGGCAGGGCTAAACCAATTAACCCCAAAAGCATGCAAATTGAGCCAATGATTCCCAATACAATACGCAAAAACATAGTGACACCTTTTGTCGTTTACCTGGGTATTCGGAAGCATTTACCATGCCACATAGTGCAGGGCCTAGTACGCATGATATCTTGCGGGCTGTCCAGCCTTTGTAAGGGTATATCGGACCAATATTTGGTTAGAAACGCCACTAAGACAAATATAAGCTGTCCTTTTTCTAGCGGGCGCTTAAGCATAGGTTTCACATAAATTGTGAGCGTATATCGAGTTTTATCAGGATTATGGTGACATGCTGAGTATTGAAATATTTTCTGATGCGATTTGTCCATGGTGCTTTATTGGTAAGCGGCGTTTGGACAGGGCGCTTGCTTCTGAGGTTGGAGAAGGAGTGGCCCTGCGATGGCGTCCATTTATGCTGTATCCCAACGCGCCTAAAGAAGGCTGGGACCGGTTTGAATTTTTGCAACGCCGTTATGGTGACAATGCGGATAAAGGGCGGATTCCTGAGCGTTTACGCCAAGAAGCTGAAGATGCGGGTATCGAGTTGCGCTATGACCTGATTCAGCGCACTCCAAATACGTTAATGGCCCACAGATTGATGGATTGGTTTTACGCTGCCAGCAGGGTATCTCGCTCAGATGGCAGTTTAGATGTCGAAGGAACAAGTGAGGTAGCAGATATTGCTGCGGGGCTTGCCCAACACAAAGTCGCCGAGGTTTTGTTTCAGGGTTATTTTTGTCGCGGCATGAATGTTGGCGATGTCGATGTACTTATAGATTTAGCTACAGAAGCTGGCGCCAACTCAGTTGACGGTCTGCGGGCATATCTTCTAAGCGATAAAGGCACCTCTGAGGTGCACGAACAG
>CAJJDH010000124.1 GCA_905182905.1 marine gamma proteobacterium HTCC2089 | reverse complement strand
CCATGAGGTCGATCCGCAAAAGCCTGCTCCCGCTCATTTAGGGCCGCGTTCAACACAACGCCCTTTTGTGCCAACAGATTCTCAAGTGCCAGTTGAAAGTGATCAAAATATTGATATTGCTCAGCCTCAACAGATGCATCAGCTTTAGCATCGAACAACCCAATGGCGTCAATAAGACTCTGCTGAAACTCCGCCCAAGCAAACACCCCTTGTTCGCTTAACGCAACCGCCATGGCAAATATTCGGCCCTGCCAAGGCGCGTCAAAAATCACCTCACCATTGGCCATGGGCGGCTGCAAGTTTTCCGGCAGCGGCAGTTCTTGGCTGGCGCTGGTTTCCGAGGGAGTACTATTCTTCATAAACTACTCTGCAACCTCAGCTAAGACTTCAACACCAATCATGCTGTCGCGAGTAATCTTATTGACCAGCTCGTCCTCGCTGAGTGTCTCCCAGCCCTTGGGCTGGACAGGCAACACCATATAGCGCACCTCAGCAGAAGAATCCCAAACACGGACCTCCTGCTCGGCAGGCAAATGGGTGCCAAAATCTGTTAACACCGCTCTGGGTTCGCGCACCACACGGGACCGGTAAGCAGGGTCTTTGTACCACTTGGGTGGCAGACCTAACACGGCCCAGGGATAGCAAGAGCACAGCGTGCACACCACAACGTTATGCACCTCGGCAGTATTTTCCACCACCACCAATTTATCCACTTGGCCACCTTCAAAAGCAAATTGCGCAATGGCCGCAGTGCCATCGGCCAGCAGTTGCTGCTTAAATTCAACATCTCGCCAAGCCTTAGCCACCAGCATAGCGCCGTTCATAGGCCCCACTCGCTCGTTGTATAAAGTGAGCACATCGTCAATGCGAGCAGCGTCCAACAAACCCTTCTCAACCAATAAACTTTCTAACGCTTCAGCTCTAATAGCCGCTGATTTTTCACTCATTTCTCACCCCTAATTTTGGGTAGTAGTAGTTATCCGCCTTTAATCGACTAGCTACTGAGCTAATTCTAAATAAGGTTCAAAAAGGTCAATGTTGAGCACCACACTCTCTTCCGCATTGGGACCCCATAAGTCTGCGCCTTGGTAACGCACTGTGTACAAATGTTTCGGGGCTTCGCCATGACCATGTGCGTTGGCATCTGGAAACACCCAAGCACCATGAGCGGCAATTATCTGGCCAGATATACCACGAACATAACTAGGAAGGCGTGTGTGCCCTGTGCCCCCTAAACTATGCGCTACTACATTGTCACCGATAGCAAAAATTGGGTTTGCTAAAGGTTCACGCTGGGCAGTCGGATGGTACGCTGCAGAACGCGGCGCAAAGGTTGGGGACTGCTCTGCGGGTCGCGCCGCTATGGGCTCTGCAACTTTATGGCCTTTACTGAGAACTCTATTATTAACCTCGTCTTGGGTCAGCAGCCCAGCTTCTACCAACATGGTTTCAGCGCCGCCAAGCCAGCGACCATAATAGCCATCACTCAGATAGTTGATGGGGTCTATGCGTTCAACCGAATGACGAAAATGATCCGTATTTGCTGCCGCGCCATGCGCAAAAAGACTGTTCATAATGGTAAACACAGCCGCGTGCCAACGCTCATTGAAGCCATGAATATGACGTTTCTCGATTGATGAAGCGTCTAGTTCAACATTACCAAAACCCTGTTTGCCGCCTAGGTCGTGTATACCGTCCATATTCTTCTTCCCCTAAACCTTGCTGCGCCTACCAAGTCTCACCATACGGTCTAATAACCGAGGAAAAAGACCAAGCCGATCTATTTTGATGCGCTAAGCGATAGCACTCCTCGGCTATATCCGCTGGCTGACAAAAGAATCCATCCTCTTTGTCCGGATAGCGGTGGCGAGTCCATGCTAAATCAATAACCGCATCAATAGCCACGTAAGCAACATGCACACCCTTGGGACCTAAATCACGCGCCATAGCCTCGGCCAGAATACGTTGGGCAGCTTTAGTTGGTGCGAATCCGGCGAAATTTGCGGAACCACGAAATGCGGAGGTATTACCTGTACAAACAATTGCACCCTCTCCTGCCGCAATCATTGCTGGCGCAGTACTCTGAGCAAGGTGTAATAAAGCCATGGTGTTAACCTGAAAGTTGCGCTCAAGCACCTGAGGATCAATATCTAAAAAGTTACCGAATGCACCGCCGACAGCATTGTGAATGACCACAGTAGGCGCACCTAAATCTGCCACGATGGAAGACAAAGTTTGCTGCAATTGATCGGTGTTGCTGACATCACAGGGGTAGCTATGGGCCCCTTTAATTTCCTCAGCTAGGGCTTCTAGCCGTGCGCCATCTCGAGCGAGCATGGCAACCTCATACAACTCGCTAAAGCGCCTTACTAGCGCAGTACCAGTGCCCGGTCCGACACCAGTGATTAGACATACCTTTTTACTCATCATTCTTCACCTTGTTGGCGAGCCGCTACTCAGAAACCCGACAATCTGCCGGAGCCGTAACCGGATTACATATTACGGCCTTGGGCAAAATCACTTGATAGTCATTACCAAAGTGCGTGGCGGGCAAATAATAGTCAGTGCTCACCGCCTGAGCGCCACTGGCAAAAGCGGCATCCCTGCGACTTGTATCATTTTCTCGAGCCTCACGGGTATCAGCATCTGCGCGAGTACGCACCATATATCCTGCTGCAACTAGCCTTTGAATCTCATCAAACTGCTCAACCGGCTCATTAACAATCATGATTGCCGCAGCCGGATGGCCCTCTGGGGCATTAGTAAACATTGGGCGTTGCTGCCAGCCGTCATAATACATATCACGCTTAGTGCCGCCCTCGTCCAGAATCAAAATGAATTTCCCTCTTGCCTCTTCTAGCAAGGGCCACTGCAAATCGATTATTTCCTGTGGGCGGATAAGTTTATCACCCAGAACCTCTTCAACAACAGAATCCATCAGAGCAAAGGCTTCCGGGGTGAACGCCTCAGGTGACGGTAAGCCGAGAATATATCCGTCCTTAGCGTTGAAACTAATCCATAAAGGCCCGTGAGTTGGGTTGTTCTGCGACCAAGCCCTGACTTGATTGAGGCAAATACGCAGCGTGGCACAATTGCTATTCATATCAATTTGTTGGACATGACCGACCAAAAATTGACTTTCATCTGCGACATAAAAAACATCTAACTCAAGCTTACGAATACCTAGGTCAAGTTGCTGGGCCAAAGGGACATGCTGATACTCAAGGCTCTCTACTAATGCTGGATTAACTTGCATCAACTGCTTTATGAAACCATTTGGCATGGCTTGCTTGTAGCTGTTGTGGCTACCAACAAATTGGATTTGGTTGATACGTATCCCCGCCAGCGTTGATCCGGACAGTTCGGTGGGGGCTAGATGTTCTCTTTGCGCCTCTTTTCCAGGCGCTTGCTTAACTGAGCTTTGCTGTTGGTGCGCTCCAGACTCTAATGATCTCTGGCTTTGGCCGCCTTGCTGACTAGGCTGACAGCCCAACAACGTTATATAACCGCAGATCAACAGCAAAATTCTCATGCACTAACCTCCTGATTGAAGATCCTCGTCGTCTAGGCCATGACCCCAGCTTTGCTTTGCATGCAAATAACGCTTGTTCCACTGACCAACACCGGTCACATGTTTTTCACGGGTGACTTGATGCAGACCGTGCTCTGCAAGGTCCGCTATTTTCTTTGGATTATTAGTCAACAAACGGAAAGGCTTTTGGCCCACAAAATGTTTTAACAAAATGGCAGCATCACTGAAGTCTCGGCAATCATCTGGCAAACCCAAAGAACGGTTCGCCTCATAAGTGTCTTCACCGCTGTCTTGCAAGAGATAGGTTGCCGCTTTCGCCCACAAACCGATTCCTCTGCCTTCGTGACCGGCCATATAGACCAAATAGCCACCCGCTGGGTCTTCGCTAATGCGTGCAATGGATTCGGCAAGTTGAGGCCCGCAATCACAACGCTGGGAGCCAAACACATCCCCCGTTAAACAGTTACTGTGCACCCGCACCAATGGATTTTCTTTTGGTTCGCCAACAACAAGTACGCTGTTCACTGCCAGTGGAGAGACCAAATGAGCAAACAAATGCTGACCGCCGCGAGCCATCAAATCTGACGCCAAACTCTCCACTCCTTGGAGCTCAGTACTACGCACCGCGGCATACCACTGCACAGTGATTTCTACACCGGGCAAGGACATTGGCATGGGAATGGGGCCCATCACGTTGACTGCAAGCTCACCGGGATGTTCAGGGCTTGAGACGTCAATAATTTGGCCGTCAGAATTTACCCTAACTAGCTTTTCTTGTTCTATTAAGCGCCGACGAATTTCAGGATTTAGATATGTAAACATGGCAGATATAGTGCCTGATTTACTCCATCGTTGCATAACATTATGTCCATACACGCTGGACAAAAGTCTTCTAAACGTAAGGAATGATATCTTTGGCGACCTTTTCAATGACATCAAAACGCGTGTCAAAATTAGGCAAAATCATAACCTGATTCAGGCCAGCGGCTGCTAAAACTTGTAGCCTTTCAATGAGTTGGTCTTGGGTTCCAATCATGCTGGAGGACTGCAAAACCTTCGGTGTAAGAAATTTCTCTTCTTCCTCGAGAACCCAGCAGTTGTGCCCCGCATGGATGCGCTGGTGCCTGCGCTCCGCAGGATAGGTTTCAAGTAATGTTGTGTAGTCCTGCCATATTTCTGCCAGAAAATTCGGCGGTTGATGGCCGAAGTTACGAAACTGATCATAGGCATAGTGCACGCTCGCCATAGCCATAGCTCCGCATTCAGCCTTTACCCGCGGCGAATCGGCAGCCTCACCCGGTTCCAGTACCACCATAGTTGTCAGCACAGTAGTGTAGTAGTCACCACCCGGTGCTAGGGTTTTATTCACCCGAGCTGCGCCCTCATTGAGACTATGCCAGCTGCCCGTGACCGCAGATGACGAGGCAGCGCCCATAACCGCACCATGGCCATACTGACCCGCAAGAGCCAAAGATTTGGGCCCAAAACCTGAAACATAAAGAGGTATTGGGTCGTCAAAATTAACAAAGCCTTTATCCGGCATAACGTGCCTAATGGGTATTTCCTGACCATCGTGGTGATAAATGGCTTCTTCACCTCGGAGTAACGGCGCTAAAGTTTGTAGGTAAGTTTCGAATTCAGCGATCCTTTGCGGCGCCAGCCCCATAATTCGACGCGCTGTATTACCCGCGCCCACACCGAAAAATGTACGCCCTGGTGCAAGAGCATTGATTGTGGCGATGCCGGCTGCATTTACGGGTGCTGGACGGGTTCCGGATATTGCTACTCCCGTACCGATATTGATGCGAGAAGTACGATCAGCAACCAGTGCTAGGGTGGCAAAACAATCTGACCAGAGCATTTGTGAGTCAGCCATCCAAGCATGACTAAAACCAAGTTCTTCAGCGCGAACCACATAATCAATGTCACCAATATGCGACGCTGCGCAAATTCCTATATCCATTAGTTCTACTCCAAGTTTAGACCACATGCATTATCCAGCCAGACACGACCGAGAAAATCAAACGGCAAAGTGTTGGTGGAGTAAGTCAGCAGGATATGAGGGGCAACTAAAATGCACAAACTGAAGAGTGCATTAAACAAACAGGCTGTGAGACAAGAAAGGAAAGGAAAGGAAAGAAAGCGAAGCAGCCCTAGGACCGCCCCGCAACTGATCTGGTTTAGACTCTCACAACTGCCTGAAACCTTATCTTAAAATTTAGACCTAAAAAACTACCCGCAATACGCTTTGCGCAACACAAGCTGGCTTTTCAGTGCCTTCAATTTCTACGGTCATTTCGTTGACTACTTCAAGCATGCCGCCCTTTTCTTCAACGGAGATTACCTTACCCCGCGTACGGATCTTCGCGCCTACTTGAACAGGTGACATAAAACGTACTTTGTTCCAGCCATAGTTAATGCCCAGCTTCATACCGTCTAACGCCGGCAAACCAACACCTTGACCACCAGGCAAAAAACTCATAATCGACAGCGTTAATTGGCCGTGAGCAATAGCAGCACCGAATGGACCATCTTTCGCACGTTCTGGATCAATGTGAATCCACTGCTGATCTAATGTCGCATCGGCAAACATGTTGACGCGCTCTTGTGTGATCTCGTACCAATCTGTTGGCTCTGATGCTACGCCTATTGTCGCGGTTAGCGTGGCAAGACCATTTTGTAGTTCTGAATCTGACATAGTAATTTTCCTTCTAATGAATAATGCGGTTGTTCAACTCGGCCCTAAAATCAGCCAGTTTGGGACACCCCAAAGTATGGCGGCAAAGAGTAGTAAACGCCAACAGCTAACACTTAAAGCGCCAAACCTTCAGGGTGAGCCTTCAACGCAGTGATAGCGGTCATCATCAACTCTTGCTGTGTCTGTGCATCTGGCGACAATTCAGCAAGCAGCGAGGAACATAAATTGGCTGCTAATAATGGTTCAGTTTGTAGGCCTAGCAAGGTCTGTAAAGCACTTGCTTGCGCAACGCGTCTACCCCCATGGCGCAACCCTGCATGGCCTGCTAGATCTAAAATGACATCAGGCGACAGCGCTCCAACGGCAGGCATTAACTCAAAATCAGCCAGGCTGTGGAGGTTTGAAAGTAGTTTGGGACCCATCATTTGCGGCGCTATAAAATCTGGGTCCACCCGTTTCATCATGCGCAGAATAACCTCAATCAAAAACGGTAAAACCGGACAACCTTTAGTAAAGGTCGCCAGGGCATTATGTACATTTTTACGCCCTTGCCACTTGGTCTTACCACCCTTCGCGACACCTTTAGCGACATTTTTTTGAATCCACAACTCTTGCCCAAACACGCAAGAACTCGAAGGCTTTATCTCCAACAGGGCTGGGGCAAATACTAAGACATCGGCATCTAACCAAACCACGGTATCTGCTTCGCCTTTATCCAAGAGCTGCTTAATCCACAGCAGTCGCCCTAGATCTGCGGCAATGGGCATACGCCCTGCTACCTTTTCCAAATACCATACAGGGACTGGGTCAAATAGCTCGTCGCCTATAAAGCGATAAGCATAGTTAGCCTGAGTCGCCCATGCTTCAACACTAGCTAAGCAAGTGTCTAGCCATTGAGCGCGCAGCGCCGGTGCGCTCTGTAAAATCAAAGTTTTAGTCATAAGCAATTTAATAAAAAATAGGTATCTCAGTGAAAACAGGTAGTCATTCTGACAGCGATGACATGCTATCTTAGAGCAACCCAACCCAGCCATAGAGAAAATGAGCAAAAGGCAAACTACACTCAAGCCAATGTCAGCTAAATTATGCTTTAGACGTTTATCGCTATGCCTAGCCGCGAACCTATTTATGGCCATTGGAGCCGGCGCAACTGAAGCAAATATAGACACGACCACCCGGGCGTTGGACCTCAGCAAAGATTTGCTCCCAGGCCCGCTGCAAAGCCAGCTACAAAGTTGCGCAAGCGGGCCTTTTTATTCCACAGACTTTTCTATCGCACACCGTGGTGCACCATTGGGTTATCCAGAGCATAGTCGTGAAGGCTATATTGCCGCCGCTACCCAAGGCGCTGGTGTCATTGAATGTGATGTGACCTTTACCAAAGACCTAGAACTTGTGTGCCGACACTCCCAGTGTGATCTTGCCACCAGCACTAATATCCTCCAAACAGAACTGGCGGCAAGCTGCAGAGTGCCTTTCACGGCTGCAACTAACAACAGCACTGCAAACGCCCAATGCTGCACCAGCGATATCACCTTAAAAGAATTCAAAACTCTGTGTGCTCGACCTGATCGGCGTAACCCTCAGGCTAACACCGTTGCTGAATATCTGGCGCCACTGCAAAGTCCTGTTGTAGATTCGCCTATGAGCTGCGGTACTGTGGTCAGTCACAAAGAAAGTATCGCCTTGATTGATGAGCTGGGACGAAAATTCACTCCAGAGTTAAAGAGACCCGAGGTACCAATGCCCTTCGCACCGGGTTTTGACCAACATGCTTATGCCGATAAAATGCTCTTAGAATATTCCGAGCTTGGTATTGATCCGGCACGCGTATTGCCACAGTCATTTAGTATCAAAGATGTTCAATACTGGATTAAGGCACACCCTCAGTTCGCCAAGCAAACTGTTTGGCTAGACCCTCGGGGCAGGCAAAAGAATTTCACCACCAGCCTAGAAGAAATGCAGGCCATCAAAGGTCAGGGTATCAATATCATCAGCCCACCAATTCCAATGTTGATTCAACTCAATGACTCGGGCGATTTAGAGCCAAGCAACTACGCAAAATATGCCAAGCAAGCTGGGCTAGAGATCATCACATGGACAATGGAATCTGGTAATCCAATTGACCCCAAGAACTGGCTCTATGCGAACATAGCACCGATTATGGATAAGCCAGGGAAGATGCTCGAGGTAATAGATGTGCTCGCGCAGCAGATCGGCGTGCGCGGCATATTTTCAGACTGGCCTGGCACCATTACTTACTACGCGAACTGTCAAAACAATTTACCTAAGTAGCGTACATATACAAACCAACTACTTTGGTTGATAAAGACTGCTAGTACCTGCGCCGGAGACAAATTCTGCACTACCGCGCAGAAAGGCACTGATTTCATCCATTCTCTGCGCAGTATCTTGCTCTCCAAGGTCTATTAGCGCGCCAATATAATCGGACTCAAAGTTGACCATACTCAGAGCATCCCCACTGGGCTCATTCTTCCCTGTAAAACCACCCTTAAAGAAACGAAATGCTTTGGGCATTTCAACCTCGTGATCCCGGGCGACATGCCCTAGGTCTTGCTGCGGCCTGAGCACCATTACATCAACGGGGTTATAAGTACCCCAATGCGCTTCTGGTAAATTCACCAACAATTTATTGATGCGCTCCATTTGAATGGCATCGTAATCGAGCAAATCAAGAAAAATCGCATTGAGCATAACTCCTGCAACCTGAGCCGGAGACGGATAGTTCTGGGCAACATCTGAAGGGGGGAGATGTAACGGCCGAGCGCGGGGGGATACTGCCAGTATACGTTTGGCACCCAAATGCATTGCGGGTGACAATGGCGCGGCCAAACGCACACCGCCATCACCGTGCCATTGACCATCCAGAGCAATCGCGGGGAAAAATAGCGGCAACGCAGCGGAGGCCATAATATGTTTAATCGTTATATTTGTCGGCACAGCGGCTACTTGGCTACCCATGTGCGTTTTTGCGGCGTTTGATTCCACCCACGCAACAGACCGACCGTCCGCATAATGGGTACTGATAATAGCGAGCGCCTGCAGCACACCGGCCTGCAAATTATCTGCAATACCACCTACTCTTCCTTCATTGTTGCGCAGGTTGGCTAGTAAAAAACGCTCCAACGGTCGGTTATCAACCATGCCACGAATATCTAGGGCGCCTAATTTACCACCGCTGGCTAATCGCAAGCCCCAGTGCATAGCTCGTTTAGCCAGCTTACTCAGGCCGGTTTCATACACTTGCGAAGTACTTAGACTGCGCCAAATTAAGTTCAGACTTTCTACATTGTCACGCCAGGAACCTTGATAAGCAGCCAAATGCACAGCATTAATCGCTCCTGCCGAGACTCCGGTTAAAATTTGCGGATGATATTCAGGCATAGATCTAGACAACTGCCGCAGACAACCCACTTGATAAGCCGCACGTGCCCCACCACCAGACAAAACCAAACCTTGGGAAGCCATTGAACGCTGGAACTGGGAATTATTCATAGACGGTTATTCGCTGAGTGTTGGGTTAATTGTATCAGTGCTGAGTATGGATCACGTATGATGCTCCGATGTTTCAACGTTTTGCTCAAGTGAAACCACGGATGAATACCCTATTTCGTCCAGGTGGTAAGGTCTTCTACGGCTGGTGGATTGTCGCCGCCTGCGCCGGTGTACAGTGGCTTGCCGCTCTGACATGGATGCACTCCTACGGCGGCTACACGCTACACCTGCAAGAAGAATTTGGCTGGAGCATGTCCATCCTATCACTGGCCTTTGCTCTGACACGCCTGGAGAGCGGCTTACTGGGGCCATTACAGGGATGGCTGGTAGACAAATATGGGCCGCGCCGCATTCTGGTCATAGGTACGCTGATTTTTGGCTGCGGCTTCTTTGTATTCAGCCAAGTAAATTCCATTACCACGTACTTTGTGGCGTTTATTCTCATTGCCTTAGGCTCTAGCTTAGGCGGCTTTGCCACTTTAATGGTGTCTATTGTCAGTTGGTTCGACCTACACCGTGCCAAAGCCATTGCATGGTCACAGCTGGGATTTTCATTTGGCGGGTTGTGCGTACCTTTTGTCATGATGGGACTAGAGGCCTTCGGCTGGCGCGATATGGCACTCTATTCTGGCATCATGGTGTTGGTACTAGGCTTACCACTAGTCTCAGTCGTTCGCCACCGACCCGAGGATTATGGTGAGATTCCCGACGGCATCCCCAGCAAAAGTGATACCAACAATGACGAATTTGAAAGCGACAATAGTCGTGTGATGCAAATCAGTCTGACTTGGCGCCAAGCGGTAAAAGAGCCCTCCTTTTGGATGATCTCGGCAGGGCACGGTTTATCCCTGCTGACCGTTTCAGCAATGCTTGCGCATTTAATACCACACCTAACCCGCAGCTTAGAATACACGCCTGTGGAAGCAGGTTTTGTCTTTGCGTTAATGACCGGCATACAGACTGCCGGCCTTTTCTTAGGCGGTTACTTAGGCGATCGGTATGACAAACGCATTATTTGTACAATTTGTATGGTCGGACATTGTCTAGGCTTACTGGCGGTAACTTACGCAACTAACTTTAGCTGGGTACTCGCCTTCACTATCCTCCATGGCCTTTCATGGGGTGTCCGCGGACCACTCATGGTCGCTCTACGCGCTGACTATTTTGGTCCTAAATCCTTCGGCACCATTATGGGAATCTCCTCACTTATCGTCATGCTCGGCATGACGGCTGGTCCCATTGCGGGTGGCGTACTCTACGATCTATACGGCAACTACGAATTAGCCTTCACGATAATTGCTCTTTGCTCTCTTAGTGGCGGCCTGTGTTTTTGGTTCGCAAAGCCCCCTACGCTAATACGCGACAGGCAAGCCCTACCCTCTTGAGCGTTTAGATGAAACCTTGATTGGTTGGCTGATTTACCATAATTTACTCCGTCAGCGGGCCT
Organism: marine gamma proteobacterium HTCC2089; assembly: GCA_905182905.1. Taxonomy (GTDB): domain Bacteria; phylum Pseudomonadota; class Gammaproteobacteria; order Pseudomonadales; family Azotimanducaceae; genus UBA4421. The sequence continues at coordinate 17,841 of CAJJDH010000124.1, read as the reverse complement.
AGACCAACTGACAGAGTGGCTGACCAATTACTCTCTAAATAACAACTCAAACGTGGTGGCACATGGATTTTTCTCTATCCGACGAACAGCAAGGCTTTGTAGATACTGCGCAAGCTTTCTCTAATACAGTGCTCGCTCCCAATGCAGCAAAATGGGATGAAGACAGTTTTTTCCCTAAAGACGCGCTCAAGCAAGCTGGTGATCTGGGTTTTATGGGTATGTATACGCCGGAAAACGCCGGTGGTTTAGCCTTATCCAGACTAGACGCCAGTCTAATTGTTGAGGAATTGGCAAAGGGCTGCACCACTACCGCCGCGTACTTGTCCATTCATAATATGGCCACCAGCATGGTCGGACGCTATTGCCAACCCAGTGTTATTGATACCTGGTGTACGGACTTAGTGATGGGTACGAAACTTGCCTCTTACTGCCTAACCGAACCGGGGGCTGGCTCCGATGCAGCATCACTGCGTACCAAGGCCGAGCGCGACGGCAACGAATATATCGTCAACGGCAGTAAATCATTTATCTCCGGCGCTGGAGAAACTGACGTTTTAGTAGTGATGCTAAGAACCGGCGAACCCGGTCATAAAGGCATTACTGCACTACTTATCCCGGCAGACACTAAGGGCGTCTCGTTTGGCAAAAACGAAAAAAAGATGGGCTGGAATGCGCAACCCACACGGGCAATAAACTTTGATAATGTGCGAGTCCCGGTAGAAAATCGGCTGGGCGAGGAAGGCCAAGGTTTTGCTATTGCCATGGACGGTCTAGACGGTGGTCGTATTAACATAGCCATTTGCAGCGTTGGCACTGCCCAGCAGGCCATCAATGACGCAACCCAATACACTCAGCAACGTAATCAATTTGGCAATTCAATAGCAGATTTTCAGGCCACCCAATTCACCCTAGCTGACATGCTTACAGAGTTGGTAGCGGCGCGGCAAATGGTTCGGCTCGCGGCACATAAATTGGACACAGAGGACGGTCAAGCGGGCACTTATTGCGCCATGGCTAAACGCTTCGCAACAGATGCGGGGTTTCGTATTTGTAATGACGCCTTACAGCTGTTTGGCGGTTACGGCTATTTAAAGGAATACCCAATGGAACGCTATGTGCGCGACACTCGCGTGCATCAAATTTTGGAAGGTACAAATCAAATTATGCGGGTCATCATTGCACGTAAAATGCTTATGGCCGGCGCTTTGGAGGTTATTCAGTGATATCCAGTTCATCCGATAAACTACAAGTTGAAATCATTCAGCACACAGCGTTAATCACCATTAACAATCCCGGAGCGAACACTTGGGACACGGAGAGTCTGCCAGCATTAGAAAATTTAATTGAACAACTCAATGCAGAAAAAAGCATCTTTGCCCTAGTCATTACTGGTGCAGGAGAAAAATTCTTTTCTGCTGGCGCGGACCTTAACCTGTTCGCTGACGGCGATCCGGAAAACGCCCGCTCAATGGCTGAATTTTTTGGTAAAGGCTTTGAGTGCTTGGCCAATTTTCGCGGCGTGTCTATTGCGGCAATCAACGGTTTTGCAATGGGCGGCGGCCTAGAAGCTTGCCTTGCGTGTGACATTCGCATTGCCGAGACTCAAGCCCAACTAGCACTACCGGAACCCAAGGTAGGCCTCTTGCCCTGTGCCGGTGGAACCCAGCGTTTATCATGGTTGGTTGGCGAAGGTTGGGCGAAGAAAATGATCCTCTGTGGTGAACGTATAAACGCGGAAACTGCTGAGCGTATAGGGTTAGTGGAGGAAGTAGTTGCTAAGGGCGAAGCTAAGGAACGAGCATTGAAACTCGCTGAGCAAGTAGCCCAGCAAAGTCCTATCGCAGTAACCTACTGCAAAGAACTTATTCACCAAGCTCGGGACAACGCCGTTGGAGACGCACTGCCGTACGAACGGCAAAAATTTGTTGATCTATTTGCTACAGAAGATCAAGCAGAAGGCGTGAACGCGTTTTTAGAAAAACGTGCGCCCGAATGGAAAAATTGTTGATCACGACTTAGGGCAAGAAAATACTTCTAGCTATTACCGCCTAACTATTAGCACCTCGAACTGCCTAACAAAAATTGGCGAGCATGCCTCGCCAGCAGCCTACTGATCTTCAGCCTGCGCCACTTTCCAAGGCGGATTAAGTCTATTCTCACCCGCCCAATAGAGAATGATCTTGTTGCCAGACGGATCATTCAAAATAGCTTCGCGCCAAAGATAGCTCATGTCAGTGGGTTCTTGTTCAAAAATAAAACCCTTCCCCAACAGCTCACCAAATAGCTGGTCTAACTGTTCATGCTCGAAATAAATTACCGTTGGGTTGACCATTCTCTGCTTACTCAGCCTCAGTGAAAACGTACCCCCGCCGTGCTGACTTGCAAACCGTGCATAATGTGGAGTGTCGACAATCTGCAAAAAGCCCATTTTTCTATAGAAAGCTGTGGCCTCATGCATATCAATCACAGGCACAGTTACTTGATTCAAATTCACTCGATATCTCCTCGCTGGGCTATCTGCTGCAAATAGTCTGCAGGGAAAAGATCTAAGCCCAACTGATCTCGCCGCACATTTATCTTGTGTAAAAAATTATTCCAATAGGCTTTGGACTCGCGCTGAGAAAAGCTCAAAACTGCTAAATGGTCGACGTCGCAGGTTTCTGTCCTATGTCCAGCTCCGAGCTCTGTATCCGCGTCTGACGGCCCGTCCAGCGTAAAGCTCAAATTCTCTTGTATCCCGTCCTTAAAGAAAGACACCGCATCCGCTGTGAAAGTTTCTACATGGCCTAAGCTGGGCGGCTGGGCATCAAGTGAGCCAACGGGCACTGCCATCAATGACAGATGGGGATCTTGCAGCGGCATTGGCGATCCACAGTTATTACAGTGACATCTATATATTGCGGTGGAGGATTCATACCGAGCAATTAGCCGCTCACCTTTAGTCCACTGAAAATCCGCAAGGGTAACCATAAGGAAAGTAGCAAAGGCGGCACCAGACGCTTTGCGGCACATACCGCAGTGACAATGACTTATTATCAAGGCACCGTCATCCTCAAGTTGATAACCAACGCCTCCACACAAACATGAACCTGTAACTAACACTTTCTTTCTCTATTGCGAGCTTTTACCTAAATAGAGAATATGCCGGTCTTTGGGCATGTCCAAGAGACGATTAAGCCCAGTGGTACCGGGGCGGAGATAATCGGAAAGATTCCTTTGTTAGGTACAGCAAAACCGCTGGCGAGTAACAAATGGTTATTCGGTTGCCGCGAGTATAAGTCCGTGTGGGATATTAGAAATTGCCGTTAATCTAGCAAATACTACCGCCTATTAGTGAGGCTTAGTCTTGGTTGAGCAATATTGGGAAGCTCCTGCCAACACAAAAAAAACCGTGCCTACAAAAATGGACAACCAACCACAAAGCTATATTGACTCTCTTACCTCGCACAGACGCGAACGTATACTCACACTACAGCAAATGATTTTAGAGGTAGCGCCAGAGGCGGTCATAGACATGCACTACAAAATGCCTACCTATCATGTAGGCGATCAGTGGGTGGCTATGGCAAGCCAAAAATTCTACATATCTCTTTACACCTGTGAGCGCGAGAACATTCAAAACTTTAGAAACGCTTACCCAGCAATAAGAACCGGCCAGGGGTGTATAAATTTCAGAGATAAAGACGAGCTGCCCGAAATTGCCATCAAAAAAGTATTGCAGAGGTCGCTGCAAACAGGAGGCAGGGAGTAAGACTGAGACGATAGACACCTTCTATCGCTCGGGCCAAAACTGCTGCAACCCCCAAACTTTGTCAGAGCCGGTCAAACAGTCAGACGACTAACATATAAGATAAGTCGCTAAGAGTACGCGTACTCTGTTAAGCCAAGCTCATCTAAAATCGTATCTAAATGCGCTATTGCTTCTGGCGTGGGTCCAGGATAATCACCAGCAATAGGTATATTACCGATATAGCCTAAGTCCTTCGTGCCCTCGGGAGAGGCAAAGTATGCGATGGTCACTAGCGTCCTTAGCCCGTCAAAAACATTTGCCATATACAAATATCGCGGATCACTTTCAGCTTCCTTATAAGCGATATCGTCTACAATAGAAAACTGCTTGGTTTTTGACATGTCGGTAAAACTTTTGCCAAAACGGCGACCAGACTCTTCATCGAGCCATACCAAAGCAGGCAGCAATTCCTGCCTATCAGCTTGATTGTTTGGATACGGCGCACTAACCCATTCGTCAAGTAAATCAGGCACCTTCAGTTCTGAGGCAGAAGGCGTGTCGCCATCGCGAGGGTACAAAATGTCGCAAACCTGGGCCGCAAGATGGAGCTGCTTTTTGCTCATGGTTAGCGGCCAAGGCGAGGTTAGCGGCGAAATCAAATTAGGGTCTTGACCATAACCTTCACCGGTAATTTTCGGTAGCTTCAAGTCAGGCCAATGCCCCGCCATTTTAACTGCAGATATAGCAACGTCTTCACAGCCACTAAGCATGGGTAACGTAACTCCAGCGGCAACGACGCCCATCCATTTAAGGGTTTGCCGACGACTCAGCCCGGCAGAAAGCGCTTCAGCCTTCGAAGACTCAGTAGACAGTGAGTGAGTCTTAATAAACGGTGTAGATTCCAACATTTAGATTGCCCCCTTATCTAATTGTGTCGCAAGCCACGAAGCATTGCGCATGGCTAAAGTCATAATCGTCAAAGTGCAGTTCTTATGCGGATTAGATGCGAACACACCACCATCCATGACAAAAACGTTTTCACAGTCCCAAGTCTGACCCCACTCATTACATACTGAGTCTTCTGGAGAGCTTCCCATACGCGTAACACCCACCTCGTGAATAATTTCACCGCCCTTCTTAATGGCATCTTCTGGCGCTGGCAGGCTTGCAGAAACATCAGCGCCCATTTCGCGAAAGATCGCCTGAGCGGTTTCCAACCCGTGTTTGACTTGCTTCAACTCATGCTCTGACCATTGCCAATGGAATTTAACCACTGGAATACCCCATTTATCCTTAACCGTTTCATCCACTTCCATATAACAGTTTTCGTTAGGCAGCATTTCTCCGCGCAACGACAAATTGACACCGGAACCATAATCAAGCTTGGCTTGCTGCTTCAGCTCAGAGCCATAACCCTGAAGGCTTTGCGGATAATAAGTTCCGGGCGCTTGAAATCCGCCACCCACTTCAAAATGATAACCGCGAGGAAAATCCAACTCGTTATTAGCGTGAGCTTTGTGGCCCCACCAAGGAATGTATAGATGATTTGCAGTGTGACCGTCCTCATTGTAGATAGGCCGACCTTTCAGCGCGGGAATTACGGCGGACAAGCTTGCGCCGGTAGAGTCCATAAGATTCTTACCCACCTGACCACTGGTATTTGCCAGCCCTGTGGGAAAACGTTCACTCTTAGAGTTCAATAAGATACGCGCTGACTCACAGGCACTCGCAGCCAAAACGACAACTGGTGCAGCAATCTGACGCTCTACAACAGTAGTCTTATCAATATAAGTTACAGCTTTGGCTCTACCCTGTTCATCGATTTCTACAGACTTGACCATTGCGTCAGTAATTATTTCTAAATTACCCGTAGCCCGCGCCAAAGGGAGCAATGATGTTGTGGTTTGAAACGCAGCGCCTATAGAGCAACCACGACCACAGTTGGTCGCGTAAAAGCACGCAGAGCGAATGTCTTTGGGCCGCGTCAATACTGCACGATGCATAGGCGCAGCGTTAATACCTAATTTTTTCGCAGCTGCTGCTAACAATAGTTCAGGGACTCTAGGCTTGGGTGGCGGCTGCAAAACGCCGGGCGCCGAATCGGGCATATCATCTAACCCAGTATTTGTACCACAAATACCTACCAACTCTTCCGTTTTATCATACCAAGGCGCAATTTCCGCATATTCAAAGGGCCAATCCGCACCCAATCCATCGCGGCTTTTTGCTTTAAAGTCATGTTCACTAAAACGCAGCGAAAAACGCCCCCAATGATTTGTTCGTCCCCCTAACATTCGTGAGCGCCACCATTTGAACTCTGTACCTTCAGCCGTCGTGAACGGCTCACCAGGCACAGACCAACCGCCATCTACTGTTGCATCAAAATAGCCAAAATCTTTGTCAGGTGTAGGTGCGCCAAGTAAAGGTGCATCAGTCACAGTTTGAAACATTGGCGTTTCTTTAACCGGGTCATAATCGCGCCCCGCCTCTAGCATCAAGACTCGTTTACCTGCGTTAGCCAACACGTAGGCTGCCATTGCACCGCCCGCGCCAGAGCCAACTACAACAACATCATAGTTAAGATCACTCATATTAAAGCTGCCTAATTTTGATATTTTTAAAAGCAACAGGATCGCCATGGTCCTGCAAACCAATATGACCATAATCCGCCTCGGCAAAACCCTCCCAATCACCAAACAGGCTATAAAAAGGATGTCCGAATTTGCTATCTGCCAGCAGCGATTCCCATGTAGTACTGTCTAGAGATATGGTCACCGTCATCACACCGTTCTGCCAAACCCGCAAAAAACGATCATGAAACACAATACGCACCTGATTCCACTCACCAGCAGGCTTATGCGAAGACGGGTGAGACGCCACCATGTCGTAGAGCGATCCTGAGCGATGGGAATCTATTTTATTATCCGAATGTCGCTCGTTGTCTAGAATTTGAATCTCGGGCGCATGGGAATAAATTTTATCGCCAGTTTCATCAACCAAAATAAAAATACCGCTATTGCCGCCAATTGAGATTTTCCATTCCAAGCGAAGATCAAAATTTGTGTATGACTTTTTGGTCAGTACATCGCCACCGCCTGGTCCAGAAAGCTTCATAGTGCCGTTCTCAACTATCCACTTTGGGCTCAGACCTGGCTTTTTGAAATTGCGCCATTGATCCATATCCTTGCCATTAAACAGCAGCTCCCACCCGTCGTTTACTTCTTCAACGGTCAAACTGTTATCTGTAAAGCCCAATGGCGACACTATTACCCCCAACACTATTGCCAAGCGGCTTAACCAAGTATTGCTCCCACTTCTATTTATCAAGACGCATCTCCTCAATAACCCTCCACCGAACATTACGCCCAATAGGTCGGGGCAAACAAGTGCTGTTTTCCTATCCGTAAACGCACCCATGAAAGCAATTTTCACTACATTGCTCTAACTTACAGATAGCAGGCAACGCTAAGTCGCTCGTCTTGATTACGAATAGTTGCTCAGGCCCAAACACAGCAATCTGTTCCGGAAAATCCGAACATACTTGCACCACCGACCAATCTTTCGTTGCTTGCCTTAGAGAGTTGCTGGTTTAATGCCCACCTTAAATATGGCTGTCGACGGCCACTTGAATTGCTGCAGGCTAATTTTTAGCGAGTAAGATTTGGAGTCAGGATTGACAGAGCGCGCAAATGGCGGAAGCGAAAGACTTCAATGCCAACTGAGGTATCTAGTTAAAGGTGTTTATACGACAAGGGATAGCCAACAAGCGCTGGCCCAAGAGTTAGACGAACTCCTACCCAAAGCAGATGCTATAACCGTTTTGCCTGTAGTGCAGGGTTATTCGGTAGACCTAGAAATTATGGACATTGCGCCGTTTAACCGCGTTAGCTTTGAACCCTATATCGCCGATCATGTGCTAGCAGATGCTGTGAGAATTCATTGTGAGAGCGATGATGAGATACAAATTCAACTGCTCAAAGCCAGTTACTTCTAAGGCCAGCGGTCCCTTACTTCTAAGGCCAGCGGTCCCTTACTGCACTGCGTTTTGGGGTTGGCGATAAAAAGATAAGGCACAGGCTGCCAAAAGGTAAATTACCAAAAAGGCTTCAAAGGCATTGGCGTAAGAGCCTGTTACGTCATATACCCAGCCTGCAAACGGCACCCCAAGAATCTGAATAGGTAACATTGCAGGTCGCATTAAACCTAAGATTGCGCCAAATCGGTCCCGCCCAAAGGTCTTGCCAACTGTTGCTCCGTGCATAGGCACTACGCCACCCACTCCATAACCAAATATCGACGCACCTATCGCAAAGATCACTAAATCCACAGAAAGATACATCAGCAACTGACCTGTGAACTGCATAAAGATGACAATGGACATGACCTTGCGCATTGATAGGCGGTCGCCTAACCATCCAAAGCTGAGTTTTCCAACGACACCAAAGCCCGCACAGAGAGACATCACCAGCGAGGCCTGAACCAAGGTATAACCGTTGTCAGTTAAGCGAGGGATCATATGAGTGAGCGTTGCACCCATGCAGCAAAACATCAAAGAGAAGGTCAGCACAATTACCCAGAAATTATGTTCACGAAATACATCGCGCATTGCCAAGCGCGGCTTGGGTAGCTCCGAACCAGATGCTTTATTGATCACTACAGGCATTGCGCCGTCTGGACGCATACCAATGTCTTCGGGCCGCGAGACGACAAATCGCAGCACCATGGGCAGCACTACAAGTAGCGTAAACAAACCATAAACTAAAAAGCCTTCGCGCCAGCCGTAATTATTAATTAACTCTGCGCTGATGTAGGGCATGATGACCCCCGATAAAGATACCCCCGCCGCGGCAATCCCAAGAGCAGTACCTCTGCGCCGATCAAACCAATTAGCTACCAGTTTACTCGTCGCTAAGCTGCCCATACTGCTCGCACCAAAGCCAACAAATACGCCAAGTACCAAATAAAATTCGATGGGATTACGGACAAAGGATAGGCCAAGGAAGCCCACGGCCATAAAGGCGGCGCCTACACCCATTACATGTTTTAGAGGGTATTTGTCTAAAGCGCGACCAACATAAGGAGCGGCGATAGCGCCAACTATGTTGGTTACCGTAAGGCCAAATGCGATACCCAAGCGCGATCCGCCAAAGTCTTCAGCGATGGCTTTAAAGAACACACCGTAGGAGTAAAAGAAGAAGCCGACTGCGACAAAATCCACGCAAAAAGCCACAAGTACCATGCGCCAGCCGTAGAAATATTTCGCACCTGTCGTCGATTGAGAACCGTTGGCTCGATTGGATTCTTGCAAAAGTTTAACCGCGACTGGAAAGACCTTATTCTAACACGAGCCACCTTGAGAATCTCGGTGGGATTGCATCCTGGCCAAATAGCCGAACTCTGGAGAACACCAAATGGGGAAAAACATCCGCGATGCGCTTCGAGAAATATGCCTAAGCCTGCCTGAGAGCGACGAGGTCTCCAGCAGAGGCAACCCCAATTTCAGGGTAAGTAAAAAGGTCTTTGCCATCTTTGTGGTCAACCACCATGGCGATGGGCATGTTGGTATTTGGCTCAATTCACCTCCAGGGGACCAAGAGTATTATACCCAAAGTGAGCCAGAGCATTTCTACATTCCGCCCTATGTAGGGCCTGCTGGTTGGTTAGGTGTAGACCTTGATAAGGAACTGAGTTGGTTAACCGTGGCTAAACTGGTGCAGCGTGCATATGCCCATAGAGCGCCTAAGAAATTGCTCTCCCAGCTTGGTGCGCCTATCGAAATAAAGCCACCAACCCAGACTTTGCCCTTGCAAGAGCTTGATCCTTTTGCCATGCCAACCCCGGCCCGGCATCTTCAAGACGTAGCCGACTACTGCCTAAGCCTTCCGGAAACAGTACAAGGCGACCAGTTCGGTCAGCCTAGCTTTAGAGCTGGGAAAAAAACTTTTTGCACACTGTACTTTCGCAGTGATCGGATGAAGTTAAGCACATGGGTGGGGGTGGATCATCAAGCAACCTATACATTTGATTCGCGCTTCAAGATTCCCAAGTACACGGGGGTCAATGGTTGGATCGAATTAGATATACATGAAGAAATGGATCTGGACGAAATTGAGGCGCTAATTCGACAAAGCTATAGGCATTTTGCACTGAAACGGATGCTGAAAATTTTGGATCCAGAGCATATTTAGTCCTAAAACTAGCGAAAAATTATCGCGAAATCCTCCGGAATCCATATAAGTGCTTGCACAGTGCAGCCCCCTTAGTTGTAATCCATGCTTCGTATTTATAGAGACCGGCCATGGCAGCACCCCTTGATGACATCGTAATTTTAGAAATTGATAACTGGATGGCTGCACCAAGCGCCGGCGCGGTATTAGCGGATATGGGCGCTACGGTCATTAAGATTGAGCCGCTGTCTGGTGACCCAATGCGGCAAATGGGTCGCCCAGTAAAAAACCCAGACATAGCGGAGGGCTTACAAGGTTACGATTTTCAATTTGATGTAGATAACCGCGGCAAGCAATCTATTGCCATTGCGCTAGATCAACCAGAAGGTGCAGAACTGGTGCGCAAACTCGCAGCCAAAGCAGACATCTTTATGTGCAACCTATTGGCTGCGCGCCAAGAGAAATTCGGCCTCGGCCCTGAGGCAATGTTTAAGATCAATCCACAGCTAGTACACGCCACCCTAACGGGCTACGGCACCACTGGTCCGGACGCATGGCGGCCGGGCTACGATGTGACCGCATTTTTTGGACGCTCAGGTTTATATGATTCATCACGAGAAGGCGACGACGGGGTAGTACCAATGGCGCGCCCCGCCCAAGGCGATCACACCACTGGCCTAGCAATGGTGGGCGCCATCCTTGGTGCACTGCGCATGGCAGAGAAAACTGGTAAGGGCCAAGTGGTTGAAACATCGTTATACGAAACCGCCGTGTGGACTCAGGCCACCGACTATTCGGTAACTGCCATGGATCACGCGCCAGTACGACGCCGACCACGCCACCAAATGCTGGCCATTTGCGCAAACCGCTTTCCCTGTGGCGACGGCAATTGGGTAGTCTTCAACATGATGCCTGACGCCGCCTATTGGCCGCGGGTAGCAAAGTGTCTGGGCTTAGAGCAACTCGTAAGCGATGAGCGCTTTGTTGATCCGTCGTCCCGTTACAAAAATATGGGCGCGCTCATTGATCTGTTCGATGCTGAACTGGCAAAGAAAGGCCGCGACGAATGGGGCAAAATATTCGATAACGCTGGGCTGATTTGGGGACCGGTAATGGGCTTACATGAAGTACCCCAAGACCCACATGCGGTGGAAATTGGCATGTTTCCAAAAATCGAACACCCTGAGCATGGTTCTTATACCACGGTAAACATTCCCATGAGATTTGCGACAGCTGATGTAAAGCCACAAGGCCCAGCACCATTGATTGGTCAACATACCGATGAAATCTTGGCGCTATCAGGCTTTAGCGAAGCCGAAATCGCAACGCTCAAAGAAGCAAAGATCGTTGGTTCAAACTAGCTAATTCGGCTATGGTTTTCCCCTAGAACGTTTTAGGGGAAAGGCGGATGGAAAATATAGTCATTGTAGATTGCATACGCACTGGGTTGGCTAAATCCCACCGCGGTACGTTCAATATGACACGCTCAGATGATCTAGCAGCGCACTGTATTGACGCGCTCCTTGCTCGCAACCCTCAATTAGACCCTGCTCAAGTGGACGATGTGATACTAGGATGCGGACGCCAAATAGGTGAACAGTCTGGCAATGTAGCCAGGCACGCAGTGGCGTTATCCCAGTTACCCATTACTGTACCGGCCACCACCATCAGCCGCGCTTGCTCCTCAGGCCTGAATTCCATTGCTTTTGCGGCAACCCAACTGAACAGCGGCTGCGCTGAAATTATGCTGGCTGGTGGCGTAGAGTCTATTACCGGTCTGAGCCGCGGCACACCGGGAGAATTTGCAGAAAACCCACGCCTAATGAGCGAAAAGCCTGATATGTACATGGCTATGGGCAATACAGCCGAGGTGGTGGCAAGACGTTATCAAGTGACCAGAGAAGCCCAAGATGCCTATGCACTGAGCAGTCAACGACGCTTTGCGGCAGCAGAGGCGGCGGGCTATATCAAAGATGAAATAGCGCCAATGACCGTGCAGTGGGAAAAAGTTGTCGACAAAGAATCCAAAGCTACCATGGTGGTTGAAGGCACCGTTGATAAAGATGAGTGCAACCGTGCTAACACCACCTTAGAAGGCTTAGCCAAACTCGGCGCTGCTTTTGAGGAAGGTGGCAGCGTTACTGCTGGCAATTCATCACAGCTCTCAGACGGCGCCTCAATGGTACTTTTAATGACTGAGAAAAAAGCGGTTGAGTTAGGTGTAATACCCATGGGCTACTTCCGTGGTTTTGCCGCAGCGGGATGCGAGCCGGACGAAATGGGCATAGGCCCGGTGTTCGCCATTCCAAAACTACTTCAGTACAAGGGCCTTAGCCTCAACGATATAGATTTAGTAGAACTCAACGAAGCCTTTGCCAGCCAATGCTTATACTCCAGAGATCGGCTTGGCATTGACCCTGACATTTACAACGTTAACGGTGGCTCCATTGCCATTGGTCACCCTTTTGGCATGACCGGTGCACGTTTAACCGGCGGCTTGCTCAGAGAGCTTAAACGCCGCAACAAAAAGTACGGCATAGTTTCAATGTGCATTGGTAAAGGCATGGGAGCAGCGGGCTTATTTGAGGCCATATAAAATGCTCATCCTAACTACTCTGCAATCGGTAAGAGGTTAACAATGGCTGTAAATGACATTTTGGAAAAATTCAAAAGCGGCTCGATCTCTAACGATGAAGCTCAGGAGCTGCTGCGTGGAGAGTATTTTCAAGATCTGGGTCATACAGTTATTGATACAGACAGACAAAACCGCACTGGCGCAGCAGAGGTGATATTCGGAGCGGGCAAGAGCCCAAGCCAAATCTCAGACATTGTTGCAAACATGGTTGAGCAAAATTCGAACGTCTTAGTCACTAGATTGACCGCGGACAATCATGCTCTCCTGACCGGCCTTCCGGATAACGTCCACTATGACCCTCAATCCCAGCTACTTTGGTGGCATGGCGAACCAGTAGTAACCTCCGAGCATACAATTGCGGTGGTCAGCGCAGGCACATCTGATATGGCAGTAGCTGAGGAAGCGGCGCAAACCGCAGAGTTCTTTGGCAACCGTGTTGAACGAATTTATGACGTAGGTGTAGCAGGACTACATAGACTTTTAGCTCGAGTACCAGATCTAAGGCGGGCCAGAGTACTTGTGGTGGTTGCCGGCATGGAAGGTGCACTGCCCAGCGTAGTGGGCGGTCTAGTCGACAAGCCCGTCATAGCAGTGCCTACCAGTGTCGGCTATGGCGCGGCGTTCGAGGGCGTGGCTGCCATGCTAGGAATGCTGACCAGTTGCGCATCTGGTGTTAGCGTAGTGAATATAGATAACGGCTTTGGTGCAGGTTTCTTAGCCAATCGGATTAACCGGCTGTAGATGTACAGAGCAAATTGAATCGAGAAAAATTATGGACGCAGAATTAGCTAGCAAATATCAGGCACTGCAGGACACCATCCGCAGCTATAGCCGCGTTATAGTCGCTTTTTCTGGCGGCATAGACAGTTCATTAGTCGCCTTTGTTGCCGGTCAAGTATTGGGCGAGAACGCGTTAGCCGTTACTTCTGGCTCTGCCAGTTTAAAGCGCACAGATTTAGAGCTGTCGAAAAAACTGGGGGACGATTGGGGGATAGCCCATCAGGTGATTGTCACAGACGAGCTGAGCAAATCAGACTATCGCGCCAACCCCACCAACCGCTGTTTTTACTGCAAAACATCGCTCTATACAGAGCTCGCTCAAATTGCCAGTGCGCAAAACTATGCCTTTGTACTCAATGGCACAAACCTAGACGATCTTGGTGATCACCGCCCGGGACTTATTGCCGCCGACGACTACAATGTAAAATCGCCATTGGTTGAGGCAGGATTTCATAAAGCCGATATTCGCGCTCTAGCTCACGAACTAGGTCTAGAAAACGCAGACAAGCCACAGGCCGCTTGCTTGTCCAGTAGATTTCCTTACGGCACAGCAATTGATCAAATTCTTTTAGCTCAAGTAGAAGCTGCGGAGGATGTATTGGCTGACGTTGGTTTTAGTCAATATCGGGTGCGCCACCACGGTGAAGTGGCGCGATTGGAAATATTGCCGGAAGAGTTTCCACTGGCTATTCGCCATCACGCAGACATTGAAAAGCGAATCAAAGACCTAGGTTACCGCTTTATCGCAATGGATATGGGCGGTTTTCGCTCAGGTTCGCTAAATGAAGGGCTACAACCTGAACAAATTCAGGTAGTAAACATTCATAGTCCCCACTGAGGCACCGCTACCTTATTCAATGGCTTCTAGTTTCGCCCTCTTCGCTTTCATGTACGAGTTAAGTTGGCGATCTAGTCGCGTAGTGGCCGACGCTCGGCCATCTCTGACCCAAGGCTCCCACTTAGGCTCCTGCGCTGCCCAGACCTCATCACCCATTACCGTGACCCGTTGAATAATGCGCTCACCTTCAAAATCATTAAGCACAAAATGCTGGGTGCAGCGATTGTCCCAAAAAGCTATGGTCCCCGGGGTCCACTTATAACGCACCGTAAATCTGGGGTTCTTTACCCACTCGGTTAGATAATCCAACATCACGCGACTTTCCGTTGCATTCATTTCTACAATACGCCGAGTGAAGTGCTCATTCACGTATAGAGCTTTTGCACCTGTATCTGGATGCACTCTCACCACAGGATGCACAGCCATATCTTGAGGGCGATTATGCGGGTGCGCGTCATGCAGAGCTGTTAGGCCCTCACAAAGACTCTGCATGGGCGGGGACAATTCGTCATACGCTTGGCTTAAACTGGTCCACATAGTATCGCCGCCTACCTCCGGACATTTCACCATGTGTAAAATAGACATCTTCGAGGGCGATTCTTGAAAGGTGATATCCGTATGCCACTCATCGGCTACTCCACCATGAGTGGCTGCCAGTTCAAAAACTTCAGGATGCTGGGTAAACGGATTCTTCAAATTGGGGTGAGATTCAATCTGACCAAACTGCCGCCCCAAGGCAACGTGCTCGTCAATCTCAATAGACTGCCCTGGGAAAAACAAAACTTTATGCTCAAGCAGCAGCGCTTTGATCTTATCAATATCCTGACCACTAGCACCGGCCAAATTGAATCCAGAAACCTCTGCTCCTAAAGCACCTGCCAACCGGGTTACTTTCCAATCACTCATTCTATCTCTCGCAAAACTTTTACTGATTCTATCTA
Organism: marine gamma proteobacterium HTCC2089; assembly: GCA_905182905.1. Classification (GTDB taxonomy): domain Bacteria; phylum Pseudomonadota; class Gammaproteobacteria; order Pseudomonadales; family Azotimanducaceae; genus UBA4421. Next base: position 2,750 of record CAJJDH010000124.1, on the reverse strand, counting down.
AACTTGTGTACCCACGCGCTCTTATGATTCTAGCAATACATCATCCGACACATCTCGCACAAACAGCGGTTCAATACCGAGGTTTTGTGCATCCGCTGCCAAGGCGTCAACGTCCACTGCTGCAACTGGCGCCGCCATGCAGTCCAGTACTACATCTATCAATGTTGCGTCACTACTGGTATTCACGAACAGTCCATCACGCACTAAAACAAAGTCTATGGCTCGCTTCATAGCCTGTGCATCAGTGATTGGACGATACCAACTAAATTTCTTTTCAGTGTCTTCGTCTTTCCAACGGCGCGCGGCAATGGCCTTTATAGTTTGCATAGCTACACCTCGGGTTTGGCACATCTGATATAGACTTTCAAAGTCTGCAGCATATTGAGGCACACACATCATCGCGTAACTGTACGGCACCAAAATCGAATCAAAGGCATAGGTTTCCAAACTACGCATATGCATTGCAGGTGCGTAGGTACCATGTCCGGTAACACCAATATTGCGCACCAAGCCTTCATTACGCGCTTCAATCAAAGCCTCTAACGCGCCACCAGGCCCCATAGCTACTTCCCACTCATTTTCTTTGGTCAAGTTATGCATCTGGATTAAGTCAACATGATCTACCCCCATACGCTCTAAAGAGGCGTGCAATTGCTCTTTGGCTGGGGCGTAGGTGCGATGCCCGGTTTTGGTCGCTAAAAATACGCTTTGACGATTGTCTTTTAACCATGGCGCTAGACGCAGTTCGGCATCTCCATAACTGGCAGCCACATCAAAGTGATTCAAGCCAGCTTCCACAACTTTGGCAATGGTCTTGTCTGCCCGAGCCTGGTTCATTGCGCCCAGCGCAGCGGCGCCGAAGATGGCTCTACTGCTTGTGTGACCTGTGCTACCAAACGGAATACGTTCAATCATGATTTCTCACCCCTATTTTGTTTTGCGCCAACCCACTCTAAGTGAGTACTGAGGGTGAAGGATAAATCACCACAAATTTATTCTACGCGACAATCTAAAGTACTGCTCTCATAACGCAAGACCTGCCGCTTACACGCGTATCAATACCCACAAAGGCTGATGAACCGATGCAACATTGCTAGTATCTGCATATGCAAAAAAATTATGAAAACTTTACCCACACTTTTGCCGGCAATCCACTGGATAGAAGCCAGCACTTACGCCGCGATGAAGAAACCTTAAACACGCTAGCCAATTCTAAAGCGGCAAAGTACCTACCGTTCCAAAAGCTTAAAGTTGCTCTAACCGATGCCGGAGGCCTGCAGTGGTGTACGCATGCTCAGCTAGCTGAACAACCTGCTAGTTCAGTTTTTCTCGGCGTACTAGATGACACGCCGCACTTTGCTGTGAATATGTTGGAAGCTGATACCCATACCGAAACGTTCACTTTTACTGATTGCCGAGTTGCTGCAAGTACGCTGAGCGTTGCAGAAGCAGGCATTGTCAGCCAAGCACGTGCGCTACTTGATTGGCATAAACGCAATCCATTTTGCGCTCAATGCGCCCAACCCACACGTATGGGACGCGGCGGCATGGTACGGCATTGCGACCAATGTGAGCGGCATATATTTCCGCGTACAGATCCGGTAGCCATCATGCTTATTCAAGACGAGATAGACGGCGACAGATGTTTGTTAGGTAAATCTCAAGGGCGCATGGCCAAAAGTAATTTTTACTCAGCCCTAGCCGGCTTTGTAGATCAGGGAGAATCTTTAGAAGAGGCTGTAAGGCGCGAGGTATTTGAGGAAGCGGGCATACAAGTGGGTGGTGTGGAATATCATTCATCGCAACCTTGGCCTTTTCCTTCATCGCTCATGATCGGCTGCCACGGTATTGCCTTGGATCACAATATCGTCATTGATCCTACTGAGATGGCTGACGTAGCGTGGTTTAGCCGTGCAGATGTCAAAGCCGGACTTGAAGGCAATAATGCAGACTTACGCGTACCCGGCCCACAAGCCATAGCCCACCACCTGATCAGCACTTGGGCCTACGCCAAATAGACAGCAATGCAAGGCAACAAAAAAGGCAGTAAAGCAAATGACTAACCTAGCATGTTGGAATTGCGGTGCAAATCTTGCGGCTCTACCCCAACCCATATCTCGACACAACCAATGCCCCAGTTGTTTTGAAGACTTGCACTGCTGTCGACTATGTATCCACTACGACCCCAAAAATGCCACGCGCTGTGCCGATGATAGAGCAGAACCACCGATACAAAAGACAAACGCAAACTTCTGCGAGTTTTGGCTTGCGGATAGTAATGCGTTTAAGCCAAGTGAACGGACATCAAGTGGAGACGCTAAGGCAGCGTTAGATGCACTGTTTGGTACTCAGGAGGTTGCCGCTGAAAGTGGCGGTAATGACAATGCAGACGAGCCTTCGGAACAGCCCTTAAGTGTCGAAGAAAGCGTCAAAGCAAAGTTGCAAGCTCTGTTCAACACACCGGACAAAAAGCCCTAGAGTCAGTTAGCTCGTTGCTAACCAAATACCTACACACATCATTAACGCCCCCGCTACCCGGTTAAGTAACAGCACGTTATCACTGTTGAGTAACAGTTTACCCAACACCTGCCCACCTGCGGCATAGAGCATCAATGATGTGAATTCTATAATCAGAATAATACTCACCAACGCAGTCATTTGCGGACCTAGATCAACATCGTAGTTTATAAATCCGGGGGTCATGGCGAGGAAAAAGGCCCAGCCCTTGGGGTTGGCTACCGCCGTTATAA
>CAJJDH010000123.1 GCA_905182905.1 marine gamma proteobacterium HTCC2089 | reverse complement strand
TTAAATCAACGACTGATCTTATACGTGAAACAAATGTGTAAGGTAAATAATTTTTAATATCAATAACTTACACTAGGATAACTACTCCCACTCAATAGTGGCAGGCGGCTTGCTAGATACGTCGTACACTACGCGAGAAACTGCGCTAATCTCGTTAATGATTCTGTTAGAAACCAATTCTATAAATTCATAAGGCAAGTGCGCCCAGCGCGCTGTCATAAAGTCTATGGTCTCTACCGCCCGCAGGGCAATCACGTGCTCATAACGCCGAGCGTCGCCCACCACACCAACAGATTTCACCGGCAAATAAACTGTAAAGGCTTGTGAGGTTTTACTATACAGATCAGCCTTACGTAACTCGTCTATGAATATCTTATCGGCCTCGCGCAACACATCTGCATATTGCTTTTTAACTTCACCCAAAATGCGCACTCCTAGGCCAGGTCCAGGGAATGGGTGCCGATGAACCAAAGATTCGGGTAAGCCGAGGTGCAATCCAATCTTGCGCACTTCATCTTTAAATAGCTCGCGTAACGGTTCTACCAATTGCATGGTCATGCGTTCCGGCAAACCACCGACATTATGATGAGACTTAATTACGTGAGCTTTGCCGTACTTAGATGCCGCAGATTCAATCACATCTGGATAAATCGTACCCTGCGCAAGCCAGTTAACGTCTTGGAGTTTTTGCGCTTCGCGATCGAACACATCAATAAAGGTTCCACCAATGATTTTTCGCTTCGCTTCAGGGTCATCAACCCCTGCAAGTTTATCTAGAAATTCATCTTCCGCTGCAACGGTTATAATATTCAGTGGTGATAGTTCACCTTCACCAATTGCATTTTGGAAAGCTAGTTCAACTTCATCCCTCTCACCTTTACGTAAGAGTCCATTATCAACAAAGATACATGTGAGCTGATCGCCGATTGCTTTAGATAACAAGGCAGCCACAACCGAGGAATCCACACCTCCGGATAATCCAAGGAGCACTTTATCGGTACCGACCTGTTCGCGAACCTTAGCTATTGCGTCTTCCACAATATTGGCTGCTGTCCAATCTCCAGCACAACCACAAATGTCTTTCGTAAAGTTCAGCAACAGGCGATCACCGCCGTCTGTATGGGTCACCTCGGGGTGAAATTGAACCCCGTAAAAGTTCTTCTCAGCAAGCTCCATGGCAGCAATAGGAGCACTGCCAGAACTGCCCGTACATATAAAACCCGTTGGCAACTCACTGACCTTGTCACCATGGCTCATCCACACATTTGCCGATCCTTTGCCATCACCCAAACTTTTCAATAACTTACTTGGGCTGACCATTTCTACTTGTGCATGGCCAAACTCTCGTTTATTCGATGCGCTAACAATACCACCCAGCTGAGACGCCATAGCTTGCATACCGTAGCAGATACCCAAAACCGGTACGCCTAGGGCAAAAATTTCGTCGGCAATACGAGGTGTTTGGCCTTCGGTAACACTTTCCGGACCGCCCGAGAGAATTACACCTGCAGGGTTAAATTCAGCAATATGTTGAGGATCAATATCAAAGGGGTGTATCTCGCAATAAACACCACACTCTCGCACCCGGCGTGCAATGAGCTGGGTGTACTGCGAGCCAAAATCTACAATTAGAATTGGTTGAGCGTGAATATCTTGATCATTATTTTGCATAATTAGCGAATATCTTGTTTGAAAGTTCGTGTTTAAGAATTGTTAGATTTTGGTTTTAGCTCGGCTTTTGACATTCGACCACATACGCGACTAATACCTTTAAAAGATAAGTAGCCTTCCAGCCCCTATGCTTTAAAGCTGTTATTCAAATTTTTTAACGAATAAAAAACTTACTAGCCCGACCCCCTGCGCAAAGTTAGCTCAGGGGATAATTAGGCGCTTCTTTGGTAATAGATACATCATGAACGTGGGACTCAATCATGCTGGCGCTACTGACCCGAACAAACTCTGGCTTACTGCGCATTGTAAGAATATCAGAGCTACCCGTGTAACCCATTGATGCGCGCAGACCACCCATCATCTGATGCACGATGGGACTTAAAGGACCTTTATACGCAACACGACCTTCAACACCCTCGGGCACAAGCTTGCGACCATCGCCTTCTACCTCTTGAAAATATCGATCACTCGAACCGTGGGATTGCGCCATGGCGCCAATTGAACCCATGCCACGATAAGACTTATAAGTTCTACCTTGATACAACTCAACTTCACCTGGAGATTCATCAGTACCCGCCAGTAAGCTGCCCACCATCACAGCACTTGCACCAGCTACAATCGCTTTGGCGATGTCACCCGAGTAACGAATACCACCATCAGCTATGACCGGTACATCGGCATCGGCCGCAGCCTTAGCTGCGCCGGCAATGGCCGTAATTTGCGGCACGCCGACCCCAGCCACAATCCTCGTCGTGCAAATAGATCCAGGACCAATACCTACCTTGACCCCATCAGCACCCGCGTCAATCAGGGCTTTTGCGCCATCGTAAGTAGCAACATTACCGCCAATTACATCAAGATCTGGATAATGAGACTTAATCCATTTAACACGGTCAAGTACGCCTTGAGTGTGTCCATGAGCGGTATCTACCACCACTAGGTCTGCGCCCGCCTCAACTAAGGCTGCAACACGCTCATCTGTATCTGCGCTTGTCCCAACACTGGCCCCCACACGTAATCGCCCCAGGCCGTCTTTACACGCCATTGGATAGGCTTGAGCTTTGACAATATCCTTAACGGTAATCATGCCAGTAAGCTCGAATTCGTCATTTACCAGCAGTACCTTTTCAATACGGTGTTCATGCAGAAGATGGGTTATTTCTTGAAAGTCTGTGCCTTCAGGAGCAGTAATTAGCCTTTCCTTTGGTGTCATAAGCTGACTAACTAAAGCGTCTGTGCGCTGTTCAAAGCGCAAATCCCTGCTCGTAATAATACCAACCAGCTTGTTGCCTAGAACTACCGGAACACCTGAAACCCCTCTTTCTCGATTCAGTGCTCGCAATGCATCGAGCGTGGCAGTTGGCTCTATGGTTACCGCGTCGCGGATAATTCCAGACTCGTATTTTTTAACCGCGCGTACTTCCTTAGCCTGCTCTTCCACCGTCATATTTTTGTGCACAATACCCATGCCTCCCTCTTGGGCAATGGCAATAGCAAGACGTGCTTCTGTGACTGTATCCATTGCAGAGGAGATGACGGGGATATTCAACGAAATATTTTTCGAGACCCGACTTTGCAGGGTTACTTGGGAAGGCAGTATATTGGAGTAAGCGGGCAGAAGAAGAACATCATCGAAAGTTAGTGCGTCGTCACTGATACGTAACATTTGGAACCCCGCAAAAGCCGTAGTCTAGCGATGCATAACGAAAATGTAAATTCTTGATGTAGGACAAGAGCTAATTATTCTCATCAATCCCAGCGTGGTGGCTGCTTCATTAAGCTATTATGATGAACTCTCTACCGACCCATTTGGACCAAACCCAACAATATGGATATAAAGCAAAGCCGCCCAGTTCTCACCGTAAGTCAGCTAAATAAACAAGCTCGACTAACCATTGAAGAGCGCTTTCAATTGATCTGGGTTACCGGCGAGTTATCTAACTTTGCTAGGCCACGCTCGGGTCATTGGTACTTTACTCTCAAAGATACGGGTGCTCAGGTGCGTTGTGCCATGTTCGCTAACAGCAACCGGCGAGTGCAAATGCAACCCGCGGATGGCCAGCAAGTACTGGTACGCGGCCGCGTGAGTTTATACGAGGGTCGCGGGGACTTTCAGATTATTGCCGATCAAATGGAACCGGCAGGTGAAGGCGTACTGCGCCAAGCCTTTGATGCGCTGAAGATTAAACTTGCTGATGAGGGTCTATTCGACCGCGACCGCAAACAATCTATTCCAGACCTACCTAAACATATTGCAGTAGTGACATCCCCAACCGGCGCGGCCTTACAGGACGTATTGGCAGTTTGGCAGAGGCGTTTCCCTATCCTTAAAGTCACAGTAATACCTACTGCTGTCCAAGGTCCTGAAGCTGAATCTCAGGTACTGAACGCCCTAAACGCCGCCAGCAAGTTAGCACCTGATGCAATATTGTTGACCCGTGGCGGTGGCTCTTTAGAGGACCTCTGGACCTTCAACTTAGAGTCGGTGGCGCGAGCAGTTGCGTCCATCCAGATACCAATTGTTTCAGCTATCGGTCACGAAATAGATATAGCGATTACCGACTTTGTCGCAGATTTACGCGCCCCTACGCCCTCAGTGGCAGCAGAACTTATGGTGCCAGATGGTCAAGAGATGCTGCAAAACATCGACGGAGAATTTCGGCACCTCAACGTTCTAATGGCAAGCCAACTGCGTGAACACCAGCTCACGTTAGACAAACTCAACCTACGACTAGTGAGTCCAGAATCTTATCTACAACAGGCGTGGATGAGGCTTGATGACATTGCTAGCAGGCTACAGCGCAGCGCAGGTCAAACATTAGCTGGCGCGAATAACCAGCTAGACAATTTGGGCGCTCGGTTATCGAATCAAAGTCCTAGTTTTGCGCTAGCGACAGCAAAAGAAAAACTGCAGCGCCTAAAAAATGGATTGGATAGTGGTATCAATCGGCACTTGCAGTCCCAGACAAATTCCGTAGCAATTATGGCGCGTATGCTCGATGGCATGAGTCCGCTCCACACTTTGGGGCGAGGTTATGCTTTTATTCGCGATAATGCCAACGCATTAGTGACTAAAACCGAATACGCGAAAGTTGGTGATAGCGTAACAGCGCAGCTGCAAGACGGTACCATTGCAGCAACGGTAACCGGGATCACTAAGCAAACAAACCCACTCAGCCAAACGGACACGGACAATGTTTAGATCTTTAACCGGTGGTGGATCACCTATAGAAACCTGCTCGACACGCTGGCGGCATCAAGTAAGAAGCTTGGCCCTTGGCGTTGGCCTTATGCTTAGCCTGCTTGGGGTTTCGTCGATCGCTTTCGCCACCGATGATAACGACGGGGAGATAACGGCGAACAGCAGTTTTCCCGGTGGAGTTTATCAGTGGACACCCCCAAGGGAGGCCGATGAAATTACCTTTCGCGACAAACCTGTATTGCGTATCGGCAAGTCAATACTGGTAGGTTTACCGGTATCGCAGCCGTTGGGCGAGGAGTCCATAACTTACAAAGTGGGTGACACTGTAAAAACCCATACTTTTGAGGTCGTTGGTAAACAGTATACGGAACAGCACATTACTCTGAAAAATCGCGAAATGGTGAACCCCAAACCGAAGCAGCTTGAACGCATTGGGAGGGAATCGAAGATCCAAAGAGCCCTTTATCAACAAATTTCGCCCAGCCAAAATTTACAGCAAGGTTTCGAGATACCACTTAAAGGTATTACTACCAGCCTTTTTGGGCATCGACGCTTTTTTAATGGAGAAGCGCGCAACCCACATAGCGGCTTGGATATCGCTGCCGATACCGGTACACCGATTATCGCCCCAGCCGCAGCTCTAGTGGTTTTGGTAGATGATCTTTACTTCAATGGTAAGACAGTTTTTCTTGATCATGGCCAAGGGCTAATCACTATGTATTGCCATTTGAGTGAACATAAAGTTGCATTAGAGCAAACCGTACAACAGGGAGACGTTATCGGGTTAGTCGGCGCTACCGGCAGAGTTACCGGCCCACACTTACATTGGTCCGTTAGCTTAAATGGGGTCAGGGTAGATCCACTAGAGTTTCAGCAGGCTTTAACTAATGCTCTGGCTTCCAACAACTAGTAAGAGTGTTGCGGGCTAGTTTTTCGATTTTTTCCGATACTTGAGCATACGTTTGCGCCGGTCTAACTGACTTTGGCTCAACTGATTAGTTTTACCAGCAAAGGGGTTTTCGGAATCTCGCAGCTCAATTCTGATTGGGTTACCAATAAGGTTTAGCGCCTCACGAAAGCCGTTTTCTAAAAACTTCTTATAGCTCGCGGGCAATGCGCTGAGTTGATTGCCATGAATCACCAACTTAGGAGGGTGAGAACCAGCTCGGGTTGCCACTTTCACTTTGATCGGCCTACCCCGCACTGAGGGCGCGGGATGCGAAGCGACTAAATTGCGCAGCAGTCGAGTCAACGCCGAAGTGGACACTTCGAAAAGGCCGACTTTGTGGATCTTCTGAACTTTTTTAAGCAAGACACCAACACCGGTACCGTGTAAGGCAGAGATCATTTCCAATGGCACCCATGGCACAAAGGTCAACCTACGATCTAGAGCTTTCTTTACTTTATCTCGCTGCTCAAGCGGTAAGCCATCCCATTTATTAACGGCAATGACCATCCCAGCACCCGCCTCCAGCGCGTACTCCAGCACGTGAAGGTCTTGTTCAACCAATCCTTCCGCTGCGTCTATGACCAATATCACGACATGAGCACGTTGCATCGCATCAAGTGCTTTCACAACCGAGAATTTTTCGGTGATTTCCGAAACCTTACCTTTACGCCTTACACCCGCCGTATCAATTAGGACAAAGTCGGTGTCGTCTTTGGTAAAGGGAATATCAATGGCATCTTTTGTGGTGCCTGGCATATCAAATACTACTTGCCGTTCCTCACCAATAAGACGATTGACCAAGGTCGACTTACCTACATTCGGCCGCCCTACCACTGCTACCCGAATTGCAGAACTAAGCGTTAAGTCTTCGGGTTCTTGAGGCAGATCAAGGTCTGCCAGACGCTGCTCTATAGCCTCACGTAATTGCTTTAACCCGCGGCTATGGCTGGCTGAGATCAACAAGTAATCTGAGAAACCAAAACGACCAAAATCTAGCGCCACTTGGTCTTCTGGAAGGCCATCAATTTTGTTAATTACGGCCAAAAATTGCACATTAGATTTGCGTAGATAGGTAACCACATCTTCATCAGCCGCGGTTACACCTTCGCGACCATCCAACAGCAAAATAACTAAATCTGCTTCATTAACGGCGAGTTGAGTTTGCCCAGTCAGGGCGTCTGCTAGAACGTGTTCGCCGAAAAGACCTCCAGTATCGATAAGCGTAGCCGAAGACTCTTCTAGTGCTATGCGTCCGTACCTGCGGTCTCTAGTTAGCCCCGGCACATCCGCGACCAAGGCATCTCTACTACGTGTTAACTTATTGAAAAGTGTAGATTTTCCAACATTTGGCCGGCCTACTAAGGCAACGGTAGGAAGCATAAATTATCTCAGCGACGCCTTGAAAGCATGAATGTCGCCTTTGTTATCTGACGCGTAAATAACACCATCAGCGACAATCAGATTAGAGCGAAGCCCTTTACCCACTTTAACGCGGCCCAAAAGCCGACCATCACGTTGGGCAACCGCATGCAGGTAGCCTTCATCGTCACCCACAAATATGTAATTGGAAAAGGCCAATGGCGCGGTCAACTTGCGGCGTGCAAAAGCCTCTTGCTGCCAAACAACCTCACCTGAACTTTGCTCTATAGCGAGGATGGTATCTTCATCATCTACTACATAAAGCTGGCCGTAACCTTCTGCCATATCGAGGAAACTTGAGGTTTCTTTTTCCCAGCGCGGTCTGCCGTCACGCAAAGACATACCAACGGCGCGACCTTGATAGGCAACGGCAAATATAGCGCTGCCAGTAACTAACGGACTGGCGTCTACATCAACAATACGCTCCAACTCGGAACGACCCTCAGGCAACATCACTCGTTGTTCCCAAATGGGTTCACCGTTTTCTACACGCAAGGCAGTTACCTTACCGCTCGCGAACCCCGTATACACAACATCATTAACTACCACAGGCGAACTCGTGCCACGGAGAGTCAACCGTGGTACTTGGCTGTTATAGGTCCACAATTCTTCGCCACTGGCGCTATCTAATGCAGTCAGCTTCCCGTCAATAGATTGGGCAAAAACGCGCTCATCATCGATAACTGGAACAGAACCAATTTCGGTCCCTACATTGCCACGCCACTGTTCAGAACCATCGACCACACTCAGTGCAACAACATCGCCTCTGGTGGTACCAAGTAGCACTAGACCTTCACCCGTACCCAAACCGCCGCTAACAAAACTTGGATCAGTTCTGTCCAAAAATCCAGTGATACTAAAGCCCTTACCGGCAACTTTATCGAACTGAGTTTGCCATACGCGCTTGCCACTGAACCTGTCGAAGGCGGCAACTATGCCATACGCATCAGCTGCGATAATACGATCAGCTACCACCCTGGGGCTAATACGTAGATATTTTTTGCCTAAGCCGTCGCCAACGTTAGCCTTCCACTCACGATTGATATCTAACTCTGGCGTAAACTTAACCAGCTTGGCAGGTTCTAAAGACTCTTCATCTTCTTTGCCATCGCCAACCCCAGGTATCCATGAGAACCAACTACAGCCAGCGATCAAGCCGCTAAGTGCAACCACGGTCAATGGGCGCAGCACTCTGGAAAAAGGCGCAATATCATTCATCTTCGACGGTCTCTGATTCACTGTCTTGGGCTAAGGACGTTTCTGCAGCTTCTAGAGCTTGATCTAGATCACTGGTGAAATCTACAAACTCGCCATTAAAGGGCGCTGTATTTTCAACTTTGATATTCAACAGAGGACGCTCATCACCCTCATTCATGGACTGCGCTGCACCAGTGTAAGCGGCATGAGCCTGCTCAATTTGACCCATAGCAAAGTAAATATCACCTTGGCTTTCTAACGCCCACGAACGATACCCATCGTTACTGATAGCAGACAAAGTTGCTAATGCCGCCTGCTTACGATCAAGTGCATACTCAACCTTCGCTAAGCGCAAACGAGCTAAGTCACCGAGCAGCGTACTCCCACCCGCATCAATAGATTCTTCAAACAACCCAGCGGCGCTTTGCAGGTCGCCTGTTTTTGCCGCTTCGCTGGCTTGGGTCATAGCTACCAATACATGATAACTGCTACCAGCGAATTCTTGCCTAATCTTATCTGCAACCATTTGGCGGTCACTAGCAACAGCTTCTTTAAACTCAGCGTAGGATTTTGAACCTAGTTCCATGGCCTCTTGATTAGCATTATCGTAGAAACGCCATCCAACGATGACAGCTACAGCTACGCCCACACCAACAATTAGGGAAACACCGTTTTCATCCCACCACGCCTTGAATCGGCCAATTTGTTCTTCATCACTGAGAAATTCAGACACCCGCCTCTACTCCGTTTGACTCGCCATAAAAATGGACTTTATAAATAATCAAATCCAACTACAAATGTGACAATGCACTAATACAGTTGGCCCGATGTTCCATACTTTAACTAGGCTAGGCCCGCGTACTTATTCGCACCGCACATTGCTCAGCGCGCATTCTGGCACATCTGCGTATCAATGCACCCCTTCATTCGCTTGGGAAACCTTCAGATCAAGAATTTGGGCTTATATGTTGAGCAATTTGGTCAACGCGCAATTTGGTCTGACCAATACTCGCGTCACGCAGGTGTTTAACACTTAGCTCGCCAGATTTGGCCTCTTCGTCACCATAGAGAATAGCCCACGTGGCTCCACTGGCATCAGCCCGTTTAAGTTGCTTTTTAAAGTTGCCGCCGCCCATATGCAGTCGAACCGAGGTTTGGGGCAATTGCTCGCGAAGTTGTTCTGCAAGCAGTAATCCTTTGCTTTGAAGCTCGTCACCCAAAACGCAAATATATAGGTCAGCTGCGGATTTAACTTCAGAATTGGCAAGTTCACAGAGTAAAACCACGCGATCTAGACCGATAGCAAATCCCACAGCTGGGGTATCTCGACCGCCCAACTGCTTTACTAGCCCATCATATCTACCGCCAGCGCAGACTGCGCCTTGAGAACCCAAGTCTTTGGTCACCCATTCAAAAACAGTGTGCGTATAGTAATCCAAGCCTCTAACTAAACTAGAGTTCACATTGTACTTAATGCCCAAGTCATCTAGTGCCTTTAGTAACTGCTGAAAATGTGCCTTACTTTCCTCATCTATAAAGTCAGGTAATTGCGGTGCGGACGTTAACAGCTCTTGAGTGTTCGGATTTTTACTATCCAAAATTCGCATTGGATTAGTCAGCAGCCGGCGCTGACTATCTTCATCTAACTGGGCTTGAATAGGGGTTAGGTATGCCACCAAGGCGTCTTTATAGGCCCGTCGAGATTCGCTAGAACCTAGAGAATTAACTTCCAAAGATATGTACTGAGAAATGCCTAGCGCTTTCCAGCAAGCTGCGCCAATTGCAATGAGTTCAATATCAACGTCTGGTCCAGCAAAGCCGAATGCTTCGGCTCCGATTTGATAAAACTGACGATATCTGCCCTTTTGTGGTTTTTCGTAGCGAAACATTGGGCCAGCATAGAACACTCGCTGTGTTTGATTATAGAGTAGCCCATTTTCCTCTAGTGCGCGGACGCAACTCGCCGTACCCTCTGGCCGCAAGCTCAGAGAATCGCCATCTCTATCAGCAAGGGTATACATTTCTTTTTCAACAATGTCGGTAGCTTCACCGACACCTCGTGCGAATAACTCAGTGAACTCAAGCAAAGGCAGGCGCACTTCCTCATAGGCAAATCTAGCGATAACCTGCTGGATGGTATCCTCCACATAACGCCACAATCTCGCATCATGAGGAAGTATATCGCGCATACCGCGAACCGCTCTAACCATGGGACCACCCCTTGAAATGTTCGCGTGACACTATTGACCCACAACCAAATTAGCAACGTCATTGCGGGTGTGGGGAGATAAAGAAACATTACTTCCATTGAACTCAAGCGACGCGCCTTGAGCAAAACCCAATTTTATGGCGAAAGGCCCTTGACCAAAATATTCCCTAACTTGCTCGGGTCGACCAAGGTCGGCGTGCAGCATATCTCCATCAACTGTTCGAATTTCGAACCAACAATCGTCAGTAAAAGCTAGAACAATCCGATCATCACCTTCTAACGTAAGCCGTGGAAGGCTAAACGCTGGTGGCTCAGGTTCTGCTTCAAAGCTGTCCGGTAACTGCGTTAAGGTTTCTGTGGTAACCACATCTGCCTCTGCTGAGACATCTATGGCTGGAGTAGTCGCTTCAATGATCTTCGAGGTGGGTGGAATTTCGGTAGAATTTTCTTCTTCATCACTGGACCGATTATCAGCGACATTTTGTTCAGGGCTTGGTGCCTCAACACTAATTGTTTCAACCTCAGCGATTATAGGGGCTGCAACTTCTTGGGTAGTGGCCTCAACGGCAACTGCCTCTTCTGCCTCGCTAAGCGATTCCACAGTTTCTACTAGGTTTGCCGAGCTTTCGTCGGCGGGTTGCGTCTCAACTTCAGGGCTAACCGCTAAGTCAGTTCCAACAAATACCTCGTCCGCAACGATTGAGCTTTCCAATTGCGCTGGTTTATTTGCTACTGCATTGTCTGCAGCATCTTGGTTAGAGACAAAATAAATAAAAACTATTGAAGCGATTATCGCTGCTAAGACCCAGCGACCTAACCCAGGAGAAGACACAGAATCGGTTGCGACAACACTCCAATTCCGAGCTTCCTCTTCATCTTGGTCAGCGCGCTGGCTCTGCATTTCATCGGGGAATTGCGCACCCCAAGACTGAATTAGCGGCTCTGCAGCCAAACCCAGCAACTTGGCGTAGGATCTAATGTAACCATTAACGTAGACGCGTTCAGGCAGTGCAGAGTCATCATTATTCTCAATGGCTCTAATAACACTTACCGACAAATTCAATACGTCGGCAGTTTCAGCCTGAGTAATAGCTAGCGCTTCACGCGCTTGAATAAAGACTTGGCCTGGCCCTTGGGTGGCGTTTAAGCCATTGCTTTTTTCAGATGTCATATGATCTTTTATTCAACTTGTATGCCAGAAAACTAATACCATATGGTCAAAATCTAGCTGTAATTTGACTAACGTACTTCAATAAGTTGCGACTCAGACGCTTGCAGCTTTGCTTTATATCGCCCTTGCCTACTTGTTCTATCATTCACCAGGCCAACCAACTGACCACAGGCTGCATTGATATCTTCACCCCGCGTGGTACGCAACATAGTCACGTACCCAGCCCGCATCATGTGGGTCTGAAAATCTCTAATATCCTGACTTTTGGGTCTTGCATAGCCCGATCCAGGAAAGGGATTAAATGGGATCAAGTTTACTTTACAACGCACATCGCGAAGAAGGTCTGCCAATTGATGCGCGTGCTCTGCTTGATCATTTACCCCCCGCATCAACGTATATTCAATTACCAGTTTGCGCGCCGGCCCAAGAAATTCGACATAATCGCGGCAAGCTTGCATAAGCTCAGCAATAGGATATTTGCGATTGATCGGTACCAATTCATTTCGCAATTCATCAGTAGGGGCATGCAATGAAATTGCCAACGCAACATCAGTGACCTGATGCAATTTGCGTATCGCCGGCACTACTCCAGCCGTGCTGATAGTGACGCGTCGTTTCGATAAACCGAATGCATGGTCATCTTTCATAACGTTGGTAGCAGCGATGGCGGCGTCGAAATTCATCAACGGCTCGCCCATCCCCATCAGTACCACATTGGTAACACTCGTATTACTTTGCGCAAGGTAGCTATTTGCAATTAACACCTGCCCGACAATATCAGCGGAAGTTAAGTTGCCATTGAAACCCTGTTTTCCGGTAGAACAGAAACTGCAATCTAACGTACAGCCGATTTGCGACGAAACACAGAGCGTATTTCTTCCTTTATCGGGAATAACGACCATTTCTACCAAGTCACCTTGAGCAACTTTCAAAATCCACTTAACCGTACCGTCTTTCGACACATGACGCTCTTCAACATCGGGCAATTCTAGAACGCAGTTTTCCGCCAACCACTCACGCATATTCAATGGAAGATCGGTCATAGCAGAGAAATCGGTTAGTTCTTGATGATAAAGCCACTTCATCAACTGCCTACCGCGAAAAGCTTGCAGCCCTCTTTCCTGAAACAAAGCCTCCAGTTGGCTTCTATCCAGTCCGTATAGATTAAGAGGGCTTGGTGTCATGAGACTAATAGCTCTTTGTGAAACAAACTTTGGTAATTACGCTTAAGATTGAATTTCAGATTCTTCAAAGAAAAATGCAATTTCTCTCGCCGCAGACTCAGGACTATCTGAACCGTGCACGGCATTTGCGTCAATTGACTCAGCAAAGTCAGCACGAATTGTTCCAGGCGCTGCCTCTTTCGGGTTCGTTGCGCCCATCAAACGACGGTTAGTAGCAATAGCGTCTTCGCCTTGCAGCACTTGTACCATTACCGGTCCGGAGCGCATATACGAGCAAAGGTCAGCGAAAAATGGGCGACCGTCGTGTTCTGCATAAAAACCAGCAGCTTGCTCACCGGTGAGGTGCAACATCTTAGAAGCAACAATCTTTAAGCCACCTTTTTCAAAACGAGAATAAATCTCGCCAATCAAATTACGGGCTACTGCGTCAGGTTTGACGATTGAAAAGGTGCGTTCAACACTCATTAAATTCTCCGATGAAGGCGACGTATATTCTTTCAGCAAGCTCAAGGAATAACGGCTATGTGCCTAATTTTTATAAAAAAGCTCGATCTCTCCGAGCCTAGAGGGCGCATATTATACGCATGCTTCGCCCTAGGGCAAAGGCCTAGTATCTTTTCTCTGGCACTAATGAAAAAGAGCGATTTACAACTATCTGGCGCGCAACCGCCCCACTACCTGAGCTATTTGCTCACCAGCTGCATCAACATCGCTGGTTTGAGTAAAGCGACCAAAACTAAAGCGCAAGGAAGCATGCGCTATATCATCAGCTAGTCCCACGCCACGAAGCACATGGGAAGGCTCCACGCTGGCCGAAGTGCACGCCGAGCCACTGGAAACAGCAAGGCCATTCAATGCAAGCATTAGAGTCTCGCCGTCCACACCAGCAAACCCCACATTGATGATTTGAGGCAAGCCATCTGTTGGATGTGAATTAACTCGGTGCTCTGGAATTTGCTCAAGATGACTTAAAAAACGCTGATGTAGAGCTGTATATTTTGCATGCTCTTGAGCCATCTCAGATTGCATCAAGTTACTCGCCGCGGCCAACCCAACTATCTGGTGAGTAGCCAATGTCCCTGAACGCATTCCCATTTCGTGACCACCACCATGGATTTGCTCAGCTAATCTGAGGCCTTCATTTTTGCGCACATATAGGGCACCCATGCCTTTTGGACCATAAATTTTGTGCGCAGAAATAGACATCAAATCTACTCCCAAGTCCTTGATATCGGTGGGTAGCTTGCCAAAACTCTGTGCACCATCCGTATGTGATAATACCCCTCGATTTCGGCACAGCTTGGCAATTGATGCAATGTCACTAATGGTGCCCAACTCATTGTTAACGTGCATGATCGACACTAACAAAGTGTCTTCTCGCAGGGCTGCCTCCACCGATACTGGACTGATTCGCCCAAACTCATCTGGCGCTAGATAGGTGACTTCAAAGCCCTGTTGCTCTAAGTAACCACAGCAATCAAGCACCGCCTTATGCTCGATAGAACTGGTGACAATGTGTCGCCTACTAGATTTATAGGCAACACCCTTAATCGCTAAGTTGTTTGACTCAGTTGCGCCTGATGTCCAAACAATTTCTCTGGGATCTGCACCCAGTGCTGACGCAACCTGTACTCGAGCCTCTTCGACAGCTTCTTCGGCTTGCCAACCATACACATGTGAACGGCTCGCTGGATTACCAAATACCCCCGCCATTGTCATATGGTCGCCCATAATCTGAGCGACTCGAGGATCTACTGGAGTTGAAGCAGCATAATCAAGATAAATTGGGTTAGTCATTTAGGCGGTATCTTTATTTGGTATCAGAATCTGCACAAGGCCCGAGTAGCCGTCCTTAGTCCAACTTGGCAAACAAACTAGCAATTTCGGTTTCGCAGTATAAGTATGGACGCTAATCTTTGAGAAGATAACTTAAAACAATGGAACTTTTGCAATTTGTCGAAAAGTGCACCGCACAATGCCGCCTCACTCTTCCTTTTTTGCAAAGAGCTTATGACGCTGTAGGTGCAACCATTTGGGGCACTGCTCTAACACCTAATCGGCTAGGCAGCGGTCTCACATTTCTCGAATCATACAGCGTGCTGTCTAGCCAACTGAGCAGCTCTTTCCAAGCACCCATATCTTTGCGCACTTGCCAGAGAGGCATTTCACTAATACCGATACCCAGCTCAGCACTGCGCGTGTAGTTTTGAGAATCTCTAAAGGTCGCAACCAAAGGAATATCTAAACTCCGGAGAAATCGCTCCAGACGCCCATATACCCGAGTATTAGCACGCACCCGGTTTGCAATGATACCGATGCGTTTTTGGGTCATATCCGATTTCGTAGTCAAAAGAAGTTCTGAAATACAGTTCACAGCAGCATGAATGTCTATATCCGATGGCATAACTGGAATAAGAATTGCGTCTGCGCCGCGACTAGTTGCTGCAAGTCCCGTACGCTCTAAACCCGCAGGAGTATCAACAATTAGTGGGTCAGTGCCTTCAGGCGGTTGCAGCTGCCAAGATCTGGTAACCGTAGACTTCTTTTCATACCCGGCAATACCGTGAATTACCGGCAAATCATCGGGGCGATTTTGCAACCATCGCATACTAGACCCCTGAGGATCTAAATCGAGGATGGCTGGATTGCGGCCTTTGAGCGCATAGTTCGCTGCCAAATTGGCCGCAAGCGTCGACTTCCCAGAGCCACCTTTGGAATTTATGATTACTACTGTTTTCATATCCTGTAGTTCAACGCGTTCTGGAAAATTTTGCAACCCCAGAATAAAACACGTATTCGGCGCAGCATTTTGCAGCAATTCCAAAAATTTACCTTTTATCTATTTATTCAACCTATCGTCAGAGTCCTTAAGCCCACCATGTGCTAAATGCTTTAGAGCCCCACGCATAATTTGCACTTCAGTTTCATCTAGTTGGTGACGCATAAACATTCTTCTCAAGCGTGTAAGCGTGTGACCAGGGTTTTCAGCTTTGATAAATCCACTACCTACCAACACCTCTTCCCAATGCGCCATCAGCGCATCAAATTGCGCCACAGTTGCAGGCTCTTTATCCCAAATTCGGGTGCCCTGGGTTAACATTTCAGCCCGCTCTCCGTCCGTCGCGAGGTCTTTTGCTGAGTTACTTAACCCTTGCTCGTCAGCTTGGATTTGATGTTGGAATACTTCATAACATACAACTTGCACAGCCATAGCTAGATTGAGTGACCCGTACACTTCCGACGAAGGAATTTGCATGTGCACATGACAACTCTGGAGTTCTTCATTACTGAGGCCACTATCTTCTCGACCAAACAATACTGCGATTTCCGAGTCTCGTGGTTGTTCGGCAAGAACACTGCCCAGTTCCTTGGCACTGATTACCGGCCATGGAATAGATCGCATACGGGTACTGGTGCCGACAACAAAACGACAACCGTCAAGTGCTGTGGCCAAATCATCTACCACAACAGCTTCATCCAGCACATCCATTGCACCTGCCGCACGCCAGTCAGCCTGCGGATCTGGAAAGCGACCGGGGTTCACCAACACCAACTGATTCATCCCCATTGTCTTCATAGCTCGCGCGGCACCGCCAATATTTCCTGGATGGCTAGGTTCAACCAATACAATTCTAATTCTGTCTAACACAATATCCTCATAGTTTAGTTTGGCATGTCGGCCTCGAGGCATTAGCATAGCGCCCGCCTACTCACCCTCACTCTGGACCCTATTATGCAACCGATGGCCAATATCGCCCTCCGAGCCGCTCGCAAAGCCGCAGACTACCTCTCTCGCTCAATGGACAGGCAAGATGAATTTGAAGTGCATTCTAAAGGACGCAACGATTTTGTCTCTAATATTGATCGAATGGCTGAATCTTTAATCATCGAACAAATTAGAGAAACATACCCAGATCATAATATCTTGGCTGAAGAGTCTGGGACCATAAAGGGTAATAGCGAATTCACTTGGATAATTGACCCCTTAGACGGCACGCTCAACTTCCTACAAGGAGTGCCGCATTTCAGCGTTTCGATTGGCATTATGAAAGGCCTCCACCATGAACACGGCATCATAGTAGATCCAGTACGCGGTGAGGAGTTTATAGCCAGCCGTGGGTCAGGTGCTCAACTTAACGGTAAGCGTATTCGCGTTAGCGCACGGGCTAAGATTGAAGATTGCGTGCTCGCAACATCTATTTCCCCTGTTAGCATGGACAGCGGGTTAGATTCGTATATGGGATCGCTGAAAAGCATTACGGGTACCTGCAGAGGCATTCGGCAAAGTGGCAGCGCAGCCCTAGATTTAGCTTATGTAGCGGCAGGGCGTTTAGATGGATTTTGGCAAATGGGTTTAAGCAAATGGGATATTGCTGCTGGGATCGTTCTTGTTCGTGAAGCCGGCGGTTTTATCGGCGACCTGAAAGGCGGTGAAAACTTTTGGGAAACCGGCGACATTGCTGCGGCCAATCCAAAGTGTTTCCGCAATTTAATTCAGACCTTTAAAGAAACCGGCTAGTCCCACCCAAGACGAAAAGCACGCAGCTATCTATGGATAGCTGCCATCTTCATTACTGTCTTGCTCAGGTTCAGGCACCAGCAAGTCTTCTCTGCTGATATTCATCATCAACAATACATTCGCGGCAACATAAATTGATGAGTAAGTACCAATTACTACGCCAATGGAAAGTGCCGAAGCAAACCCGCGAATCACTTCCCCTCCAGCAAGTAACAATGCCAACAATACAAACAACGTCGTCATCGAGGTTACTAATGTACGTCCAAGTGTTTGGTTCAATGAGGTATTTATAATATCCACTGACGCGCTTTTTCGTATTTTACGAAAATTCTCTCTAATACGGTCACTGACAACAATTGTGTCGTTCAAGGAGTAACCAATTACCGCAAGAAGCGCAGCCAACACGGTTAAATCAAAAGTCCATTGGAATAATGAAAAGCAACCTAAGACTATGATTACATCGTGAGCCAATGCGACAACTGCGCCCACAGAGAACTGTTTGGTAAACCGCATCAAGATATAGAACATCACTACGATTAATGCTGTGAGTAATGCTAACCCACCATCGTTGGCTAATTCGTCCCCTACCGCTGGCCCAACATAATTTGACTGGCGCAGAACCATACCCGGATACTGTGCCGACAATGTCTGAAAAATGTTATCGCCTAACTGAGCTTGGCTTGCTGCAATCTCGGCCTCATCTGTTGTGTCTGAGGGTTGCGGCGGCATACGAATTAGTAATTCAGTATTAGAACCAAAAGTCTGTACTGTGCCGTTATTGAAACCCTTGCCGGTTAAATACTGACGGACTTCTTCTGGTTCAACTTCTTTACCCAAGCCAACTTCGACAAGCGACCCACCAGTAAAATCCAACCCTAAATTCAACCCGGAAATGGCCAGAGATCCAACCGAAACTATGAGCAAGACGCCGGATATTACTGTGGCAATGCCGCGCCGCCCCATGAAATCAAATTTAGAACCAATCATATTTTCAAACTCTCGAGCTTGCGCCCACCATACATTAGATTAACCAAGGCCCTTGTTACCAAAATGGCGGTAAACATAGAGGTTACAATGCCAACGGCCAAAGTCACCGCAAAGCCTCTTACAGGACCACTACCAATAGACAACAAAATAATGGCTACAAAAAATGTGGTTACGTTAGCGTCAGTAATGGTCAACAACGCGCGATCAAAACCTGCTTGAATAGCCTGCTGTGGCGGATTCGTAACCAACTCTTCCTTAATACGAGAAAAAATAAGCACGTTGGCGTCAACTGCCATGCCCACAGTGAGTACTATGCCGGCTATACCTGGTAACGTAAGCGTTGCACCCAACACTGACATAATAGCTACCAACAAAGTTAAGTTCACGGTCAATGCGACATTTGCCGCCACTCCGAAACCGCGATAAAAGAAAAGCATAAAAACCAAGACTAAGGCAAAACCAATAGCAACGGATTGCCAGCCGCGACGAATATTTTCATCCCCCAACTGGGCACCGACAGTGCGTTCTTCGACAATATACATTGGCGCAGCTAATGCACCTGCTCGCAGCAATAGCGCCAGATCCTGTGCTTCACGAAGATCTAATCCGGTTATACGAAAGTTAAACCCTAACGCGCTTTGTATATTGGCAACACTAATAAGACGCTTGTCTTCGACAGAGTAGAACTCTTCCACCTCTTCACCGTCGACCATGACTTTTCTGACACGAGGCTTCTGCTCTATAAACAGAATAGCCATTGCCCTGCCCACATTATCTTTGGTCACGGCGTTCATCTTGCGCCCGCCTTCGTTGTCTAACTCAATACTGACCTGCGGCTGACTCGTATCTGGGTCAAAAGACTGCTGTGCATCCTGAACATTGTTACCGGTAACAATGTTGCGGCGCATTATTTCTTGCTCACGGCCCTGATAAGGGTAGGTTTCTATTTGCGACTTACGCGCATTAGGCAAAGCCTCTAAACGAAACTCCAAATTAGCAAACTTGTTTAGTATCTCTTTTGCTCTCGCGCTGTCCTGAATACCCGGCAAGTCCACAACGATTCTAGATCGACCTAGTCGTTGTACCTGAGGTTCGGAGACACCTAATTCGTCCACTCGCTTACGCAAGCTGGTCAAGTTCTGGCTAATCGCACGATCTTCTAACCCCCGAATTTTGTCTTCTGTAATGGTAAATTGTAGAACTGGGCTACCTGCCACCTCACGGTCCTGGACCAAGAAATCTGGAAAATCCACAAGCGCATCTTTAGCGGCAGCACGACTTTCTTCGTCGCGAAAAGGAATACGGATAACTTGGCCTTTAACCCAGTCTTTCCCTGGTGAAAAACGAATTCGCTCTTGAATCAACTTATCGCGCATACCTTCAGCAGAATTCGACATGACACCTTTTAGATATTCCTGCATGTTCACTTGCAAAAGAAAGTGCGCACCACCAAAAAGGTCTAAACCTAAAGACATTGGCTTACCGCCCATGTCTTGCAGCCACTGAGGTGTATTACTCGCTTGAGATAAGGCTACTACGTAATTCACATCACGGGCATTCAGCGCACTGGCGATAGTTGCTTGCGCCCGCAACTGCGCTTCATCACTAGCTACACGTACGATCAAAGAATCTTCATCTAACGCGCTATCAAGTATTTGAATATTATCTTTCTTTAACGCTGCTTCAACTCGCGCCAGCGTGCCTTGAGTGATTGCTTGATCACTATCTAAAGATCTGACTTGCACAGCGGGATCTGGTTGAAACAGATTTGGGGCGGCATAAATTGCGCCAATACCAACCACTAATGCGATTAGTACATATTGCCAAAGTGGAAACTTGTTTAGCGCTCCACGGCGCGGTGCCACTCCAAGCAATGTAGTTTGCTCAGATGGGTCTATGGGTCCTTCTGACACGAATCCTGCTCCAATAATTGGTAGGTTAATAACCGAGCGCCTAGGCCGCACTTATTCCGAACGACCACCACTGCAGACAGCACTTATATTGAGACCATGACTAATTTCGTCAAGCCCCCAAGTTTTATCCCCAGAACGGTAAAACGACTAGTCTAGAGACTTAATCGTTCCTTTGGGTAATGTGGCACCTACTGCTGATTTTTGAATACGCATTTCGACCTGATCATTGATCTGAACTTTGACGAAATCATCTTCAACCTTAGTTATTTGTCCAACGATACCGCCGGCTGTTACCACCTCATCGCCTTTGGACAACGCTGTAACTAATTCCTGATGCTCTTTACGACGCTTGTTTTGCGGACGAATCAGCAAAAAATAAAAGATGAGGACAAAGCCTCCAAGCATTACTAAGTTTATCCAACCAGCATCTCCAGCAGGAGCGGTGGCAGAGGCAGCGTGAGCTGTAGTTTCAAACAGATTCATGTACTGGTATTCCAATCATTGTGAAGGGTATTGACGAGGGTGCGAAATGTACCCGTTTCAATAGATGTGCGCAATTGAGCCATTAAGTTGTGGTAGTAGTGAATATTGTGCGTAGTCATCAACATAGCGCCCAACATTTCTCCACAACGATCTAAATGGTGGATATAGGCGCGCGAAAAATTCTCGCAAGTATAGCAACTACACTTGTCGTCTATCGGAATATCGGCGCTTTTATGTTGCGCATTACGAATTCTGACTATACCGGTGGAAGTAAATAAGTGACCGTTGCGGCCATTACGAGTGGGCATGACGCAGTCGAACATATCTACGCCCAAGGCAACGCCTCGAACCAAATCTTGAGGGGTACCCACACCCATGAGATAACGCGGCTTGGTTGTGGGCATGTTCGGTAAAAGGTCAACGAGAATTCTATCCATATCCTCTTTGCTCTCACCCACCGAAAGACCACCAATGGCGTAACCGTCAAAACCGATATCTTGCAAACCAGCTAAGCTGACTTGGCGCAAATTTTCGTACATTCCACCCTGAACAATGCCAAAGAGCTTTGCACCAGGATTTATACTTTTTTCGCGATCATTATTAAAGGCATCTCGACAACGCTGAGCCCAGCGAAGAGACAGTTCCATGGACTCCTTAGCCTGTTTAGGCGTCGCTGGGTGGGCTGTGCACTCGTCCAGCACCATCACCACGTCCGAGCCAAGGTTACCTTGCACTTGTATCGACGATTCTGGAGTTAACTTAACCTTGTCACCATTGATGGGTGACTTAAACACAACACCCTCTTCGTTGAGCTTACGTAGTTCACCCAAACTGAAAACCTGAAAGCCACCACTGTCGGTCAAAATTGGGCCTTTCCACTGCATAAACTCATGTAGTCCACCCAACTGGCGAATCTGTACATCTCCTGGGCGCAGCATCAAGTGAAAGGTATTGCCCAATAGCATTTGCGTACCGGCCTGCTTAAGATCATGTGGCGTCATGGCTTTGACGGTACCGTAGGTC
This sequence comes from marine gamma proteobacterium HTCC2089, assembly GCA_905182905.1. Lineage (GTDB taxonomy): Bacteria > Pseudomonadota > Gammaproteobacteria > Pseudomonadales > Azotimanducaceae > UBA4421. The sequence continues at coordinate 8,726 of CAJJDH010000123.1, read as the reverse complement.
CCACAAGGCTGGAAAACCGGCGTTTGCACTGTGCCGTGCGGTAAAGTCAGCTGCCCTCTGCGAGCCTCGCCATCTGTAGTAAGCAAATCAAACAAAATAGTCCCTTGTAGTCTGTAGTTATACTGAACCGTCAAAGTTATCGGCGGTTTCAACCACCGAAAGCAAAAAAATTAGCGCTCAATGAACATTGCATCGCCGTAACTAAAAAACCGATAGCCCTGAGCTACTGCCACTTTATAGGCCCCAATCATTGAGTCGAAACCGGCAAACGCACACACCAACATTAACAGCGTAGATTTTGGCAAATGGAAGTTAGTCACAAGCGCGTCAACGACCTTGAATTCAAAACCCGGTTGAATAAACAATCTGGTCTCGCCCCCGCCGGCGGTAACCCTACCCGTCAACTGCGCAGCACTCTCTAGTGTACGAATAACAGTAGTGCCAACAGCAACCACCCTCCCGCCACCGTTCCTCGCTCGCTCAATTGCCGCGACGCTATCTGCAGAAACCTCATAGTACTCTCTATGCATCTGATGTTCAGATACATCATTCACTCTAACTGGCTGAAAAGTACCCGCGCCCACATGCAGAGTGACATACGTCACAGCTACGCCGAGCTCTTTGGCGGCAAGCAAAAGCTCAGGGCTAAAGTGCAAACCGGCTGTAGGCGCGGCTACAGCGCCAGGGTTCGCAGCGAACACCGTCTGGTAGCGAGATTCATCAAATTCACTAGTAGTAAGTCCACCATCGCGCTCAATATAGGGTGGTAATGGCAGCTCGCCATAACTTTCTAAAAACTCAAACACAGGCCAGGGAAATTTAAGCAGATAAAATTCGCCATCGCGGCTAACACATTCTACTTTTTGTCCGTCAAAGTTTAGAAAGCGCCCCGGTCGAAGGGCCTTACTGACCCGAACTTGGCATAGTGCATGACAGGACGAGATAATTGCGCCGTCTTCAGCTTTATCATCCAAAACAACTACCCTTTCCAGCAAAACCTCGGCTAAGCCACCGCTGTCTTTTTCCCCATGCAGCCTCGCCTTGACTACCTGAGTGTCATTAAGTACTAACAAATCCCCAGGACGCAGATAGTTAAGTAAGTCTGGAAACTGCTCATGCCTCAGACCATTTGGAGTTAAATGCAGTAGGCGCGAGTCTGTTCGATTGGGTAGAGGCTGCTGCGCAACCAAATTTTCAGGCAGGTCATAATCGAAATCAGAGAGAAACATTGGCTTAACTGACCAAATAGAGGAAAGTGCTATTGTAACTGGAGAAGGCCTTGGGCAAAATGCCTGCCCTTCAGATGGATAAAGAAATTTCTTTACCCAACTTCGAAGTTTCACCTGCGGATGTCTTCCACCGTAGGCAGAAAAGTTGAAAATGCCCGGATGGCGGAATTGGTAGACGCAGTGGATTCAAAATCCACCGATAGAAATATTGTGCCGGTTCGAGTCCGGCTCCGGGTACCATTTCAACGCATTCTCAATCCACTGCTACCCAGTGCCCTTTCACTGCGTGCAACGGGGATTCAAAATCCACCGATAGACATATTGTGCCGGTTCGAGTCCGGCTCCGGGTTCCATTTCAACAAACTCTCAACTATTTGCTTGGGGTATTGTAAAAATTGCAAACGTGCTTAGCACAAAGTTCTAAAGTATGAGGGAGAGAAAATAATTATGGGATTGCTTTCGACGGTGGTCGAATTTTAATAGTCAGCTCGCCTACCATTGATCTTTGAAAATTCTATCCGATTCCGCTTGGTTTTCTGTATACAAGGTAATTGATAGCAAACCAATCAACGCCAATAGCCCCCAAAGCTTCCAACCATTTGTTTCTTCAGACGTCGAAAGAAAAGTTTCTTGAGCTACCGTTATCAAGCCAAAGAGCAGGAAGAAATTACAAAATACCAACATGGGAGCAACCGATGACAACGGGCGCTTCCTACGCAAATAATTTATACAAAAATACGCGAGAGTGGCAAAGGTTGCGGACCTTGTTAGCAGTAGATGGTTTACATCATCGGAATAATCCATAGCGGGGACTATTGCCAATTTATGAATGACTAAATCGTAGCCAAACAACGGCAGTACCGCGATGTAAATAAGTAGCATCGTTATTGATGCTACCAAGACGCTAATCGGTCTTTTCAACATAACTTCCCCTTGTCTCCATTTACCCCAAATGCTCTGCTTAGCGGCAACTTGCCGGATTAAGTGACACGAGGCTGTAAACGAGAAGGCTCACAGAACCCATCTAGACAAGTCTTTGACAAATCGTGTTGCCTGTCAGTGATCACCCTTCTCGCTGTAAATCCCATTTACAGACATTTTCATTCTTACGTTGAACCTGGGACTTCCAAAAATTATACGCCCGCTTTTGCTCCCGCCAGATCTGAAGCCACTCCTCTCCATCCCGTTCAGCGTCTCTAAAAACGGCATTGGTGACCATGATCGGTAGCAAAACTGCCACATGAACGAAAATACTTGTCACTGTGCTGAAATTCGTCAAGCCAAGATAGTAGGAAGCAACGACCCCAAAGTAAACACTCCACATTAAAAACAATACGAGCGTAAAGTAGGCCTGCAGGCTTGGGTCACGTATAAAGCGAAGCGGGTTATATCTCGCGTCCATTACGTTGTCCCAACTGTCAGAAATAAACATTAATGCTGATCGGCTTAAACTGCGTTTAACCATTGAACTTTCTCCGTTTTACTAATTAGATATGATCAAGCTGTCTTGCACTCTCTGAACGTCGACTAATCGCGCAATTGAGGCACTAAACACCTTTGATCTGCAAACAATAGAGTTAGTATCGACAAGTTCTGTTGGTGTAATGTTGTTTCGATCTCAGTAAACGGTCACCTGATTTTCACACCCAGCGCCTGTTGTTTTGCAGCTTGTTTGTTTGTCGCGATGGCGTAATAGCTGACAAACCGTATTCGCACAACTAATCACCGCTCTGTTGAAGCATCAAGATAATCCAGCGCACCATTCAGAAAAGGCTTATATTTTTTCCATTGCTGCGAACTACCTCGATAAACTTTTTCCCGCACCTGCATGTTGGATGCAGTCGCGACACTCCTAAGATTTTCCTGAGGCGAGAGGCATTTCCCTTCCCAGTTTAAGTCTAGGTACTGAATTAGCTTTCGTGTTTCGTCTTCTTGGTTAATGGTGAGCATCTCGTAGTCAAGCTGGTAAATTCTCTGCGCAAATAACTTTTGCCAATGCGCCATAAGATCTCTATAAAGCTCATAATAATGGAGGATATCTTCAAGCTCGAAGCAGTAGCCCAGCGCCTTGGATACAAAGTATTGTTTATAGTTCGCCCAACATACTGCTGCAGGATTTCTTTTCACATGGATTATTTTTGCCTCAGGAAATGCGCAGGCAAGCAACCCTAGGTAGCGACAGTTCAGAGGCATTTTGTCTGAGACAACAGGGCTACCGTCAGAAAAATCAAACAACTTGGCCAAATATTGCTGGCGAAAACTCAGCAAACTGCCTGCATCTATGGCAGAAATACCTCTGGCTATGGGAGCGCCATATTGTTCAACACAAGGTAGCTCTCCCGCACCCGCCACCTGGGAATGTGATGAAACAATTTGCTCAACTAGCGTCGTGCCAGAGCGCGGCATACCAACAATAAAAATTGGCTTTGGCCCGATTTCGATTTCCTCCAGGTTTAAGCGGTTTTGTGCAATCCGTGGGTGATTCGACTTAAGTTGAGTGAATAGTTCTATGTCTTCACTTCTGTCGTAGTTCAAGAACTTTTTGCGCAGCGCATTGCCTTCTTTGAAATGTTGGAATGCTTGCTCAAAATCTCCTAAATCTTCAGACGCTTTAGCTAAAGCGAAATTTATCTGGCAACGCTGCTGTTCTTGAGTTTCCTCATCAAGATATATCTCCTGCATTCTTAAATACTGCTCATCGCGCCTGCTATAGTTTTTCATTAACGCTAGGTGTCTGTGCGCTTCGGCATGTTCTGAATTTAGGGCAACCGCCTGCCTGTAACAAGCCTCAGCCTCTTCCAACCTACCAAAGTCCTGCAGAATAGCACCCAAATTGCTATGCGAATCGGAACTGTTGGCGTCGAAAATTATGGATTGCCTAAAGCTAGCTTCAGCAGCATCTAATTTACCAAGTTCTTGGAGAGTGCTGCCTAAGTTACTGTAGGCTGCGGCATACTCAGGTTCAAAGTTGATCGCCTGCCTATAATTTACTTCAGCTTCTTCTAATCGCCCCAGCTCTTTGAGGGCATTACCGAGATTGTTGTAAGCCTCGGGAAAGTTTGGTTTCAGCGATATCGCTTGCCTAAAACTGGCTTCACTTTCTGCTATTTTACCGAGCTCGTTTAAAGTAATGCCCAAGTTGCCGTGGGCTTCGGCGTAATTAGAATTAGATCTAATCGCCTCCCTATAGCTTGCTTCAGCATCGCTCAACCTACCGAGCTCTTTAAGCGTTACGCCCAAATTATAGTAAGCCTCGGCATAAAAAGGTTTCGATTTGATCGCTTGCTTATAGCTTGCCTCGGCCTCACCTAGTTCACCCCTTTCCCTCAACGCATTTCCCAAGTTGCTGTAGGCTTCGGCATAATCAGGCCTAAGTGTTATTGCCTTCCTATAGCTCGCTTCAGCCTCTTCCAGCCTCTTCATTTTATGTAAGGAGATGCCTAAGTTGTTGTGAGCTTCTGGATCCCTTTCAACCAACTGCACGGATCGCTGATTGGCATGTAAAGCCTCTGACTGCCTTCCAGTTTGCTCAAGTAATGCACCCATTACTTTCCAGCCAAATTGATGGTCTGGAAAATTCTCGATCAAGGATGTTGCTAGCGCTTCGGCATCTCCAAATCGCCCATTCTCATAGTGATTCAAAAGTTTCTGGACCTCGGCCTGCGAGGGAACCTGCACCTTATTATTTTTTGCCTTAGTAAACGCCAACTTTTGCGTGAGAGCGTTGAAATTATCTTTGGTGACTCCCTTCTTCTTGCCTCTTTTAAGCGCTCGCTTTGCACTCTCAAACTGCCTCTCTACAATTAGCGAATCAATATAGCTTAGCCAAAATTGTTCTATATTAGGATTGGCGCTGATGGCCTTTTCGAATAGGGGTAATGCGACCTCAGACTGCTTCATAGCAACCGCTATAAGCCCCAGATTATGATTCGCTTGAGGGTGGTTAGGTTGTACATTTAAGACAGCTCTATACAAGCGTTCGGCTTCCGTTAGATTATTTTGGCGGTGCGCCGCAATACCCTGCTGAAGAGCTTGCTCAAGCGACCCCATTGGAATTCTCGATAGACATTTTTATCCAATAGCTTAAAGCGGATTATGTTAAGGAGTTACAACGTGCATAACAATGAGTTGAGTAAAAGAACCTCTACCAGCAACCTGCAAATAGTCTCTGCCACTTCAGTTAAACCCAGGAGAAGCATTGTTCTATTGCATACTGGAGCCACTTGTTACTTTGGAACACACACCCATTTGAATCATAGTCTCGCCAACACTCGGTTTTGACGTAATAGAATATGTTGCTGGTAACCCTAAACTTGCGCCTACGGCGCTCAAAATAAAATTGGCATCGCTATTATCGCCTTTTAGCAAGAAATCTAGCTCCGAGAGCGGCTGACGACACGATGCAGTTGCGCACCGAAAAACTTGTTCGTCGTCGGGAAAAATTCTGATCTCAGAGTCTGCAACTTGAATCTCAAAAGGAATGTCCATTTTCTCTTGGTCAACATAATAGGGAGGACCGATAAGCACATCTCGGAGTTGGCGGCATTCCCAACTTGCAGCCCAAGTTGGGAATGCAAAAACCAACAAGAATAAAATTGTGATGTGTTTCATTGTCGACTCCTAATGCAAGCGTATGAACCCACGTCCAGGCCAGTGGAATATCCAGCTGAGTACTCAGCGCAGTCTCTGTCTGCAGGTGTTATTTGGTTTATCCGGCAAGTTGTGTTGTAAGTCACATGCCCGTCACTGTAGCCGCGATTAAACTTAGTCTCAGAAGATTCACCGCAAGCAACTATCGTAAGCAACTATAAAGACGCTAAGAATAAATATTAGAAATAGCGCCGCGCAGCCCTCCCCTTATCCAAACCTTAGCAAACTCAGACCACCAGTTGAATACAGCCGTAGAGTAAAGGTTTACAGCAAAGCAGCGCAGGCGAGAGCATAAAAGGCTTCATCGCTTGCGGCTTTTGCAACACATGCTGGAGGAAATTCCGGGGCCTATACTTTGCAGGCACACCGCCCAGAGTAGGTAATCGAGGCCGCGAAGAATCTTATCGAGCTAAGACATTGACAACTTTAGCTTCATTCATCGAAAAAAAATCCGCTCACTATCCGCATTTGCCCATCCCCATAGCCAAGCACCGATTCTGATCCACTTGGTTATCTCGCCCTAAATTACTGATTTTTTCCGCTAATAAACTACTGAACGCACGATATTGCGCTATTTGATCCCGGTCGAGTATTGCAATAACTTCTTTATCCATCCGCTTGCTCAAGACACGGCGCTTCTTTTTAATCTTACGATTGATATCCAATGATTCGCGAAGAATTTTTTCTGAGGCTGCGCGCAGATCATTACTAAACTTGGTGGCAGATGCTTTAAATACCTTTGCCTGAGAGGGCTTCATATTAATAGCTTGAATGGCAGCAATAACTTCTGAATCAGCCCAAATACCCTGTGGCTGGCTTGTCTCACCCCCAGCTTTCTCAACCGCTAGATCACCTGCCACACCAAAAACTTCTTCTACTCGTGTCACGCAAGAACTAATGATATTTTTATTAGTGTCATTTTGTGCCCGAAATATTACTGTCTTATCATCAATGGGCGCCTGCATGACTGCTAGCATGCCAGACGAATCCCCGTTGAATTGAGCAGAAGCCTTAGCCATACATCCGCAATAAGCGCCTGCTGCATTTGAGCCTCGACCGCCAGTAGTTTCCAGGCCCGCAACACAATCGGAGAGAAAGTTATCATCAGCGTTGGCCAAGGTCGTGACTGAAGAAAACAGTCCGAAAAATATTGCCAACATAAAGTAAAAACCAGTCGTTCGCCCTAGATTAAATCCAGCTCTAGAGCGCTTTTGAAGTACCACTTTACTCGCCCCCATTCTCATCCCCTTTTTTCTTGTTCTGTTCTTTTATTCTTTTTCTTTTTCAATAATTTTGTTTATACGGTCAAGTGCAAATCTCCAGTCTTCTTGCTGTTACTTTACCCAAGCCTTCACTTCAGAATACGCTATTAGTCTACTTGTAGTCGACAAACCGTTCGAGAACCAGAATTTTTGCGAGTTAGGGTTCTTACGCCCAACAACCCCTGAGCGATGAGGACAACAAAGCAACTAACTGAGTATGTACTTTCTAACCAACTTAGATTCGGAAATTCAATAAAATGAACAAAGGGTTGCTACGATAGATTCCTTCTAAGTGGGGTTCTGCCGCTGACTTTAGCAGTGCTCCAGGCTTAGAGTGTCGCAACATTAGTCCTTGATTAGTGAGCTAAATGAATGCACTAATCGTATCGGAAATACGGTCACTAACCGCGAAATACATAATAAAATCAATCTGTTACTAGATTTAAATTGCTTAAGGATACATCGATGAAAGTAAAACCTCTGTTATTGGCTCTAGTTTTCCTCATTTCTAAGCCTGCTTTTGCTGATCATCACGCAACCTCTAGTAGTGGGGAACTCAAAGCAACAACAACCGTTGCTGGTAGTTTTTATAGTTCTCAACAAACACTAGACCGGGGTTTTCCATTCTCTGATGCGGTAAGGACCACTGGGAACTTAGTTTTTCTATCAGGTTTAGTCGGTACTGACCCAGACGGTGAATTAGTCGAGGGAGGGTTAGCCCCTGAAACACATGCCATTTTCAGACAGATGCAGAGTCACTTACAGCAATTGAATTTAGACTTGAAAGATGTTGTTAAATGCTTGGTGATGATCGACAACATAGATGAGTGGGCCGAATTTAATAAAATTTATACCACCTACTTCATTCCTCCGTATCCAGCGCGCAGTGCATTCGGTGCTGATGGGCTGGCTTTAGGTGCAGCGTTAGAATTGGAGTGCACGGCTGTAGAGCAGTAAGCTGCCCGGCACCACCGCTTCCCACTACTGCCCTGAGTATTGCTATGTCTACTGGAGACCCTGGGGACCAGATACGATTTCAATCAAAGCTCATTCCGCGGCCAACCGATACCCATACACTTCGTAAAGCATTGATTCGTAATACATAGATAGGCTCTAGCAATTCCGATAACCACAACGTTGTTAGGGGCAGACAGGCGAGCGGATTGCAACCGGCCGCGGCTCGCACAACAGTCGTGTTTTGTCTTTTGATTGGCTACCACCAAACGGGCAGAGCATGAACTTGCAATGCCTTTGCCGGCTAGGCTTAACGCCCTTAATTTTTGCCAGCAAGGACCTTGCAAACAACGGAACCTAGCCAGCATTCAGGCTGCAAAAAATTTGCGTTGGCTTTAGTCAGCGCAAATAGGTAAACAAACTAGTCACCGCCACATAAAAGCGTGTCTTTTGTCACCCCAACCAGTTGTAAGGTATTGACCAAAAATCCTGTCTTGAAGCCAATTTAGAAATATGCATTCCCACCACTTTCTAATGCAAAGGTTTTCATTACTTTATTCAGTCCCAGCCCACCTATACCTTTGAATCTGACAAGCACCGAATGGTCGCCAGGGGGAATTTTGTGAGCAAC
>CAJJDH010000122.1 GCA_905182905.1 marine gamma proteobacterium HTCC2089 | reverse complement strand
GCGTTGATGAATTCGACGCTCTGAGAATTGGTTTGGCATCACCAGAAATGATACGTTCATGGTCCTTTGGCGAAGTAAAAAAGCCAGAGACCATCAACTATAGAACTTTTAAGCCAGAACGTGACGGCCTATTTTGCGCACGTATTTTTGGTCCGGTAAAAGACTACGAATGCTTGTGTGGCAAATACAAGCGCCTTAAGCACCGCGGAGTAATCTGTGAAAAGTGTGGTGTGGAAGTTACCTTAACAAAGGTACGTCGCGAACGTATGGGGCACATCGAGCTCGCTTGTCCTACGGCACACATTTGGTTCTTAAAGTCGCTGCCATCAAGAATTGGCTTGTTGTTAGATATGACGCTTCGAGACATCGAGCGAGTGCTATATTTTGAATCATTCGTTGTAATCGACGCCGGCCTTACTGATCTTGAAGTAGGGCAGCTATTAAACGATGAAGAGTACTACCAGACATTAGAGCAGTACGGTGATGAGTTTGATGCTCGCATGGGTGCTGAAGCTGTCCAACAGCTATTGTTGAATTTAGATATGGATGGCGAAATCGCGCATCTGCGTGAAGAGATTCCTGCAACTAACTCTGAAACTAAGATTAAGAAGTTCTCTAAGCGCCTAAAGCTTATGGAAGCCTTCACTAAGTCAGGTAACAAGCCAGAGTGGATGGTCATGACCGTGCTTCCGGTTCTGCCACCAGATTTGCGTCCATTGGTTCCATTGGATGGCGGGCGTTTTGCAACTTCCGATCTAAACGACCTATATCGTCGTGTTATTAACCGTAACAACCGCCTCAAGCGTTTGTTAGATCTTTCAGCGCCAGACATTATTGTGCGTAACGAAAAGCGTATGTTGCAGGAATCTGTGGACGCATTGCTAGACAATGGTCGTCGTGGCAGAGCAATTACCGGTTCAAACAAGCGTCCGCTGAAATCACTGGCTGATATGATTAAGGGTAAGCAAGGACGCTTCCGCCAGAATTTGTTGGGTAAGCGCGTGGACTATTCTGGTCGTTCAGTAATTGTTGTAGGTCCTACATTGCGCTTGCATCAATGTGGTCTGCCAAAGAAGATGGCTTTGGAACTCTTTAAGCCATTCATCTTCGGTAAGCTCGAAGATCGTCAGCTTGCGACTACAATTAAAGCAGCCAAGAAAATGGTTGAGCGCGAAACTGCTGAGGTGTGGGATATTCTCGCCGATGTCATTCGTGAACACCCAGTGATGTTGAATCGTGCGCCTACTTTGCATAGGTTAGGTATCCAAGCTTTTGAGCCGGTACTAATTGAAGGTAAGGCTATCCAGCTGCACCCGCTAGTTTGTAGTGCCTACAATGCGGATTTTGATGGCGACCAAATGGCCGTTCACGTACCGCTGACACTAGAAGCCCAGTTAGAAAGCCGCGCTTTGATGATGTCAACCAACAACATTCTTTCGCCAGCAAGCGGTGAGCCTATTATCGTTCCTTCACAGGACGTTGTTTTGGGCATCTACTACATGACTCGCGACAAGTTGAATGTCCTTGGTGAAGGTTCGATTTTTGCCAACCTTGATGAAGTCCACCGCGCGTTCTATTCCAAGCAAGTTAACTTGCATGCGAAAGTGAAAGTGCGAATTGAAGAGCATGTTGCCAATGAAGCTGGGGAACTTGTTTCTCAGACAACACTTTACGACACAACTGTAGGTCGTACATTGCTGTATGGCATTGTGCCTAAGGCTATGCCGTTCGAAATGGTCAATCGCGCCATGGACAAGAAGGCAATTTCAAACCTTATTAACGATTGTTATCGTCGCTGTGGTTTGAAGGAAACAGTAATCTTCGCCGACCAGTTGATGTATGCAGGTTTTGCTCATTCAACAGCCTCTGGTTCTTCCATTGGCGTTGAAGATTTTGTTATTCCAGAGGCGAAGAACCGAATCATCGGAGAAGCTGAAGAGGAAGTTGCAGAAATCGAATCTCAGTACGCTTCTGGTTTGGTAACTCAAGGCGAGAAGTACAACAAAGTTGTTGATATTTGGTTGCGCGCAAACGACCTAGTTGCGCGTTCAATGATGGACGGCATTTCTAAAGAAACTGTAGTCAACAGTGAAGGTGAAGACGAAGAGCAAGCGTCTTTTAACTCAGTGTTTATGTATGCAGACTCTGGTGCTCGTGGTTCGCCTGCACAGATTCGCCAGTTGGCGGGTATGCGTGGACTAATGACTCGTCCAGATGGCAGCATTATTGAAAATGCGATTACTGCCAACTTCAGAGAAGGTCTGACTGTAAACGATTACTTTATTTCGACTCACGGTGCTCGCAAGGGCCTAGCAGATACTGCGCTTAAAACAGCGAACTCTGGTTATCTGACTCGTCGTCTGGTTGACGTTGCTCAAGATGTTGTGATCACTGATGAAGATTGCGGGACGGATGCAGGCCTATATATCACCTCTATCGTAGAGGGCGGTGATGTGGTCTTGCCTCTTGGTGCTCGAGTGCTAGGGCGTACTGTTGCTGAAGACATACTTGATGCGGACGGCAAAACTCTCCTTATCTCTAAAGGTACGTTGATCGACGAAGCATGGGTTGAGCAGTTGGATGTTCTTGGTGTAGATGCAATGGTTGTTCGCTCTGCAATTACCTGCGAAACCTTCCACGGTGTTTGTCGTGCATGTTACGGACGTGACCTCGCTCGTGGGCACTTTATTAACGTTGGTGAGGCTGTAGGTGTTATTGCAGCTCAGTCAATTGGTGAGCCAGGTACTCAGCTAACGATGCGTACGTTCCACATTGGCGGTGCTGCTTCGCGAGCAACAGCGGTTGATAATATTCAAGTTAAGCACGGTGGCACAATTCGCTTACATAATCTGAAGACTGTAAAGCGTGAATCTGGAGAGCTGGTAGCAGTATCTAGATCCGGTGCTATCGCAGTGGCTGATGATCATGGGCGCGAGCGTGAAAGATACAAACTTCCTTACGGCGCGGTTATCTCCGTTGCAGACGAAGATAAGGTTGATGCTGGGCAAATTATTGCTCAGTGGGATCCGCACACGCACCCAATCGTTTCCGAAGTAAGCGGTAATGTTGAGTTCTTCGAAATGGAAGAAGGCCTATCTATGAATCGTCAGACTGACGAATTAACAGGCCTGACCAATATTACAGTACTAGATCCTAAAGACCGTCCAAGCGCGGCGAAGGATTTACGCCCAGCTGTGCGTCTAACAGATGCTAAAGGCGGCGCTGTAATGCTGCCTGGTAGTGAAGTTCCTGCAAATTACTTCATGCCGAGCAACGCTATTTTGAATATGGAAAATGGCGCTAAAATTGGCATCGGTGACATTATCGCGAGAATTCCGCAAGAAGGTTCCAAGACTAGAGACATTACAGGTGGTCTGCCACGAGTAGCTGACTTGTTTGAGGCAAGAAAGCCTAAAGAACCTGCGATTTTGGCGGAAGCCACAGGTGCGGTTTCTTTCGGTAAGGAAACTAAAGGTAAGCGTCGTTTGGTAATTACACCTGTCGATAGCGATCCAGTAGAAACTCTTATTCCGAAATGGCGCACCATTGGCGTGTTCGATGGCGAGCAGGTAGAACGTGGTGAAACAGTTTGCGATGGGCCTTTCAGTGCCCATGATATTTTGCGCCTGAAGGGTGTAGAAGAACTAGCCAAGTATATTGTTAATGAGATCCAAGAAGTTTACCGACTTCAGGGTGTGACAATTAACGATAAGCATATCGAAGTGATTTGCCGTCAGATGTTGCGTAAAGTCGAAGTCTCCCACGCCGGTGACTCAAATCTTATTAGAGGCGAGCAGGTAGAGTTCGCGCAGATTCGTAGGATCAATGCTGAACTGAGAGAAGAAGGCAAAGCTGAAGCCGAGTTCCAACGCTTGTTGTTGGGTATTACCAAAGCTTCGCTAGCGACTGAATCCTTTATCTCTGCTGCATCGTTCCAGGAAACTACTCGTGTACTTACAGAGGCAGCCGTAACAGGCAAGCAAGATTTCTTGCGCGGCCTGAAAGAAAACGTAGTAGTGGGTCGACTAATACCAGCAGGTACCGGTCTTACCTATCACGCAGAGCGCAAGCGCCAGCGTGAAGAAGAGCGTGCTGGCATCAATAAAGATGCGGTAACTGCAGACGATATTGAGCAAGCATTGAGTGAGGCGTTGTCCGCACAAGATACTGACTAGGTAACACTGCTAGAGTTTACGTTGGGTGGATAGCTTCCCAACGTAAACGACAGAAAAATTAAAGGTCTTATTGGGCCTTGTTAAAACTACGGGTCGTGAGTAGAATGCCCGCCCGGATTATGGGCTGTGAAGGCCCTACCTATGGAGATTTAAGCAAGTTATGGCAACCATCAGCCAGTTAGTACGAAAGCCGCGTAAGCGAAAAGTAGTTAAAAACATAGTGCCTGCACTGCAAGCTTGTCCGCAGAAGCGTGGTGTGTGTACTCGTGTTTATACAACGACACCAAAGAAGCCGAACTCAGCATTACGTAAGGTATGTAGAGTGCGCTTAACCAATGGTTATGAAGTAACTTCATATATTGGTGGTGAAGGTCACAACCTACAAGAGCACTCAGTTGTTCTAATACGTGGTGGTCGAGTAAAGGATTTACCGGGTGTTCGATACCACACAATCCGTGGAACATTAGATACCTCAGGTGTTGCTGATCGTCGCCAAGGCCGATCCAAATATGGTGCCAAGCGCCCTAAGTAACCCCTCACAATTAAATTTATTCTCAGTAAGGCCTCAGATTTTCTGAGGATTTACCTGAAGCAAGGAGAAAGCAATGCCAAGACGTCGCGTAGTCGCAAAAAGAGAAATTCTTCCAGATCCTAAGTACCACAACCAAGTGGTTGCTAAGTTTATGAACCACGTAATGGTTAGCGGTAAAAAAGCCGTTGCTGAGCGTATCGTGTACGGTGCGTTGGAACGTGTTCAGCAAAAAGATGGCGCTGATCCCATCGAAGTTTTTGAAAAAGCACTAGAAGCAATTGCACCTATGGTAGAGGTCAAGTCTCGCCGCGTAGGTGGTGCAACATATCAGGTACCTGTTGAGGTTCGTCCTTCCAGACGCAATGCGCTGGCAATGCGTTGGTTAGTAGATAGCTCTCGTAAGCGTAGCGAAAAGTCTATGGCGGCACGCCTTGCCGGTGAATTGATGGATGCTGCGGATGGTCGTGGTAGCGCTGTTAAGAAGCGTGAAGACACCCATAGAATGGCCGATGCTAATAGAGCCTTCGCGCATTATCGCTACTAGATAGTACGGCTCTTATTCACCCTACGAAGTAAACTGTCATGCCCCGCACTACGCCTATAAGCAGGTATCGAAATATAGGCATAGTCGCCCACGTGGACGCGGGCAAGACAACTACTACTGAGCGCGTGCTTTTTTATACCGGCCTTTCTCATAAGATTGGCGAAGTTCATGACGGTGCCGCTGTTATGGACTGGATGGAACAAGAGCAAGAGCGCGGCATTACTATTACCTCAGCTGCTACAACCTGCTATTGGGCGGGTATGAACAAGCAGTTCGACGAACACCAAATCAATATCATCGACACCCCAGGACATGTTGACTTCACTATCGAAGTGGAGCGCAGTTTGCGTGTATTGGATGGCGCCGTAGTTGTCTTTTGCGGCACTTCCGGTGTTGAACCCCAATCTGAAACAGTATGGCGGCAAGCCGATAAATATGCGGTGCCCCGTTTAGTTTTTATAAACAAGATGGACCGGCAAGGGGCTGATTTCCCTCGTGTTGTCGAGCAGATTGGTGAGCGTTTGGGTGCTCAGGTTGTACCTATCCAAATGGCATTGGGTTACGAAGAAAACTTCGCTGGCGTAATTGACCTGATTGAAATGCAGGCTATCCAGTGGGAAGAGGGTGATCAAGGTTCAACCCATAAACGCTCAGATATCCCTGAAGAATACCAAGCTGAAGCCGAGCGGTTGCGTGAAGAGTTGGTTGAAGCTGCTGCTGAGGCCAATGATGAACTAACTGAAAAATACCTCGAGGGTGGCGAGCTAAGTATCGAGGAAATAAAACTTGGACTGCGTTTGCGCACTCTGGCGAATGAAATCGTCTTAGCAACCTGCGGCTCTGCGTTTAAGAACAAGGGCGTTCAATGCGTACTGGATGCTGTAGTAGATTTTCTGCCAGCGCCAACAGAAGTTAAGGCCATTGAAGGTGAGTTATCGGACGGTAGCATTGGGCACAGGCCTTCAGATGACACGGCGCCATTTGCGGCTTTGGCATTTAAGATTGCTACTGACCCATTTGTAGGCACTTTAACTTTCTTTCGAGTCTATTCTGGCGTACTCAAAACCGGCGACCAAGTACTTAATCCAATCAAAGGCAAGCGCGAGCGTATTGGCAGAATGGTGCAAATGCACGCTAATAATCGTAATGAAATTGCAGAAGTCCGTGCCGGTGATATCGCAGCGATTATCGGCCTGAAAGATGTGACAACGGGCGAGACGCTTTGTACTAAAGAGCACGCCATTATCCTGGAGCGTATGGACTTTCCGGAACCGGTCATCTCGGTTGCCGTTGAGCCTAGGTCTGTTGCGGACCAAGACAAGTTGACCGTTGCCCTCGGCAAGCTCGCGCAGGAAGACCCATCCTTTAAAGTCGAAACAGACAAAGAAACCGGTCAAACAGTAATCTCTGGTATGGGCGAACTGCACTTAGACATTATTGTTGACCGTATGCGTCGAGAATTTAGTGTTGTTGCCAATATCGGTAAGCCACAGGTTTCTTATCGCGAAACCATCCGTGGTGTTGTGGAGCAGGAAGGTGAGTTTATTCGTGAGGCTGGCGGCCGTGGCCAATATGGTCATGTGAAAGTGCGTTTAGAGCCGCTCAAAGATGAACACGGGGAATTCTCCTACGAGTTTGTCGATGAGATAACGGATAACGTCATCCCTAAAGAATTCATTCCGGCCGTTGACCAAGGCATTCAAGATCAAATGCGTAATGGCGTCATTGCAGGTCACCGGTTGATTGGGGTGAAGGCTACGCTTATAGGTGGATCTTTTCACGAGGTTGACTCTTCTGAAATGGCGTTTAAGATCGCCGCCGCAATGGCATTTCGTGAAGGCGCTATGAACGCCAATCCTGTATTGCTGGAACCCGTAATGATTGTTGAAGTGGTTACACCAGAGGACTACATGGGTGATGTGGTAGGCGATCTAAACCGTCGCCGCGGCATGATAGTCGGCATGGAAGAGACTCCTGCTGGCAAAGTCGTGAAGGCAGAAGTGGCGCTGTCGGAAATGTTCGGCTACTCCACGGATTTACGCAGTAGTACACAGGGGCGAGCAACTTACACAATGGCGTTTGCCAAGTACGCAGACGTACCAGACGCCGTAATGGACAGAATTCGGTCTCGATAATTAAAACCTTGAGGAAGGAACATGGCTAAAGAGAAATTTGAAAGAAACAAACCACACGTAAACGTGGGCACAATTGGCCACGTTGACCATGGTAAGACAACATTAACAGCGGCGTTAACGCGAGTTTGTGCTGAAGTTTACGGCGGCGAGATGCGAGATTTTGCCCAGATTGATAACGCGCCAGAAGAAAGAGAGCGCGGTATTACAATTGCGACCAGCCACGTTGAATATGAGAGTGAAGGTCGTCACTACGCGCACGTTGACTGCCCAGGACACGCG
>CAJJDH010000121.1 GCA_905182905.1 marine gamma proteobacterium HTCC2089 | reverse complement strand
ATCAGCTTTATACCCCGCCATTGATTAGCGGATTGTTGCCAGGAACACTGAGAGGATATCTGCTTAATCAAGGTGCTTTGGCTGAACGGGTGCTAAGAATTGATGAATTGGCCGAATTACAGGCGATTTTCTTGCTAAACAACCTTCGAGGCTGGCGAAAAGCAAAGATAGCGGCGTTAGCGGATTGACAACATTGGGTGGTGTAAGGACAATTCGCATCCCCTGATCAGTCGGTCAGGGCCGTGGCTACGTAGCTCAGCTGGTTAGAGCACAGCATTCATAATGCTGGGGTCGGTGGTTCAAGTCCACCCGTAGCTACCATTTCCAAATATCTAATGCTGGTGTCGGTGCAGCTCGGCTGCCGGTCAGTCCACCCGTAGCTACCACGTTCAAATATCTGTATCCGCGCCCATCGAACCACGCTCATTCTGGCGGGTGCAATTGCCCGACATGCGGTCAGTATGCGCGGTAGATGAATTCCCAACGGTATCTTGTGCCGGTCTGTGCCTTCGGCTTGGAGTAATAAGCGGCGCTCTCAAATAACCACAGTGAGGTAATTCAAAAGGCTTGCGTTTTTCTCCTTCCTAAGTGATAAGTGGATTCCTGTTTTTTCTGTTATATTTTTTCCAAAGACAAAATAAGGGTGCGCATATCCCATGGCTAGAGCAAAACATCCCCAGCAGTACTACGACCAAATCAAAGATAAATTTCGAGAGGAACGCAATCTACGATTGGGTTATCGCCCTCCGGGAACGGATCAATTCACCTCGGAGTTCAGTGGTGATCTCGCAAAATATGCAGTTGACCCCTACGCTAAGGATGTTCCTAGCAGAGAACCTATTAGCGACGAGGTGGAGGTCCTGTTTATCGGCGGTGGCTTTTCTGCCCTGTTAACGTCAGCTCGGTTAAGAGAACGCGGAATAGAGAGCGTTCGCATTGTGGAGCGTGGGTCCGACGTAGGGGGCACGTGGTATTGGAATCGATATCCCGGCGCTGCGTGTGATGTTGTTAGCTACGATTACCTGCCTCTGCTTGATGAACTTGACTACGTGCCGGTGAATCACTATTCGCGTGGTCCCGAAATTTTTAGTCACTGTCAGGCAATCGCCCATAAGTATAATTTGTACGACTTGGCGGTGTTCAATACAACGGTTACCGAGACGCGTTGGGATGAGTCAGACCAGCTTTGGCATGTTAAAACCGATCGTGGTGATGTGATGCGCGCCCAGTTCGTAATTTGCGCAAATGGAACATTGGCGAAGCCAAAACTCTCGGCGATTGCTGGCATGGAGAGTTTTGCAGGCCATTCTTTTCACACTTCTCGGTGGGATTACGATTATACCGGCCAAAATTTGGAACACTTGAAAGACAAGGTGGTCGGTATCATTGGCACCGGCGCCAGTGCGGTGCAAATAGTCCCGGAGCTTGCCAAGGTGGCAAAGGAAGTATTTGTTTTTCAGCGAACGCCCTCATCGATTGATGTTCGCGATGACTGGCCCACTGATCCGAATTGGGCGCGTAAACTTGAGCCAGGTTGGCAAAATAAAAGACGCTCAAAGGTGCTTGCAGCTGTTGAGAATTCGCTTGAGAAGCGTGCTGCAAAGGGTGCATCGTCACCTGAAGAAAAGCTAAAAAAGCAGGAAAACGCAAATATTGATTACATGATGCGCATCCATAAACGGATCGATGAAATTGTTGATGACCCGGCGACCGCGGACGCGTTGAAACCTTGGTACATGTTTATGTGTAAGCGTCCATGTTTCCATAACGAATATCTCCCTTCATTTAATCTACCTAATGTCCATCTAGTGGACACTCATGGGCAGGGTATAACCAAGATCAGCCCCAGAGGCCCGGTCTTCGAGGGTAAAGAATATGGTCTAGATCTGCTGATTTACGCAACCGGCTTTGAGGTTCAGCAGACCGGTATATACAACGATATTGTTGGTGTCGACGCTGTCAATCTTCAGGATAAGTACGCCGACGGCATTCGAACCTTGTTGGGTATTCACACAGCAGGTTTTCCGAACTTGTTCATCATGGGCGGGTATCAAGCATCCTTCCAATTTAACCTCACAGAAATGCTGCAAACACAGGGCGATCATATTGCCGCTTGTATCGACTACGTTTGCGCTAACGGTTACCATACGCTTGATGTTAGTGATGCAGCAGAAGAATGGTGGGTGCAGGAGGTCATTGGACATCGAGGTAAGACAGGCCGTTCAGAGGAATGTACGCCCGGTTATTATAACTTTGAGGGCAACGAGCAACGACGTCAGGATGGTAATTATAATGGCGGTTTTAGGCAGTATTTTGAACACCAAGGGTTGGTGCGCGAAAAAATGCAAGAAAACTTTCATTTAGCCTCTAGGAAAACTTGAAGGATGTAATCTGGGAGTAAGGGATGAGTTACCCACTAACTGGACTTAAAGTCTTAGATTTATCGCGTGTTTTAGCTGGGCCTTTTGCAGGGCGAATGCTATGTGACCTTGGCGCTGATGTAGTGAAGCTTGAGCCTCCAGAAGGTGATGTTAGCCGACACTGGGGTGTCAAACGAAGCGGTATCTCTGGCTATTATCATCAACAGAATGCCGGGAAACGTAACATTGCGGTGGACCTGCGGCACCCAAAAGGAGTGCTGATTGCAAAGTCACTTCTGGCACAGGCAGATGTGCTCATCGAAAACTTTCGGCCGGATGTCATGGAACGTCTAGGGCTTGATTACGACACTTTGGCAGAAATAAATCCGCGCTTAATCATGCTGTCTATCTCTGGTTTTGGCGCAAACAACGCAGACAGTCACCGAGCGGCCTACGCACCCATCATTCATGCAGAGACAGGGCTGATAGCCCGACAAGCCGAATTAACGGATGCGTTTCCTACCGAGTTACCTCTTTCTGTGGCTGATACCAACGCTGCTATGCACGGACTTGTTGGTCTGCTGGCGGCGTTATACGCAAGAGAGCAATCGGGGCGAGGAGACCATGTGGAGATTTCCATGATCGATGCAACGGTCGTGACAAACGACGGCATGCACTATGCCCTAGAGAAAAGAAAAGAAAGTGGCAAAGAACAAAAGAGCGAAAGGGAAAAAGAAGGCAAAAAAATAGCCCTGGCCAACGAGGTGCATGAAACCGCAGGTGGTTTGCTTATGCTCGCGGGTGAATTCAGATATGTGTGGAAATTACTCAACTCGATTTGTAATGTCAGCGATGGCCTGGAAGAGGCGCAAAACACTTCGTTGGACGAGAAAATTAAAGCCCGTCGTGCTGCCTCGAAACATTTTTTCACAAAGACCTGTCGCAATAGGGAAGAGGTCATTGCAGCGCTTGATCGAATGAATATTGCTTGGGGTGATGTTAGGCAGGCATCTGATGTCCAGAAGTTAGCCTCCGTTGAAGCGCGAAGCTCTATTGTTCAAGTCGATGATCGAGCAGGTGGAAAGCGATTAATTCCTTCGTCGCCATACAAATACAAACACCTAGAGTCAAAAGTTAGAGCGGGCGCGCCACATCTGGGTGAGCATAACGAAGAAGTACTTAAGCAGTGGCTGGGTTGGTCAGCGGAGCAAATAAATAGCGTTCAATCAGCATTTTTAACTACAACACGCGAATAATTTAGGGGGCAGACGATGCAGGAGTTTTCCGGACGAACTGCGGTGATTACTGGTGGGGCCAGTGGTATTGGGCTAGGCATGGCGCGTTCTTTTGCAAAGCGAGGTATGCACTTGGTGCTCGCCGACTTAGATGAAGAGCTCTTGCGAGCAGCAGAACAGGAATTTTCCGGTGCTGGCGTGTCTGTTGTTAGCCAAGTTTGTGACGCTTCGAAGCTTGAAGATGTTGAGCGTCTGGCTGAGGCGGCTATGGATCGTTTCGGGGCGGTCCATGTGGTTTGTAGCAACGCCGGTGTTGGTCTCCCAACGTCGGCTCTCAACTTCAAGCTGTCTGACTGGGAATGGATTATCAACGTCGACTTGTGGGGACCAATATATGCGGTGAAAACTTTTTTGCCGCTCATAGAAGCGCAGGGTGAAGGCCATATTAATGCAACGTCATCAATGGCCGGGTTGATCTCGTCGCAGATGATGGGTGCTTACAATGTTGCCAAGCACGGTGTTGTCGCATTGATGGCGGCCACAGAGCGCGAGCTTCGGGCCAAGAAAAGTAATGTGCGAGCATCAGTGTTATGCCCGGGACCTATCAACACGAATATCAGCCGCCACTCGGTTGACTATCGTCCGGGCCGCGGTAAGCCAAAAAACGATACCGAAAAGGCGGGGAAGTTGGCGGGTAATATCCAGTCTGCGTTGGAGCAGGGTATGCACCCCGATGAGGTGGGAGAACTCGTTACCCGAGCCATTGAAGAGGAGACGTTCTGGATACTGACTCATCCGCGTTGGGCTAAGGCTGTTCAAAAGCAACTGGATGCAATGGTTAATGATCAAACGCTCACTCGCGCATGAGCGTTATATCGCCTAATAAGTAAGCTGCCTGCGCTCGACTAGCATTTTGCCGAGGATAAAAGGGCATAAAGCTTCCTGCAAATAGCACCGAGCCTAAATTTTCTAAGTAATAGAGTGGTCGAGGAGGAGATCCTATGAAAAGTACACGATTGTCGAGATCAGTATGGTTTGTTGCGCTGACGTTTACTGTTGCCGCTTGTTCTGGTGGCGATAGTAGTTCTAGTAGTCAAACGATGCCGCAAAACCAATCCAAAGCTCCGCTTGAAGCGCAATCTGAAGCGCAAGCAATGAAGCAAAACGCACCCGAGATGGTTGCTTCAACTGGTGAACGCTATGCCTATTTTGGCGACCTCCACGTCCACACTACTTATTCTATGGATGCGTTTCAGTTCGGCACGCTGGCAACGCCTGATGATGCTTATCGGTACGCTCAAGGCGAGGCCATCAAGCATCCGGGTGGGTTCGATATGCAACTCGACCGGCCCCTAGACTTTTATGCTGTCACGGACCACGGCTTTTATCTTGGCGTAGTCCGGGCCGGAGCAGACACCACAACTGAAATCTCCGACTACTCGTCGATGCAGCAGATCCATAATCTAAATGCGCCAGAGAACCTCACTCTTGAGAGTATCCCAACGCGGAATTTCCGTGCTTTTATTCGTGGGTTTAGTAAAGACATGGTTGGCTCCGAACCATTCAAGGCAGAGGTAGGTCGTATCATGAGTACCACTTGGCTGGATGAAGTGCGTGCCGCGGACCAACACTACAAGCCGGGTAAATTCACTACCTTCGCGGCCTATGAATTCTCAACCACCAAACAGGATGGCGGCAGCATGCATCGGAATGTCATCTTCCGCGGCACCGAAAATATGCCTGTAGTGCCGTTCAACAGACTTATGTCACTGGATCCAGAAGATCTTTGGAATTGGATGGACGGATTAAGGGAAGAGGGTGTTGAGAGCCTAGCTATTCCCCACAATTCCAATAAATCCAATGGTCAGATGTTCGAGCTGGCTACCTGGGCGGGCGACCCGATGACATTGGAACATAATGAAAAGCGCATGCGTAACGAACCGCTGGTTGAAATTACCCAGGTTAAAGGCACTTCGGAAACCCACCCAGCTCTGTCGATGAATGATGAATGGGCAGGCTTTGAGATCGATCCGTACGTGGCCGGTGGTGGCAGGTTAAGAAATGCTAAGCCTGCGGGTGGCTATGTGCGTGATGCGCTAAAAAACGGCATGCTGCTGGAAGCCGAAGGATTAGGCAACCCGTTCAAGTATGGCTTTATTGGATCTTCTGATACGCATACTGGCGCAGGTTCCTACGACGACTCCAATTTCTTTTCGAAGGTAGGTCTACTTGATTCGACTGCGGTGTTACGTGGCTCAGTGCCGATTGATGACGACCATCACAAGGCTCTGGGTTTAGCCGGTGCAGATGACTCGGCATTCTATGTCGCTTCAGATGGCAGGCGGTATCTGCAACGCAATACCTCATTCTTTGGTGCATCGGGTTTGGCGGCTGTGTGGGCGGAAGAGAACACTCGAGAATCAATTTATGACGCCTTTCGCCGTAAGGAAACGTTTGCAACCTCCGGGCCACGTATACAAATACGTTTTTTTGCGGGACACGACCTTGAAAGCTCCATGCTGCAAACGGCTGATGGTATGTCTCGTGCTGCTGGCCGAGGGGTACTGATGGGTGGTGACCTAATGGTGAACTCTGCAGAAGCTCCCGAATTTTTGGTTTGGGCGACTCGAGATACGCAATCTGCACCGCTGCAACGCGTGCAGATCATCAAGGGTTGGTTAGAGGATGGTGAATCTCATGAAAGAGTATTTGATGTTGCATGCTCGGACGGCTTGGCAGTTGATCCGACAAGCCATCGATGCCCCGACAATGGCGCCAAAGTGAATCTAGCTGATTGTGCTATTTCTGCAGACCGGGGGGCGGTGGAACTAAAGACTCTTTGGCAAGACCCAGAATTCGACAAAAATCAAAAAGCCTTCTATTACGCTCGCGCACTGGAAAATCCAACTTGTCGTTGGTCTACATGGGATGCGCTTCGTGCCGGAGTGGAACCGCGCGACAATCTAGATTTAGTTTTGCAGGAACGGGCTTGGTCTTCGCCGATTTGGGTGCGCCCCCTTCCTGATTCTGCAGGAACTGCCACGAAAACTGCCCTTTGATGAGATGATCTATCATCTTTACAAGTGACCTAGTAGGTTTTTGACCCTCCTCAAGGAGCCAGTAGTGAAACGCAAACTATAGGAATAGAGTGCAAGCGCAATTGCTTTAAACGGCGCTATGGGTGATCTGTTAAAGAAAGAACGATGACCTAGCCCAGCATAATTTTGCATAGTCACGATCTGCATATTCCCAGGGGTAAAGCTGGAATATATAAGTGGCTCTACAACCCGCCGATTTCTTGATGTGACCTTGCATGTAAACGGAACTCCTCCACAGGCATTCCGGAAGCCAAGGTTGGAGTTTTTTCTCCAAGCCCAATTTACGCCAGACAACGCGAGCTGAAACATTTACAGTGTCTGCCTTCAATATTAGCTGACATCAGATTAAGAGATACATTTATGACAACAGCAACCACCCCTGAGAAAGGTGAAATGCCCGATCAAATTATGGGGTACGGTACTAAACGTTACCGAACCTATGTGCTTTCAGCCCTTACGCTTATTTACATTATGAACTTTGTCGACCGCGGCTTACTTGCCGTTGTCGGTCCTGAACTCGTGCCCGAGCTAGGTATTTCCGATACCCAATTCGGACTTCTTACTGGTTTCGGTTTTGCCCTTCTCTACACCATAGTGGGTATTCCTTTGGCTCGGTATGCTGATACAGCTAACCGTGTATGGATTATGACCGTTTGCGTTGCTTTATGGTCGCTCATGACGGTGCTGTGTGGGCTTGCAACTGAAGTCACCATCGGCTCGGTAACTATCGGCGCGTTCTGGATTCTACTAATGTGTCGTGTTGGTGTAGGTATTGGTGAGGCCGGCTGTACTCCGCCAGCCAACTCATTGATCGCTGACTATTATGCGCCGCGGGATAGATCTCAAGCACTGGGCGTTTACGCCATGGGTGTAACGCTTGGTACGATGTTCGCCAACCTTATTGGTGGTTGGGTAACAGATGCATTCGACTGGCGAACGGCATTTTTTGTAGTGGGTTTACCGGGTGTTCTAATTGCCCTGGTTTTCAAACTTACAGTGAAAGAACCGCCGCGCGGTTACACGGATCCAGCTGGCACGAAATCCAAAGAGCGCGTTGACCTACGCGAGGCGATCCGTGAACTAACCACGAAGCCCGCCTTCTGGCTAATGACAGGTGGAGCCACAGTCGCCGCGTTCTGTGGTTATGGCATCTCCTCATTCCAGTCAATTTTTCTCGTTCGAGCACACGAAATCACCACTGGTGAAGCAGCCATCTGGATCAATGCCCCGGTATCGTTGTCATCTGCAATTGGTACTTTTGCGACAGGTTGGCTGGCAACAAAACTTTACAAAAAATATCCAGGCGCAATCGCATGGGTGCCGGGCATTGGCTTAGCTTTGTCGGTTCCATTTTATGTCTTTGCCTTCACAACGGAGAATCTACTGTTTGCCGCTTTGGGTTTAATCATCGCTGGCTTTGTAAAGTACGGCTACCTTGCCGCCCAATACACTATTGGTCAGGGCGTTGTAAGTATGCGTGTTCGTGCCACGGCGACAGCAGTACTACTGTTCGTCGCTAATCTGGTGGGCTACGGGTTTGGCCCTCTCTTTATCGGTGCAATCTCGGACGTATTCTTTGTCAACGGCGTGGCTGAACTCGGTGTTGCGGTGGAGGAACTGACTCGTAACCAGTGCCATCCGCGCGCTATCGGGGAGTTAAGTGACACCCTGCAGAATGTTTGCGGTGCAGTTTACGCTCAGAGTTTACAGTCAGCTATGGTCATCATGGCGCTCTTATATATTGCTAGTTCAGTGTTCTTCTTGTTGACTTGGCGTCGGCTGGACAAGGATATGGTAGACAGGAACTAACGCTAAAACAGGTAAGTTAGGCGTTGCAAAGTTGTAATTAGCGAAGTGCTGATTGCAGGTGGCTTGAGAAGAAGCAAAGTAACGGATGCTGCTTGAGTGACACGAGCCGAAATTTTGGTGCGAGAAGCTGACGTTATATCCGGTGGCTGTCAAAGTGAACTCGACAGCCATTGATGGCGGCGGTCTTGGTTTAGGCTGTTTGTTCTTGCACCGCACGCCATGCGGCATCAAACGCTGCATCCATTAAAGCAATGGCTTCCGAGTCGGTATTTGCAATGGATATCCGGCCAAATTTGGCGCGGCCGATTTCATGTGGTGCTTTACCCTCCGGCCAGCTTGGATCATCTAGTCCTAAATACGGGTACGCGTACCCATGCGGGATTCGATTTACCGTAATGGCTTGAATGTCGGTTTCATGATCAAAACCGTGCGGCCCCAGAATGCCTTGTAGTTGGTCACGAATCTGTTGTTCGTAGTCGGCGAAGCTAGTGCGATAAATTATGTGACGCCCCATACGCAATTGTTCGCGGCCTGAAATTTTAGTTTTAGGCACTTCCAGTGGTAGTGGAGAATTCATCATAAACACAACCATTGGATCATCCGCAGTCATCGGAGGTTCATAACCCCCAACTGTCATTTTGGGTGCAGTGCTTAGCCACTGGAATGGGTCGAAGGGGCATTGAAAAAAAGACGCCCCTAGCTGCGACCACGCACGGCCGTTTTTTAGTTGCACGTTGGCGTACACAAAGGGTGTTTTTTCACCATAACTTAGGCCCTCCTTCTGGGTGTCTGACATTTCAGGACACAGATGAGGTATCAAAGTGTTATAGCAGGCAAGTACGCAATGTTTGGCCGTAATCCGTTTAGCATCGCCAAGCTGAACATAGTCAACTTCTACACGCGTTTTGTTGGTCTCGCGTACGCCAACGACGGTACTGTTCAGGCGCAGTCGTACAGCTTGGTTTGCTTTATCGAGGGCGCTGTAGTCAAAGCGTGCCACGGCCACATCATGGGGTCCGCTCATATCAGGTGCCGCGTCGGGAATCATTTTATGCACCAGTAGGCGAGCGATGGATGCGTTGCCGTCGGGGAACATACGAGCGCTAAGTAGATTGTCGAGGAAGGCGCCGGCAACCTCGGCGGTCGCTTTGCCAGTCCAGCCAATAGACTTTATAGCAGGCGCTCCACCTGTCATGGCCTCTGCGACACTGAGGTGCCAGCCAGATATGCCATGTAAATGCAGAATCAATGCATTCAGTATAGGCAGTGACTCGTGGTCCAATCCTACGCGCTCCATGAGAAACTGGTTGTATCCGGTGGTGTTGATATAGTCCCAAGTCTCTACTAAAGATAAATCGGCTAAAAAATCTCGTTCACCACCTAAAAATTCGGTTAGTCTTTGTTTTTGTACAGTGGATAGCGGCAGGGCTTGCACTGCCTCAGCGTAACCTTCTCCACCGAACAACACAGCGTTCCAGTTGCCTCCAAGGGTGACACGGCTTTTTGGGCCGGGCATAGTTATGCCGTTGTTTGCGTCAATATTGCCTACAAGAGTAAAGTCGTCAGATGTGAGCTTGGCCATGGTTTCAATAAAGTCATCATTGATACCGATATCCTCCATCAAGCTGTGCGCTGCTTCGCTATAATTACTTGGGCTTTCGATATTTTGCGCACCACCCAGACTCAGCATCATTTTGCCGCCTTGATGAAATTCGTTGCGTTTGGCATGACCGCCAAAGTCGTCGTGATTATCTAAGAGTAGAATGCGGGCATCTATCCCCATCTTTTGCTGATAAAAGCGAGCACTCGCTAACCCACTCATACCTGCGCCAACTACTACTAAGTCGTAGTGTTCCTCCAACGCCTCATAGTCACTTGGCTTTTCGCCACGCCATGCTAAGGCATGTGCTACCTCATAGGAGCCTTCGTGACTGCCTCGCATGCCGGTAAGGGTCGGTGGGTAGTACTCCGTGGGATTAGGAGGCGTGAACGTTGTTGAGATGCTTGGAGGGCGTATCTGACTGGTCGCGTCAGGCTCACTGCAACCAGGCACCAAAATGGCAGCAGTGCCAATCGCCATGCCATTTAAGAAATCTCTGCGTGTCACTGTAGTAGCCATATCGCCGCCAGGTAGTTGCATGTCAACTGACATGCTGTACCATGTCATGCGACATGTCAAATCACCGAGCTTTCTATATGACGGATCGACAGAGCGAAATTTTGCGTATGGCCCTCGAACTTATTGCCGATGAAGGTTACGGCAGTCTGAGCATGCGCGCGCTGGCGAGAGCCTGCGGTATGAAGCTCGGAGCATTGCAGTATCACTTTAGAACTTGGGAAGACATGTTACGTGGCGTTGTTAAGTACATATCTGCTGAATTCAGCAGTCGCCTTGAGGCCAAAGAGGGTGTTGGGAATTCGCCAACCGTGCGTGCAATTGCGGAATTTATGCTGGACGACACAGCGGACGACGGCTTGCTGTCGGACAGACTGTGGCCCCAACTCTGGGCCATGCAACAAGTGGAGCCGTTAGTGTCTGATCTGCTGGAAGATGTCTATGCAGAGTATTTGCAAATGTTGGAGAGTGCTATTGCGCAGAGTAGGCCCCAAGCAACTACCGCTGAAGCACTGTGTCTCATGTCCTTGCTGGAGTCAGAGTCCTTGTTCGCTGGAAAAGGACGGCGCTGGGAACAGGAGCGCAGTGCCATGCGCGAGTTTATTCTTAGCTTTATTGATGAACGATACGGAGAACAGACATGAGTCATGAAAATATATTAGACCAACAGGTCAATCGTTGGGGGTTCTGGTCCGTAATAGTATTTATTATTACGAGTGCTTTGAGTCTATATTTGCCTTTGGACATAGGTAATGGGTATGCCGCTGCACATTTGGATCGCGTAGCTTGGCTACAAGAAAATCGAGGACTATTCATTGTCGGTTGGGTTAATCAGATTGTCTCGATGTTGACCCTGTCGGGCGCGTTTGCGGCAACTGCATGGGTCGCTGCCAGTAGAAATACTTTTTGCGGAATTTTGGGCGCGTTCTTTGTGGCCATGGCCACAATGGCATTTATTATTCCAAAGTTCATTGCAGTTTGGACTATTCCAATGCTCGCCAATGCTGCGGCTTCAGGTGCCGTGGGTTCTGAAATGGCGCACTCGCTTCTCCCCTTACTTAATGTTTCGATTCCTTTTTCGCTTTATACGTCCTTAGATTACTTAGGGTTTTGGTTATATGCGGTCTTTGCTTTGCTTGTGGCCGGGCCTCTTTATGGTGAGGGGTTGAGCGCAAGAATTGCATCTTTCTCGCTCGGCGCGTTCGGAGTGATTTATCACTTATGTTTATTAGCGTTCTTGGCTGGTGGCATTGAGCCTAGTGATATCGAAAGCTACTTCTTAAGCACTACACTACTGCTATTTTTTTATCTGGTGGCAATGTGTGTCGTCTTCAGAGGCGCAAAGCCTAGTGACATCGATGCGAACAGTTAGCGCTGCGATGTTTAGATACATCCAATTACGAGAATCTAAGACAAGGTCCAGTCGCTAGCCCGTATCTGCCGGCTCTTTCCAGTCTATTGACTGCTGAGAAGGGGGGTAGATTATTGTTTTAGCTGCGTTGCAACCAACTTGGAGTATTCGTAGGTCGTTATGGCTAATCTAGATACGCCACCATTTCTTCAGTCTCAATTAAACCTAAAGCTAATCCGACTTTGTAAAAGCTCGACACCGAAAACTCGCTAATTTCACGACTCGTGTGGGCAACAGTGATGCCTCCACAAATCTGCTTGCAAGCAATTTTAGTAACTTCCTGTAGCAGCGCAAAGTCTCTGTAGTAGTCTTGCAGTGGTTGGTTTCCCTGCCCCCTGCGCTTTGAGTTTTTCTCTGTAAGACGCTTATCTACAGCATCTTCGATAGTTTTTAGACTGCTGGGAGTGTCTGCTCGTAATGTATTGGCTACTACCGTGTAGGGGATTTCCATGATTACCTTGTAACGATCAGCATTCGGTGCATGGTAATCCGCGATACTGGGGTCAAGGAAGATCAATGCTCGTACAATTTCAAGTTTGTCGGCCACCAACCGGGTAATCGCGGATATGCCTTTTTCTTCGTACGGATCGCCCTGAGTGATTAGCAGTATCGGCTTTAGCGGGGGATCAACTAACCAATGTTCTTTCAATCGGGCAACGACAAGTGAGGCAACTGGTTCAGGTTCTCTTGGGTCATATCCACCCATACCCTCTATTACCAATGGGTGATAGCTTTGCAGTTTTTCAATCAACTTCCAGTCTTGTGCTACTTGCATCTATTAAGCCCATTCTTCGCAAAACCGCCCGCTCATGTAACTCTAACTCTTTGCAGGTGAGTTTGTAATTGGCCGCTAGTGGCGGGTAGTAAGCCACTCATTTCAAAAAAAAGCATCTAGCGCGCCGGCTTCGTGTTTCGCTCAAAAGCGTTCAAATACGTTACCAGTTTAAGCTCAAATTTACTGGAACCAACGGCAGAGAATGCCTAAATCATCCGGTGTTGCGCATCCCGGCTGCGATGTCCGCTATGGTCAGCATTACGGCTTCATCTATTATAATTTTTCATACTGACTCCAATTATCTCCGAAATCCTTAGCGCGGATACTTAGGGTTCCGCCACGGTGAAGGCTTGGCAAAAGTTGCTATATATAAGTTTTCTACCTCGTTTCTTGCCCATTGAGTTTTACGTAAAAATTTTAGTGACGACTTGATTGATGGATCGCTCTTGAAACAGTTGATGTCGATTCTGTCTGCCAGTCCATCCCAGTCATAGTGCTCTAACAATTTGCTTACAATCGTTTCAAGCGTAATGCCATGTAGTGGGTTATTTTCTTGTTCAACAGTCATTTTGGAATCATCTGTCTCGGATTTCTATGTTTATCAGTTTGAATTGGCGTTGAGTAGTTAACAAGTTCCGCGTTGCATATATGTACACCTTAACGCTCTTTGTGGTTGTCTGGCGCAAGAAGTTCTCTGCATTAGTCTAAGTTCCCTTTCTTTGCTGGTGAGGTTATTTTGTATTGGATCCACAGAGCCGAGCATCGTTGGTATTTTGTTTTGCGCGTGTCCGGACACGGCGCTCATCATTCATTCAAGAAATTGAATGCGCTTAATTTTGGTCTTAACCATCCATTGGAACTGTTTTTTCTGGCGATTCCCGCAGCGTTAATGGAGGTGATTTTTGGTGTGGGGCTGGCAGCAGTTGGCGCGTCAATTTTGTTGGTTATTCAGGCTTCCATCGTCCACTCAAATCTAAATATGAGCAGCAAATGGGTAGACTGGGTCTTTACCACTAATAGGCATCATATTCGTCACCACTCAGTGGTGTTGGAAGAGAGTAATACTAATTATGGGTGCGGGACGCTTATCTGGGACCGAGTATTTGGTACGTTTATTGACAGCTCTACCCGGGAGTGCGGTGTTGGACCTACCGAGCCTACGCTAGTCCAGAAGTTATTTATGCCTGTTCGAGAACCCAGCGATACTACAGTTGCACCAAGCTAAGAATTTTTTTGCTGAAAACCCACGCAGGAATTTAAGCAAAATGCTTGAAATGATGTGAGGCTTGAAAGGGCGTAGGTGTGCTTGGGGAACAGATTCAATGCTTGAATCGTTGTTTCGTCTTAAGTGTGCTTCTTTGAGAAGTTATTCAGGGGGGTGTTATCTTGTTTTTTTGGGGAGGATCAACGCCGCAAACATGAGTAAATTACTAGGTAATTTATCCATGTCTGCTTTGTCTCAAAGTTAACTGCTACTTAGATAGCTGTAACTTTATTTGCACATGGTCCTTTTTGGCCTTCACCAATTTCGAACTCAACTGCTTGACCGTCATTCAATGTGGCATAACCACCGCCTGACTGGATTTCTGAATGGTGAACAAACAAATCTTTGCCGCCATCTTCTGGTGTAATAAATCCGAAACCTTTGTCGGCGTTAAACCACTTAACTGTACCTTTACTCATCTTCTATACTCTTAATTAATGGTGAAATAGCAAACGATCTAACCAAACTCGAGAGTTTGAAGAGATATTTGAAATTTTCGATAAAGACCCATAACACTAAGATAATAGGTACTTTGGGGTAGTGTACCAAAAAAATGCGCTGCGCACGCATTGTTATGTTTTTCTTCGTATTTTTTTAAATCCCATACTTCAGGGCAAAATTGCCAAATATTGCTGCTTTTCGGTGGGCGTAGATTGTTGGTGTGAGGTAATTTCTCGTTCTTGGGCTTATGTAGGTTTTCTCTGGGGCCATCTGCGAGTTTTATGGCGTACCCGCGGGGGCCTCTCTTATTGTGACCACCTTAGCGGAGTCCTCGGCGCGAAACTCCCAGGAGACTATCCTGTCTTTGTATAGCAGATTAACTCTGTTGATTTGATCTGGGTTGATGTCCATGAAGATAGATGTGCGTAATTTCCATAGGCGCGTGGGCTCATCTATAACCTCCTGGTAAACAAAGACGAAGTCGCCTTCAAGTTCTGCACCGATAATTTCGGTATTTGCTAAGGTGCCACCTTGCTGAATGAGTTGAGTATTGCGAGAAGCGTAGACGGCAAGAACAGCGAGGTGCTCTATTGACTCCAGATTTGGGTCGGTAAAACCCATGCTCGTTAACAGCGCAAGACTGTCGTGTTGATGCAGGCGGTGGGTGATTTGAACTGAATTTTTGCCTTCCTCTAATACCACCTGAGTCCAGCTCAAGTGCTGCCTAT
This sequence comes from marine gamma proteobacterium HTCC2089, assembly GCA_905182905.1. Classification (GTDB taxonomy): domain Bacteria; phylum Pseudomonadota; class Gammaproteobacteria; order Pseudomonadales; family Azotimanducaceae; genus UBA4421. The sequence continues at coordinate 4,188 of CAJJDH010000121.1, read as the reverse complement.
GAGCGTTCGTTAATAAAGGCGCGCACAAACAACAGGCCAATATAAGGTATGCAGCAAGGTCTGATTTGCATTTACTCCCCAAGTCACTGGCTCTGCGTATTGGTTAAGGGCACTTTCTTAATGCCCTCTGCGCTTTCACTGCCACCTTTTAGCGCCACCAACATGTCTGCCATTAGGTTTCTGTCTTTGTTGCTTCGTTTATACAAGGCCAATCTTGAGGATGTTATGGATGGCGGGAAAGTGTTGTTTGAATAATCGGCATCTGCGGTTTGGTGTTTGTCGTCTATAGAGATCTTTTCGATGGCTTTATCTTCCAAAAGCACGTGGGTGATTGTCTGAGCATTTCGACGCCAGATTTCTGCGGGAATATCTAACTCCCGGGAGCTGCCGTCTTGATAGCTAATCTTCACCGGCAACGGTGTTACCAATCCGCCTTTGTTTGTTATATCGATAAAGTAAACATAGGGGGCTTCATCGGTCGCTCTCTGGAGAACTTCCTTTTCCCAATCTTCCAGCCCTTTTAGGTAGGACTGATAGTCGTTTTTGTCTTTGTTAGAAACAGTGAATTCGTCGTTTTCGTTATAAAAATCTGCTAGTTCGGGCATTCTTTGGAGGCGGGTGGTGTATCCGTCGCGAGCATTACGTTCTTGCATTATGGGTTCAGGGTACAGGCGAGCGTCTTCTATGCGGTCCAAGGCGAAGTCTGTTTCCGGATTTCTGGTCTTAATTCGATATTCGCGCACATCGCTAATGTCTATATCTACGTGATGGGTGCTATAAAACCAGCCCCGCCAAAACCAGTCTAAATCTACGCCAGAAGCGTCTTCCATTGTTCTAAAAAAGTCCGCTGGTGTGGGTCTTTTGAATTTCCAGCGTTCTGCATATTGCTTAAATGCAAAGTCGAATTGCTGACGCCCCATGACGGTTTCCCGCAACACAGTGAGCGCCGCTGCGGGCTTATAGTAGGCGTTGGGGCCAAACTGTAATATAGAGTCCGACTGGGTCATGATGGGTACTTGGTTGGTAGAAGTCATGTACTCGGGAATATAGTCTAAAAGGTTAGTTTTACCCCTAAAAGCTGGGTAGTTTTCTTCCCACTCAAGTTCGGCAACGTACTGCAAAAACGTATTGACACCCTCATCCATCCAAGTCCACTGGCGTTCGTCAGAGTTAACGATCATGGGAAAATAGATATGACCTATTTCATGAATAATCACGCCAATTAGTCGGTACTTAATTTGCCTTGAATAGGTGATATCTGGAGATGATTGATCTGCTTTGCCGTCGGCTTCCTCGTCTTTGTCGTTGCCTTTGGCTACCGAAGGACGATAGCCATTAAAGGTGATCATTGGGTATTCCATACCGCCGCGTTCCCACGTATTCACAGATTGCGCAGTGGGATATGGGTAGTTGAAGGAAAAACGCGAATAGACATCAAGGGTATGAATTACCGCTTGTGTGGAATAGCGGGACCAAGCTGGCTCTGCTTCATTTGGATAAAAAGACATGGCTAAAATGCTGTCGTATTTTGCTCCAGGTTGTTGGTGCAGCATTGCGTCCCAAATGAATTTCCGCGAAGAAGCCCACGCAAAATCGCGAATGTGTTCAGCCTTAAAATTCCACGTTTGGGTTTTCTCTGCATCCCGTGCTCTATTTTCGTTGGCCAATGCCTCCTCCGGAGTGACAACAAAAGTTGGCTTTGAGGTATTGGCTTTTGCAAGGCGTCTGCGCTGTACTTTGGTCAGCACGTCGTTTGGGTTCGTTAACTCGCCGGTAGCTGAAACAATGTGACCTTCTGGTACGGTTATTGCCACTTCGTAGTTACCAAATTCTAAAGTGAATTCGCCCCTGCCTAAGAACGCCTTGTGTTGCCAACCGGCATAATCGGTATACGCGACCATTCGCGGAAACCATTGCGCAAGGAAAAAAATATGGCTGTCTTTGTTTTGGTTTTTGCCTTTGTTTTTGCCTTTGAAGTGCTCAAAACCACCGCGGCTTCCGATCGCTGCTTGGTCGAGGATGTTGAAGGCCCAACCTATATTGAAGACTATTTTGCTGCCGGGTTTCAGGGCTTTGACTAAATCAATACGCATCATGGTATCGACCACTACAAAAGGTAAAGAGTTGCCATTTTTATCTGTAACCACAAGGTCGTTATAGCCATGTTGGTTGTCCGCAAAAGATTGAGCCTGCCTTAGACGGCGATAACTTATTTGGTCTTTTTTAGGGTCGGTAGTTTTAGATCGCCTTTCCAGTGAACCTTCGGAAAAACGATTTTGATCTAGCTGTAACCAAAGATAACCGAGCGTATCTGGAGAATTATTGGTGTAGGTGATTTGTTCACTACCAACTATGGATTGGTTCTCTTCGTCTAAAGACACACTGATTTTGTAATCTGCTTGCTGTTGCCAATACTCATGCCCAGGCGCTCCGGATGCAGTCCGGTAAGTATTTGGTGTAGGAAGTAGTTGCTCTAGTTGGGCAAATTTTTGTGCGCCGCTACCAGGTTCGCCAGCCATTACAAACCCACAAAAAGGGAGTGCCAAAATTACTGTAAAGCCGAGTAACATTTTTTTGATCAGTAACATTTTGCAGTCTCCAATACCTAATGATCCTGCTCATACTAACCGCCTGAATCGGGTATATCGAACTTCTTTATTTTTTGGTGAGGGCAGATGCCCTTAATGTTGGCCGTTCTACCTCGGTAGATTGTTATTATTGGCTGGACGCCTTGGCGGTGAGGGCGCAACTTACTCTTTTTTTGGTGAAGCCTTTGTAGAACCGGTGCAGATAAAAGCCCTCTCGTGGAGGGTCTTTTTTCTATAGTTGGCCTAAGACTTTGTAGCCTTATAGTCCTGCGGCGAGACTTTCAGGCACGTCAATATATTTTGCTCTGAAGTATTCGCCCAATGTTTTAGCCTGTTTATCTATGCGGTGGTTGGAGGCAGCGCCTGTACCTAGCACACCTTTTATGTAGAAGTTCATGGCCCGAAGATTAGGCATGTCATAGCGTTCTACCTCGTATATACCGAAGTCAGGTGCGAGTCGTTTGAATTCTTCTACCGTTAAAAACTCATAGAGAAAACTATAGGCTTCGTCGGAGCGCGCCCAAATACCCATGTTTGCGTTGCCGCCTTTGTCCCCAGAGCGCGTACCAAATAAGCGACCAAACGGGATGCGTTTGGTCGGTCCTGTGGGGGCAGGGGCAATGGTTGCAGGGGTTTCTTGATAATAAATTTCATCTAGCCCCAGGCGCTGGGTAGGCAATACCTCGGTAGATTGCCCACCGAAATGGACTACCTCGGTTAAGCGTTGGCTATCTATTAACGCTGGCCAGTGAATGACGGCTGCATCGCCATTGAAGCCAGCTGCGCCTCTGCCGGTATTGCCAGGGATTCCCGCGAGGCCCAACTCAGTTACTTTTGCGGCAAAGATGCGACCAAACTTACTTGGGTCCTTGCTGGTCAGTGTCACCCGCAACGCCGCATGAGCAACCTCATTGCTGTCCGGGTCTTCTTGATCACTTCTAATTAGGTGTATGTCTATATCTTCAAACTGTTCGCGACCACCTAAATTGTGGAATACCGCATCTAAGAAGCGTTCGGCTTTTAGCTCTATATCTAAGCCTGTGAGCAGGGTTTCCATAGATTGCTTATATAGTCCTCGGGTGTTGAAACAGACTTTATGGGTGGGCGGCGGACTGCTACCTCGGCAACCGCTAACGTAGACGCGGTCATCGCCAGCCTGTTCGATTTTCATTGTGTCGAAATGCGCTATGACATCTGGGTTGTAATAGGCAGGTGTGGAAATTTCATACAATAGTTGGGCGGTAATGGTGCCAACCGAGATCAGTCCGCCAGTGCCCGGGTGTTTGGTTACTGTGAAGTTGCCGTTAGCTTCTATTTCAGCAATGGGATAACCCACATCGCGAAAGCTGGGCACTTCCTCAAAGAAAGCGTAGTTGCCGCCACAGCATTGCGCGCCGCATTCAATAATGTGGCCTGCTGCTAGTGCACCGGCTAACGCATCATAGTCGTTGCGTTGCCAGTTGAATTTCCATGCTGCCGGTCCAATGACTACGGCGGCATCAGTGACTCGCGGGCAAATGACCATGTCCGCTCCTTGATCCAAGGCTTCTTTAATGCCCCAGCCACCTAGGTAGGCATTTGCTGTTAGTACCTCTTGATC
>CAJJDH010000120.1 GCA_905182905.1 marine gamma proteobacterium HTCC2089 | reverse complement strand
TTGTCCCAAAAGAAAGGTGAACGATATGGAAAACCCTACAATCCATAAGGTTGTGATCGCTGGTGGTGGTACCGCTGGTTGGATGGCTGCTGCTGCGTTGTCTAAGTTACTGGGTAAGACCCTAGATATTACATTGATTGAATCTGATGAAATTGGAACAGTGGGTGTTGGTGAAGCGACTATCCCAACACTCATTACCTTGCATGAGCTTTTGCAGATCAAAGAGCAAGATTTTGTCTCCGCAGTAAAAGGCACCTTTAAGCTTGGCATATCCTTTGAAAACTGGCGCGATGTAGGCGAAGACTATATTCATTCGTTTGGTTATACCGGCAAGGACTGTTGGGCCGCGGGCTTTCAACATTTTTGGTTGAAAGGGCAGAAGCTGGGTATTAGTGAAGAGTACGGTGAATATTGTCCAGAATGGGCTGCAGCTAAAGACAATCGATTTGCTGTATTACCCAATCAAGCACTGAACTACGCCTATCATTTTGATGCCAGCCTGTACGCCAAATTTTTGCGCGGCATAGCAGAAGAAAATGGCGCTACGCGACAGGAAGGTAAGATAAGGACCGTGGAGCAGCACCCTGAAACCGGTTTTATCACCGGTGTGACTCTGGAGTCCGGGCAGCTAGTCGAGGGTGACTTCTTCGTTGATTGTACCGGCTTTAGAGGCCTACTTATTGAGCAGACCTTGCACACTGGGTACGACGATTGGAGCCACTGGTTGCCTGCGGACAGCGCGGTAGCGGTGCAAACCGAAAGTGTAGCGCCGCCGATACCTTACACAAGATCTATTGCACATGAAGCCGGTTGGCAGTGGCGTATTCCGTTGCAGCATCGAGTGGGTAACGGCATGGTCTTTTGCAGTAAGTTTTGGTCCGACGATGAGGCAACAGACAAGTTGCTGGGCAACGTTGAAGGCCCAACTGTAACCGACCCTCGTGTCATCAAATTCACAACGGGGTCGCGACGTAAGCATTGGAACAAGAACTGTGTAGCTATGGGCCTAGCTAGTGGTTTTATGGAGCCACTAGAATCTACCAGCATCCATTTAGCTCAACGTGCTGTCATTCGATTAATGCAAATGTTTCCCTACGACGGTGTGCGGCAGCCTGATGTTGAAGAGTTCAACAACCAGATGAAGTTTGAAATTGAGAATATTCGCGACTTTATCGTACTGCACTATCACGTGACGAATCGCAGAGATACTAAGTTTTGGCGTCATTGCAGCTCCATGCCTATTCCAGACTCGTTACAGCACCGAATTGATTTGTTCAAACAAGCTGGTCGCGTGTTTAAGGTGCCAACCGAGCTGTTCGGCGAAAATTCATGGACGCAAGTGATGTTGGGTCAGGGTTTGATGCCTGAGCAGTATCATCCCATTGTTAATATGATGGATGACGACGAGCTAAAAGTCTTTTTGTCTGGCATTCATGGCTCCGTAGGGAATCTAGTTCGACAGTTACCGGACCACCAGCGTTTCATTGACCATTACTGCAAAGCTATGCCGTCTTAGACTCCACCCCTGCGGCTTTGGCGCGTTGTCCGCTTTGGCGTGCGTTAAAGCCCACTCGTCTCATTCGGGATTTTGTATTCCGCCGTTAGTGCCTAGAGTAAAGGTTAGGGGAGTGGGCGTATTCGTGCGACCCAGCTTCGGCATGCTTTACTCGTTTCGGATCACAGATGACTTTTCAATTTTCCTATAGATCTTTTTTTCCCGGTTACTTAGTAATGCTTGGAGCATTCCTCAGCGCCTGCAATGTCCATGACGGAACTCCTATGCACGACGAACCTCAGTTCCAGGTTGGCGCAGTAGATGTTGAACAACTACTCGAATCTCTAACGTTAGAACAAAAAGTCGCGCAAATGATTCAGGGTGAAATAAAGCACGTTACACCAGAGGATATGCGCATTTATGGGTTAGGAAGCGTACTAAATGGCGGCGGTTCTTTCCCTAATGACGAAAAATATGCATCAACGCAAGCATGGGTAGATTTAGCTGATGCGTATTATAAAGCGTCGATCCAAGTCTCAAAAGATAATGCAGGCATTCCCACAATTTGGGGTACCGATGCTGTCCATGGTCACAACAATGTTGTTGGTGCTACTTTGTTTCCGCACAATATTGGGTTAGGTGCGGCGAATGACCCTAAACTTATTGGGCGAATTGGTGCGGCTACCGCAGTAGAAGTCAAAGCCACTGGCATAGATTGGATATTCGCACCGACATTAGCCGTTGCTATAGACGATCGTTGGGGTAGAACTTATGAGGCTTACAGTGACCGGCCAAGTATCGTAAGTGATTATGCTTATGAGGTCGTGGCAGCTATTCAAGGCCAAGGTATGGCCGCAACCGCTAAGCATTTTATCGGTGACGGTGGCACCTATAGAGGTGTTGACCAAGGCGATACTCAACTGCCGTTAGAAACGCTTCTAGAAATTCATGGGCAGGGTTATTACAAAGCCTTAGATGCAGGCGTGCTGTCTGTCATGGCATCTTTTAATAGTTGGAACGGCGACAAGATTCACGGTAACAAAGAATTGCTCACAGATGTTCTAAAAGGGCGTTTGGGGTTCGAAGGTTTTGTTGTGAGCGATTGGAATGGCGTCGGGCAAGTTGACGGTTGTACGTCGGACAGTTGTGCCCAAGCGATAAATGCCGGCATAGACATGATTATGGCGCCAGAAGACTGGAAGGCACTGCTGTTTAATACAGTGCAGCAAGTGAAAGATGGTGAGATCAGCATGGCGCGTATCGACGACGCAGTGCGACGAATTTTGCTCGTGAAGAATGAAATAGGCTTGTTCGATGGAGTAATGCCGTCAACCCGAGCGCAAAATCTTACTAATGAAATAGGCTCTGATGCACATCGAAATATTGCGCGCGAGGCCGTGCGTAAATCCTTAGTGATGCTGAAGAATAATTCTAATGTCCTGCCTGTAAAGGCTAGTAGTAAGATTTTAGTGGCCGGCTCCGGCGCAGACAGCATTCAGATGCAAACTGGTGGATGGACATTGTCTTGGCAGGGTACTGGTAACTCAAATGACGATTTTCCCGGTGCGACTTCGATATATGCAGGCATTCAAGAGGTCGTTACAGCCGCAGGTGGTAATGCTGAATTAGCGGTTTCTGCTAATTATGAAGTCCGCCCTGATGTTGCCATTGTTGTATTTGGTGAGTCTCCTTACGCAGAAGGTCAAGGTGATGTGGGTTCATTATCTTGGCAGCAAGGATACGACCGCGACCTTACCGTTTTACAAAGATTGCAGGCCGACGGCATTCCTGTAGTCAGTGTATTGCTTACAGGGCGACCACTCTGGGTGAATCAGCATATCAACGCATCTGATGCTTTTGTCGTAGCATGGTTGCCTGGGTCGGAAGGTAATGGTGTTGCGGATATACTGCTTGCAGGTGCTGACGGTACTTCGAAATATGATTTTACGGGGCGCCTGTCTTTTGACTGGCCGAACAGCGATCTGAATAACGTTGACGCGCATTTACCAGTGGCAGACATTTTGTTTCCTTACGGTTACGGACTTGATTATCAGAATTCATCAAACTTGTCGGCGGAATTGCAGGAAGAACCTTTAGGTGAAATCGTTGGTCTGGACCGGACTATATTTTCTGGCGGTACCAAAGAGCCGTGGCAGCTATTTATCGGCGACGCTGAAAATTGGAGTGTGCCAGTCACAGGTGGCAGCGCTGTAACGGATAAAGGTGGGTTAGCGTTATCCTCCATCGATCGTTTTGTACAAGAAGATGCGCGACTGCTCCAATGGAGTGGTGAAGGGGAAGATCCAAGTCAAGTTTATTGGCAATCAGATTCGCCCGTAGATTTTACTGATCTGCGTGCATTAGATGGTGTGCTCAGCGTGATTTATCAGGTGGCGCAAGCGCCGACATCGACGGTCACTATGCGCATGGATTGTGGCTTCCCGTGTACTGGTGAGCTAAACGTGACAGATATTTTTTCTCAAGAATCTGGTGCAGGTTGGCAGCAAATTGCTATTCCGCTAGCGTGCTTTGAAGCCGCCGGCGCTGATCTTGGTAAAGTTGTTACGCCACTGGTTATATCCTCGGCTGCCAAGTTTGGCTTAAAAATCGCCGGGGTATCGGTTTTGGAAGACGCGCCAAATGACGCTTTATTGGTTTGTCCCGAGTAGTACACGTTGACAGTTGTGTCGGCGAAATCAATCTAGGAATACAATATGCTTTCATCAATTGATATCACCATAGTAGCTCTGTATGCCGTAGCGTTATTTTTGCTAGCGCAATGGGTTTCTCGCGAGAGCAGCGGTCAAGCAAAGAATTCGAAAGACTATTTTCTTGCGGGTAATACCTTGCCTTGGTGGGCTATTGGCGCCTCGCTTATTGCCGCAAATATCTCAGCGGAACAGATTATTGGTATGTCCGGGTCGGGTTATGCCATTGGCTTAGCTATCGCCTCCTATGAATGGATGGCTGCCATTACCTTGATTCTAGTCGGCAAATATCTGTTACCCGTCTTTCTAAAAGCGGGCATATATACAATGCCGCAATTTTTACAGCAGCGCTTTGACGGGCGAGTTCGAACGGTTATGGCGTTCTTTTGGTTGGGCGTTTACGTCTTTGTAAATTTGACCGCCATTCTTTGGTTGGGTGCACTGGCGATCAACACAGTGGCCGGGGTAGACCTGATTTACGGTTTAGTGTTTCTAGGCATATTTTCCATTGCATACTCTTTATATGGCGGACTTAAAGCTGTTGCGTTCACTGATATCATCCAAGTAACACTTTTGGTATTTGGCGGTTTGCTAATTGCATGGATCCTTCTGAACGAAGTGTCAGGCGGTCAGGGCGTGTTAAACGGGTTCGGTATCTTGATGGAGCGAGCGCCAGAAAAGTTCGACATGATATTGGCTTCAGACAGTCCGCATTATGCGAGTTTGCCAGGACTATCGGTGCTGTTAGGTGGTATGTGGATAATGAATGTCTCCTATTGGGGTTTCAATCAGTACATTATCCAACGCGCATTAGCTGCCAAGAGCTTGGATGAAGCGCAAAAGGGTATTGCGTTCGCTGCGTTCTTAAAACTGCTTATGCCCGTAATTGTAGTATTGCCGGGTATTGCAATGTTTGTGCTAGATGGCGGCGGCTCTTCACCTGATCAGGCTTATCCAAATGCAATGACCTTATTGCCAGAAGGTATTAAGGGATTAGTGTTTGCGGCGTTGCTGGCGGCCATTGTTTCTAGTCTCGCCTCCATGACCAATAGCATTTCAACTATTTTTACATTAGATATTTATCCTCATTTTGGGGGTAACCCTGACGCCAATCCGGTCAAAGTGGGTCGCTGGGTTGCCACTATCGCAATGCTAGTTGCTATGATCACAGCGCAACCTTTGCTCGGTAATTTCGATCAAGCCTTCCAATACATACAAGAATTCACGGGTTTCTTCACGCCGGGAATCGTCGTCATCTTCATACTTGGTATCTTCTACAAAAAGACTACAGCCAACGCTGCGTTATCGGCTGCCATTGGCTCCGCGGTCTTCTCATTTCTGTTTAAGATTTTTTGGCCTGAGCTGCCCTTTATCGACAGAGTAGGTTTGGTTTTCTTAATTTGCGCTGGTCTAGCCTTAGCGATATCAGCTTTACGTCCGCAAGAACAAAGCGGTGCGGTTGAACTGTCGGAAGTGAGTTTCGCAACTTCTGGCGGTTTTAACTTTGCTTCTGTGCTGGTTGCATTGATCTTGGCTGCGTTCTATGTCACTTGGTGGTAGATCTATGAGTAAATCAGTGATCACTATAGTGCTGGGCTGGGCCTTATTTATGGTTCAATCTTTGGCTTTTGCCGAGCTTTGTTCACAACCGGTGTGGCAAGATGAATTTTCAGGTGTTGAGTTAGATAGCAATCGTTGGTCACACGTTGAAGGCGACGGCTGCGCTCAAGGCTTATGCGGTTGGGGCAACGACGAGAAGCAATGGTACTCCTCCGACAACGCCTACGTTGCAGATGGCATGCTGCATATTGTGGCTAAGCGTCAACGTAAGGGCGGCGCGTTTTACACCTCAAGCAAGATCACCACTGAGAATCACTTCGCGCAAAAGTTTGGGCGTTTCGAGGCGCGTATGCAGATTCCTTTAGGTAAAGGGTTTTGGCCTGCATTTTGGATGATGCCTGCGAATGCGCAAAAAAAATGGCCGTTAGAGGGCGAGATTGATGTTCTGGAAAACAGTGGGCATGAACCTCATCGTGTTTTAGGTGCCATTCATTTTGGCGATACTTGGCCTGATAATGTTCACTACAGTGAATCGATCCTAACTCCGGTAATTTGGGGTGAGGGTTTTCATACCTATGCGGTTGAATGGGAGGAGGATGAAATTCGTTGGTATGTAGATGACAAGCAGTATGGGTCTGTTACACCGAAAGAAGTTTTGCCATATCCATGGGTGTTCAATGACAAAGAGTTTTTCTTGATTTTGAATCTTGCTATGGGTGGTACGTTGGGCAAAAAGATCGACAAAGGAGCATTGCCCAACAAACTGCTAGTCGATTATGTTAGAGTGTTCGAGGATACATGTTCCTAGAGGGTTGAAACCCTACTTACGACCTTTAGTCTTTTTAACCCACCTATACCGGTATGTAATGAAAAGCAAAGTTGCTACTTTAGTACAAGTCACTCAGCGCATCGTGGCGCGGAGCCAAAAACACAGAAACGAATATCTTGAGCAAATAGACCACGCTCAAAAAAACCCTCCAGAGAAGAATAAGCTTAGCTGCGGGAATTTGGCTCACGGCATTGCCGCCTGTGACGCGCAGGACAAAAACACCATTAGAATGCTCAATGCCTCAAATATCGGCATTGTCACTTCGTATAACGATATGTTGTCTGCCCATCAACCATACGCCACCTATCCGGAAAAAATTAAGGCGCACGTGCGTGAGTTGGGATCTACCGCTCAGGTAGCAGGCGCAGTTCCCGCTATGTGTGATGGTGTAACTCAAGGGTTAGAGGGCATGGAGCTAAGCCTTTTTAGTAGGGACAATATTGCTCAGGCCACCGTGATTGCATTGTCACATCAAATGTTTGATGGCGTAATTTGTTTAGGCATTTGCGACAAAATTGTGCCGGGCCTCTTGATGGGTGCGTTACGGTTTGGTCATTTGCCGATGTTGTTTATTCCCGCTGGGCCGATGTCTTCGGGTATAGCGAATAGCGAAAAAGCCGCCGTACGGCAGCGTTTTGCTGAAGGTAAAATTGGCCGTGAAGAATTATTGGATGCTGAAACAGCCTCATACCATTCGCCGGGTACTTGTACTTTTTACGGCACAGCTAATAGTAATCAAATGATAATGGAAGCTATGGGGCTGCAATTACCAGGTGGTTCTTTTGTAAATCCAGAGTCGCCGCTGCGAGATGCCCTTACCGCAGAATCGTGTAAACAGCTTACTCGGATTACAGCGCAAGGCGGCGACCTGCGGCCGTTGGGTAAGATTGTTGATGAGCGAGCAATTGTGAATGCTATGGTTGCGTTACTAGCCTCTGGCGGCTCAACAAATCACTCCATTCATTTAATTGCCATCGCAAGGTCAGCTGGCATTATCATCGACTGGGATGATTTTAACGATCTGTCCCAAGTGGTACCGCTTTTGGCAAGAGTTTACCCAAACGGTCAGGCTGATATTAACCACTTTCACGCCGCCGGCGGTACAGTACTGTTATTCACTCAGCTTGTTGAAAACGGTTATATGCATGGTGATGCCAAGAGCATTTGGGGGGACGACTTTGCGTTAAGCCTGCGTGAGCCAGTATTGCGTGATAACAAGCTGCAATGGCGTCCAACTATTGAACGTAGTCTCGATACCCAAGTGTTGGCGCAAATCGATGAGCCCTTCGATAAAGAAGGCGGCTTGCGTCTATTACAAGGAAACCTTGGCCGAGGAGTGATCAAGATCTCTGCTGTGGCTCCAGAGCATAGAGTGGTGACCGCGCCGGCGGTTGTCATATCTGATCAAGACGCGCTGCAAGTCAAATTTGATGCCGGTGAACTAGATAGAGATTGCATAATTGTTGTGCGTTTTCAGGGTCCTAAAGCGAATGGTATGCCAGAGCTGCATAAGCTCACACCATTGTTAGGGTCGCTGCAGAGTCGAGGTTTCCAAGTAGCCTTGGTTACCGATGGTCGTATGTCCGGTGCTTCTGGGAAAATTCCTGCAGCAATTCACTTGTCCCCCGAAGCTGCAGCCGGTGGTCCATTAGCCAAAGTCAGAGATGGCGACATGATTACCCTAAATGCAGATACTGGAGAACTGTCCTGTGCTTGTGCTGAACAGGTTTGGTCTGAGCGAGAAGTGGACTGTCTTGGCAGTCAGCGGACTTTTGGTGTTGGTCGAGAATTTTTTGCTAATTTCCGAAATGTGGTTTCCTCAGCTGAGCAAGGTGCTAGTGTTTTGTTCGACGACATAGCGTCTTAGCAACGTGGTACACGATTGGTACTTAGTTGCGGATATTGGTGGGACCAATGCGCGTTTCGGTTTGGTAGCTTGCAGTACCGGTGAAATTGTCAGTATTGCGCGATACAGTGTGGCGGAGCATGAATTTTTCCTAGATGCGATAGACCACTTTCTTAATCATGTGGAAGAGTTAGCCGGTTGGAATAAGTTTCCTACTGCAGCCTGCCTCGCGTTAGCGTGTCCCGTAGACGGCGACGTAATGCAATTCACCAACAGTCCTTGGCGAGTAGATCGTTTTGGTGTGAGCGCCCATTTGGGTAACGTGCCTATTGATATCATTAACGATTTTGCGGCGGTAGGCTTTGCTGTGGCGGATCTGAAAAGTACTGATTGGCATCAACTAGGCGGCGGTCATGGAGTGCCTAATGATCCGATGGTAGTGCTAGGGCCTGGTACCGGGCTAGGGGTATGTAGTTTGGTTCCAGTAAACCGAGGTTATACTGTGGTGCCTGGAGAAGGTGGTCATGTGGATTTTGCGCCAATAGATGCTCAGGAAATAGCGGTTCACAATATTTTGCAAACGCGCTTTGGGCGGGTTTCAGCAGAGCGTCTTTTGTCTGGTGTAGGCATCCTGAATATATATCAATGCCTAGCACAACTGGCTGGTAAGCGGCCATTGCACACCAAGCCCGAACATATTCACGATGCTGCATTGGTAGGTATTGAAACTCTAGCGGTGAAAAGTTTAGAAATGTTTTGTCGAATTCTTGGTTCTTTCGCAGGGAACCTAGCGTTAACCTTGGGTGCGAAGGGCGGTATTTACTTTGCAGGAGGCATTGCTCCTAAGCTATTGCC
>CAJJDH010000119.1 GCA_905182905.1 marine gamma proteobacterium HTCC2089 | reverse complement strand
TGATAGCTTTCACCTGCACGCTATATGTGAGGGTTGTCAACGTAATACCCAACTAGACATCAGCGCCCTAATCAAAAAACTTGGAGGGGAAACTAGAGTCAAACAGATTCGTTCAAAGCTGAAGTGTTCCGTGTGCAAGGTGCACACCGAAGATATACGGGTAGTCTATGTTGGCACAGAAAATAAACGCGCCATTTTTCAATATCGACGCTAGTGCAGTCGCTTCTGCGCAAATGCGACTGTTACCCGCGAGCTCAGTTTTTCCGCGCAAGCGCGACTTTTCCGCGCGAGCGCGGCTTTTCCGCGCTAGAGCATCTCTGTAGATTCAAGAGTCAAACCAAACCCTTCAACGCCTACGTAGTCAACATCCCTACCAGAGATCAAACGCACTTTGCTGACATTTAGATCGCGCAGAATTTGCGCTCCAACGCCTACTTCCAACCATTCACTGCGGCGCTCCTCCTCTTTACTTTGCGATGCAAAATTTTCGTGAGGCACCCCGACAAATCCCGTACGCAAATAAATCAAAACACCACCTTCAAGAGCGTCTATACGATTCAATGCTGCGTTTAAGATATTAGTTTCGTGACCACCACCCTGGGTGCCAAAAATATCTTCAACCACCTTTTCTCTATGTATGCGTACAGGTACAGAATCCATAGAACTGATATCACCAAACACAATGGCTAGATGCTCTGCATCTTCAAATTTAGTTCTATAGGCGAAAGCCTTGGCTTCGCCAATGTGAGTTTTTACTGAAAACTCATGGCTACGTTCCACTAATTGCTCACGTTGTTGGCGATAAGCAATTAGATCGGCAATCGTAATGATTTTGAGGTTATGCTGCGCAGAAAATGCCAACAGCTCGGGCATACGCTGCACGGTGCCGTCGTCATTCACTAATTCCGCGAGCAATCCTACCGGCGGTTCACCCGCCAATGTAGCTAAATCTGTACCTGCCTCTGTATGCCCAGAGCGAACTAGCACGCCACCCTGACGAGCAACCAGTGGAAAAATATGTCCTGGGCGAACAAAGTCATCAGGACCAATATTGTTATTGGTTAGTGCTTGGGTTGTTGCGGCACGCTCTTCAGCTGAAATACCCGTAGTCAGTCCATCTTTATAATCAATTGAAACCGTAAATGCGGTACTCATTGGTGCGTCATTGCGTCCGACCATGGGGTCAAGGTGCAAGCGCGTGGCTTGATCTTGCAAAATCGGTGTACACAAAATGCCGCTGGTATGACGGATCATAAAGGCAACGGCACTGGCCGTAGCTTTGCTGGCCGCCATGATCAGATCGCCTTCGTTTTCTCGGTCATCATCATCCACTACGACCACCATTTCTCCTTGGCGAATGGCGGTTAAAGCATCTTCTATGGAATCAAATTTGGTTGTCATGGCGGGTTGCTACTTTGCAAAAAATTAGCCGAAGATCTTATCACATGAGCAAAGAAGCCAACAATTGGCGACTTGCGCCATTCTTATGACTGCAGCCCTTCTTTGAGGTGAACTTGAGAGTGCATCTTGCCAGCTATAACTAACCAGCTATAACTAACCAGCTATACCTGAGTAGTGGCGATCTACTAACTTAATCCGACTAATACAGCCGTTATCGAAACATCGATTAAAGCGCTTTGTCTTGTCTGAGTTGCTCAACTTGCTCTGGCGTCAGCTGCAGAAATTGCTCTAGTACCGCTGCGGTATTTTCGCCCAAGTCTGCAACACCAGTAAGCGTTGGCGGTGTTTGATCCTTGAACCTCAATGGCGTGTGAAAAGCCAAGGTTGGCGACTCACTCCCAGTATCTGTCCAGCTCAAGGTACCGCGCTCATGCAGGTGCTCGTCGTTCACTACGTCTTGCAGGTCTTGTACTGGCGCGCAGATCATTCCATATGATTGGGCAAGCGCAAAAATTTCTTTCTTACTCAAGGTAGACGTCCAAGCTTCTACCAACTCATCCACTGCAGCCATGTTCTTGGCCCGCGTGCCTGCGGTAATGTACCGCTCATCTTCGGCCAGCTCAGGTTGACCCATTGCCTCACAAAGTTTGCGCCAATGACCGTCACGGAAACTGATCATTGCGACATGCCCGTCTTTCGCCGCATATACGTTATAGGGTGCAACAGCCAAACCAGCATGCTTATTACCCGTGCGCGGCCCTTGCTCACCAGCTTGAAAAAACACGCCTAACTGAGTGTTAAGTGTAGGAAAAACGCAGTCCTGCATTGATATATCTAAGGTTGCTCCCTCGCCGCTCTGTTCACGCTGATAGAGCGCTGAAACGATCCCTGAATACAAGTGTACTCCGCCCAGGAAATCGCAAAAAGCAGCGCCCGCCTTCATCGGCGGGCCATCGTCATCACCGGTCACACTCATGATGCCGGTCATAGCCTGCAGAGTAATATCCATGCCCAGGTAATCTCGATAAGGACCCGTGCTGCCGTAACCTGTACTTGCGGCATAAACCAGACGTGGATTGATCTTGCGCAGCACGTCGCTACCCAGACCATAACCAGCCAACGTGCCTGGGGAGAAGTTTTCGACTATAACGTCAACATGGTGCACTAATTCTTTAAGTATACGCTGACCTTCAGGACTCTTGATATTCAACGTAATGCTTTCTTTGCCATTGTTTAACAATGTAAAAGGGAAACTATACGACCCAGCTTGGCCTCTACCGCGCAAAGTTTCCCCTCTTGGAGATTCAACTTTAATCACCCGGGCACCCGCTTGAGCAAGCAAAAACCCACAGTAGGGGCCGTTATAAACCTGACCAAAATCCAACACTGTAATACCAGCTAACGGTGTCGCAACGGACATAATACTTACTCCTCTTTATGCACTCCTAAAGCACTTCTTATGCGCTTCAGCTTAAATGTACTTGGCGAATCTTTGCTCCAAATTCCGGCACCTGCTGCCATTAGTTGAAAGCAAATCTTCTCTCACTTTAACTGCTTCACGCGAAATCCACCGCCGCCGTCTACGCGCATAGTATGGCCGCCAACCAAGCCCTCTTTGACAACGACACTATCGCCGACTTTGAAAGTGACCAAATGATTTTTTCGAATCTGCCATATTTGACCATTGCTCAGCGTAACCGCAACTTTCGATTTACTTTTATCAATTTCCTGAATAGTTGCTGCATATTTGGTAGGCGCTCTATCTGGTCGCGAAAAAAATGCTGACTTGGGGCGAGTTGATTCTACTGCCGGTGTTTGCGCGGTCTGCTCTTGGGTTGGAGCCGTGTTGTACTGAGGACTAGACTGCACAGTTGTATCTTGTTTAGGTGCGGTCTGGCTCGCCGCTAATCTGGCTTGGCCATCGTAACAATCAAGGCGCTCAAGGGCAGACTCAACTTGGGCGCAATTACCTGTGTCGTGGGCATAACTATTCATGGCGAAAAAGCTGAGCAGTGCCAGTGTGAATATTAGTCTCATAAGTATTCTCTCGATTAGGTTGATCTGAGCAAAGTTTAAAACAAATCTACAAGTATATTTTCATCGTAGATAAAAAAAGGCCCCGAAAATCGAGGCCTTTTTTTAGTTTTGGGAGCTTCCCAAATTACATACTAGCGCCAACTCTGACGTACCAGACACGACCTCTAAAGTCGTGAGTCACAGGGTCATAACTTGTGTTGTTAGGCACCCATGGGGCCTCTTCATCAAGCAAGTTCTTCGCGCCGAGAGTAACCGTACTAGAACTCAAGAACGATATCTCAGGCAGCGTGTAGGTATACTGAGCATCTACCGTCACCCAGCTATCAATATCTGAGTTGTAGTACTTAGCTGCTGTAGCATCATCAAGGAAGATCTTGATGGTGTTGTTCCAGAAGCCAGAAGCAGGCTCATCAGAAAGTGTAGCCTCGTAACCGTCTATGTAGCGTACTGTTGCAAAGGCACGATGGTTGCCTTGGCTCCAGTTCAACGTACCGTTGATCTTCCACTCAGGAAGCGCGCGACGAGGTGTCACAGGGTTTTTCACGTTGTACATGCCAACTGCGTCTTTTTGACCAGCAACCTTGTACTCTTGCGCCCATGCTGCGGCTAAGCCAACTTTCCAAGCACCCATTGAGTTATCAAAAGAGTAGCTTGCTTGCATGTCCAAACCACTGATATCCGCAGAGTTCTGGTTAACAAAGTCTGGTAGTACCCGAAGGATAGCTCCTGCACCTGTACGTAAAACCTGAGTACGGTTACCAACACCAGCAGCAATTGCTTCGGTTACAGTCTGCCCACCGGCAATAGCTGCGTTAAGCGCACTGTTGTCAGCGGCGATCAGAGAAAGATAACTTTCTCTAGAAAGAATATCTGTGTACTCGTAAGAGTAGTAATCAGCGTCAAACTGGAAACCTTCAAGCGCGCCTTCTGGCACCCAAGAGAAACCAATATTCCACATATCAGCACTTTCTGGCTTCAGCTGGTCATTACCCACTGTTAGAGAAGGCTTGTAAGCAGATACGCCGTTATAGTCAGTCATGTTATGAACGGTGGTAACCCGGCCAAACAACTGCTGAATTGAACCAACACGATAAGAAGAACCTGCAGATGCTCTAGCAGTCAATGTATCTGTTGCGCGCCACAAAACAGTCAACTTAGGATCTGTTGTGTCTACGCCCAGTTCATCAAAATCTTCATAACGTAGAGCAAAATTCACATCAATAGACTCACCAAGAGGTATGCCAATTTCTGCAAATATAGCTGTATTGGTTAGCGTACCGCGCCAGTCTGTAGCACCGTATACGAAATCAAGATTTCCTGAATTCATAGTGGCGTCGTACAAAGTTCGACCTTTATCAACGCGATGCTGCATACCAATGGCCAAGCCAATAGAGCCTGAATCTAGGTCTGCAATCGTGCCTGCTAGAACTGCATCAAACACATCTTGTTCGAAGTGCGTATCTGCCGTTACACGACCAAGAAGATATTCGTACAGCTCGGGAGCGTTAACCAATGCAAGGTCAGTTTGACGTGTACCGTCTGGACTAACTACCGCATTACCAAATGGGTTGAAGTAGTAACAGTTACCCGCACCAAAATCACCACCAGATGCCGCATAAGCTGCGTTACCACTACCTGCTGTACCGCTAAACGGGTCACAGTTAGGTCCGCCCATGCCGTTGATGGCTAGCTCAAACTCCACGGACTGCGTGTCCTGAAGCTCCGTTCTTTGTGAATTGAATACTGAACGAGTGTAAGACATATCCAAATTCCATTCGCGACCACCAAACTCTAGCGCAATATCTGCACCCACTTGCATGCGGTCCATAGAACGATCCACCTGCGAATAAGTATCCAAAGGACGCTCAGCGGTACCAGAGTCGTAAACAGTCCGTCCAAGCATACGAGTTCCGTTACGTAGTGCCTGAGGGACGATACCTCTGTTTGACGCATCTTCAATCAATCCCAAGTGATGTGTTGGAATAGTCAATGAAACGGCGTTAGGGTTTAACGAGTTATAACGGAAGAATTCTGAACCATTTGAGCCAGCCTCAAAATATAGTTCAACGTTTTCTGTTAAGTCATAGTGACCGGTCATGAACATTTGACGCGAGCTTTCATCACCCTGTAAAGGGAAGAAAGGACCAAAGTCATATGCGCAAAGAACACCGTTAGCGTAAAGGCCTGAACCACCTACATCATCTAAGGCGTCAGCAGCTTCACAGCTTGGGTCAGCGTTACCAAAGCTTGTGCCTTGAGGGTTACGTGGAAATTGCCCACCAGTTAACTGCCCAGGATTCAGACCATTAGCAGCCCAAGTAAGGTTAGCTGCGTCGGTAGGAAACATTCGACCAGGTTGTCCAGTACTGGAAACAGTAGAACCACCGTGACGAGAGTACAGATCACCCACAGTGACCATACTTCGCGACATAGCGCCTGCGGCAAATACAATACCGCCACGATCGCCTTGAGCACCAAATACTAACTGCACGTTATTTGTGTCGCCTTCACCAACCTGCTCTATGGTCGTATGTTCGAATTGAACATCAAGACCTTCGAAATTTTTCTTGGTTATGAAGTTAACTACGCCCGCAATTGCGTCAGATCCATATAGTGCTGAAGCACCATCTTTCACTACTTCCATTCGCTCTAGGGCAATTGTCGGTACGATACCTTGGATATTAACAGCCGCGTTAGAGTTGCCGTCATAGTAAGTAGCTACATTACGCTTGCCATTGACCAGCACTAATGTTGAAGACATACCAAGGTTACGCAGGTTAACGGTCATTTGACCTAAGCCACCGCCGCCGTTAAAGGTCGCAGAACGAGTTTCACTACCCGACTGCCATGGCATTGTATTTATGATCTCAGCCATACCTTGAGCACCTAAGTCCTCAATGTCCGCTGATGTCACCACGGAAAGTGGTGATGGAGAATTTTCCGAGGATCGCTTCAGATAGGAGCCGGTCACAACGACCTCTTCTATTGCAGCGTCCGCGTCTTCCGCTATGGCAAATTGCCAACTGCCGAGAAGTACCGCAGCACTACCCAACAAAGGAATAATTTTTTTCATTGTCCTCTCCCTTATTATTAGTATTTCGATGACCACGCAAACGGCAAAAGAAAACCTTAAGAAGAGAAAAAACCCCGACTGAGAGACGCCCCCGAGGGCTAAAACCCAACCTAAACTCTCCCCCAAACACTCGTAAACTAGGTACTACACAAGCAAACGAATGGGCACTTAAAGTTAACAATTGGCGCCCTAACAGCCACCGCAAAAGTTCGGCCTCCACCAAACTTTCTTTTTAAACAATGGTTTATAACTATAAGATTGTCAAACGACCAAAATAGAGTTAACTAATGTCTACTTTTAGTTTCTATTCTTATCGCTCCGGACATTGGGAAAAAGAACCAATAAAGACACCTAGATTCTTATGTTGACCTTAGACCATACTCCAAGGTTTATACTCCCACTATGGATTCAAAGACAATGCTGAAAATCGGTGACCTCGCTAAGCTAGCAAAGGTATCTAGGGACACTCTTAGGTTCTACGAAAAGCACGGCCTAATTGCTCCAAGTGAGCGCAATCAGGCCGGCTATCGTCTTTATTCGGACACGGACGCCCACCGTGTTAGTTTTATTATCAGCGCCAAAGAGGTGGGTTTCACACTCAACGAGATACACCAATTATTAGAATTAGAAGTGACCAAAGATGAAAAGTCCTGCCAGGACATCAAGCAATTCGTTGACGCCAAAATCGATCTGGTTAATCAGCGCCTTGCAGACATGCAGCGCATCAAAAAGTCTTTGCAAACTCTGAGTAACGCATGCTGCGGCGGTGAAGAACCAGCCACCCACTGCACTATTCTCGAGGCCTTGAGCGAACAACCAAGCTAGGACAGCTTTTATGTTACTGATCGAAAATTTTATTGAGTTGTTTATTGAATCGGCGCCTTGGCTGGTACTTGGACTAATTGTTGCCGGCGTAATGAAGATTTTTGTGCCCAGCCAACTCATGGCCAAACACCTAGGCAAGCCAGGCCTATTGTCTACAGTAAAAGCCGCACTATTCGGCGCACCCCTGCCGCTTTGTTCATGCGGAGTTATTCCAGCCGCGGTAGGACTGCGTCGCAGCGGGGCATCTAAAGCTGCAACCACATCGTTCCTAATATCTACACCGGAAACCGGCGTGGATTCGATATCAATATCCTATGCTATGTTGGGTCCTTTTATGGCCATTATTCGCCCTATTGCGGCTCTTACCAGTGCAATTACTGCAGGCATTTTGGTGGGTAAAGACGAAACACCTGTAGCGGCGCAGAGTAAAAACGCAGACAACGACCTCGAAAGCTGCTGCGCAGCAGCCGCGGAAGATCCATGCTGCGCAGGTGACGCTACCCCGATACAAGGTTCAATCAAAGAAACGCCGCTCACAAAGTTAACAGCTGGGTTGCGCTTTACTTTTGTCGACTTGATCAGAGATATCGCCGTTTGGCTATTGATCGGGTTGAGCTTCGCAGCACTGATTAAGACCTATGTACCAAATGAATTTTTACTGCAGTGGGGGGATGGTTTTCTCGCTTTTGTGGTCATGGCTATTGTGGGCGTACCCATGTACATCTGCGCAACAGCCTCCACGCCTATTGCCGCAGGCCTGCTGTTTTCTGGTGTCTCACCAGGTGCCACTTTGGTCTTCATGCTGGTGGGTCCGGCTACCAATATCGCTACAGTGGGTTTAGTCAAAAGCGAACTGGGCAACCGCGCGCTGACCGCCTACCTTGCCAGCGTTGTGGGCGTGAGCTTTGCATTTGGCTATCTCACTAATTATCTGGTGGTGTTGTGGGACATGGATTTTCTTGCCCAAGCACAACACGCCCATGAAATGGTTTATCCGCCATTGGCCTATGCATCAAGCGTGCTATTGGCGGGTCTGATGACTTACGTGTTAGCGGGTAAGGTACACCGAGCATATATCCAGCAAGGTACAAACGCTTCGTGACTCTTTCGCGGCTCTTTCGTGACTCTATAGATAGGCTTATTCTGCTTAATCTAGAATGGGCAATAATTTGAGGTGGCGCACCCGGTAGGACTCGAACCTACAACCCCCAGGTTCGAAGCCTGGTATTCTATCCAGTTGAACTACGGGTGCATGAGCGCATGGTGCCTTAGCACCGCATGCTTATCAAGGCCCACCCGCTGGAATAGTGAATTACATCGCCTAATATCCACAGCTCGGACGAGAAACTAGCGCCACGATCACACCAACCTTTAACTTCTAAGCAGACGCCCCGGTACAGCGCCTGTGTGCTCGTTATTAGTTAGCATAATTTCACCATTAACCACCGTATGCATTATGCCATCAGCGGTCTGTTTCAAACGGCGTGCGCCGGAGGGTAGATCATGGACCACATCGGGCATCCTTGCGCCAACCGTATCTGGGTCAAATACAACTAAATCTGCGGCCATACCTTCACGCAATAAACCACGGTCATGTAAGCCCCACATGGTGGCAGTATTGTAGGTAATCTGCTTAACCGCTTCTTCTAAGGTCAACGCCTGCTTTTCTCTAACCCAATAGCTGAGCAGGTGTGTTTGTAACGATGAATCCATAATCTGAGAAACGTGAGCACCAGAGTCAGAAAAGGTCACTACCGAGCGTGGGTGCTTCATCATTTCTAATACATGGTCTTGATTTTCATTGGCAATAGGCTGCCTGAAGAACATATGAAAATCTCTCTCCAGCGACATATCTATCATTAGCTCCACTGGGTGCTTACCCTGCTCTCTGGCAAGCTGAGCCATGGAAGGCTTGTCATAAACCATGTCATCCATGGGATAGATGAAGTCCCACTCAGGCGGGCGGGCCTCTGCGCCAACCACCCTTGGGCCGGTGTATTCACGGCTAGCAACCTCTATCAACTTGGCTTTTATAACCGGGTCACGCAACTTAACCGCTTGTTCAGCCAAGGGTAACTGCCGAAACTCTGACCAATACTCCCAGTTATCAAACGGGGTATTTGATTGAAAAGACAACAAACTAGACAAAGCGCGACTATGCACCTGCGCGTACATGCGACCGCCTGCCTTCGCGGTCTCATCTAACAGGTCAAAATATGGACGCCAAAGATCGGGGGCCGCGCGCACACTAAACATACCCCAAGTTTGTGGCACACCAGATTCCACGGCTAAATTCATTAAGCGCTGATGATATTCTCGAATTCGCTCCGGATCTCGGCCTGGGGCTTCGCCAGCAATCTCAAATAGACCTTTACCGGTTTCACCTACCGCGTTAACAATGGCCCGAACTTCGTCCCAGTGGGCAATACGACTAGCCACAGGCAGATCGTCGGCTGTAAGGTGATTAAAAGTTCGTGAGGTAGAAAACCCAATTGCCCCAGCACCCATGGCTTCTTTGACAATGGCCTGCATTTTACGCACTTCGTCTTCGCTGGCTTGATCAACAAACGCTCGCTCACCCATCACGTAAGTGCGCAAGGCGGAATGACCAATATAGCCCGCGTAGTTTATGCCTTTAGGCAAATCATCTATAGCATCTAAAAACTGCGGAAAGGTTTCCCAACTCCAATCAATGCCTTCAAGCATGGCATCCCGAGAAAGGTCTTCGGCCCGCTCTAAGTTCTTAAAAACCAGGTCAGCATCTTCTTGTTTGCACGGTGCCAAGGTGAACCCACAATTGCCCATTACCACACTGGTTACACCATGATAGGACGAGCACGAACCAATAGGATCCCAGAAAACTTGTGCGTCCATATGGGTGTGCCCATCGACAAACCCCGGCGAGACGACATGACCTTCTGCATCCACAGTTTGTTTAGCCTTACTGTTAAGCCGTCCTATGGCGGCAATTTTACCATCCACTACGCCAACATCAGCGCGGTAGCCAGGATTACCTGAGCCATCAACCACGGTGCCATTTTTAACCAATAGATCGTAAGTCATCTGTTCTCCCCGACGCCTAAACCCTTAGCGTCTAATATCATTGCTTTTTTGCATGTTAGCATGAGGTTTTAAACTGCATAGCCCTGCATTATATGACCCAATCAACCTTGCAATATCAGCTTGCTTACAAAGTACACCCCGGCGACGGCCCCTTCCTTTTGCTACTGCACGGTTTCATATCTTCTAGCGCACAATGGTTAGATAACCTGCAAGCACTCGGCAAAGTATGCCGCCCGGTAACAGTTGACTTATGGGGTCATGGCGATTCACCCGCACCGGAGGATTTGCACTATTACAGCCCCGCCGCCTATGGCCGTCAATTTAACGCCATACGCGAAGCTTTGGGCGCGCAAAAATGGTTCGTCTGTGGCTATTCGTTAGGTGCAGGACTAACCATCCGCTACACCTATGACTACGCCGACCATGTGATAGGGCACATATTCACCAACTCAAACTCTGCGCTGGCGGACGAAGCACAAATACGCGAATGGCAAACCACAGCGCTAAAGGGCAGCGAGAACATAAGACAGGGAGGCCTTGCCGCAATCGAAAAAATTCCCGTCCACCCGCGTCGTGCACGAACCTTACCCACCCATATATATAACGCACTAATGAAAGATGCTGCCAAATTTTCACCCACGGGCGTGGCAAATACGTTACTTGGTACAAACCCAAATACTTGTATCAGAGATATTGCATCGCTGAACCCCCGCCCTGTATTGCTCTGCGCTGGCGATAAAGAACGGCGATTTAGGACCAATAAACTATGGGCAGTAGAGAACATGGCAAACCTAACCTGCGTCAGCTTTGACGCCGGACATGGGGTAAATATGGAAGCTGCTGGCGGCTTTAACATGGCCGTGACCCAGTTCATTCAGTCACTCACCTAAAAGCTAATTAAAGTAAACTCAAAACTCTTCCATATGCAGCGCATATGATGCGTAAGAAACATTAAGAGCGAGGAACATTATGCAACTTCAACCTAAACGAGCTCGACGATGCGTTCTTTCCGTGCCAGGTAGCTCAGAAAAGATGATGGCCAAAGCTGCGGCTATTGAAGTGGATCAAGTATTACTGGATTTGGAAGACGCAGTAGCACCGAATGCCAAGGAAGCCGCCCGCCACAAAGTCGTTGAAGCACTCAACACTCTGGATTGGTGCGCTAAGACCCGCTGCGTGCGCATCAACGACACCCAAACACAATGGTGTCACGATGACATCATTGAGGTCGTCATGGCTGCTGGGCATAACTTGGACACAATAATGCTGACTAAAACCAAAAGTCCGGCCGATGTGCAATTCCTTCATTTACTCCTAGATCAACTAGAACTGAAACTAGAGCTAAGCAAGCGCATAGGTATTGAGTGTTTGATAGAAGACGTTGAAGGGCTGATGAATGTTGAAGACATTGCAGCAAGCTCAGATCGCTTGGAAGCTATGACATTTGGTATGGGAGACTATTCTGCCAGCCAACAAATGCACCTAGAGTCAGTAGGCAGCACTGGCGACTACCCACCCGATATTTGGCATTACCCGCGATACAAAATGACCATTGCTTGCCGAGCCTTTGGTCTTGATTCCGTTGATGGTCCTTACGCAGACTTTAACGACTTGCCCGCCATGAACCGCGAAAGTAAGCACGCACTTACGTTAGGTATGTCTGGAAAATGGGCCATCCACCCCAGCCAGGTTGAAACGGCCCAGACAACATTTTCACCGGACGACAAAGTATTGGCTACCGCTCGTAAGCAAAAAGCTGCCTACGAGCAGGCACTAAAAGAAGGATTGGGGGCAATTAACGTAGATGGCGTTATGGTAGATGCTGCGAGTATTCGTATGTTGCAAAACACCCTAGATCGAGCAGATCTTATGGGCCTATAAATCCCCAAGAGTACTGCCGTGAGACAGACTATAAAAAGCAACAAAGCATCAGGTCCTATCAATTTCATCGACCTGATTGAGGATATTCGGGCCTGCACACATTGCACCAAGGATCTTCCACTTGGACCAAGGCCAGTGTTGCAAGCCAATCCAAAAGCAAAAATCCTCATTGTTGGCCAAGCACCGGGGACAGCCGTCCATGCAACAGGGATTCCATTTAACGATCCTAGCGGTGACCGTTTAAGAAACTGGCTAGGTGTAGATGCTGACCAATTCTATAACGAAGACCTATTTGCCATTGTGCCGATGGGCTTTTGTTACCCAGGCCGTGGTAAGGGTGGAGACTTACCCCCCAGACCAGAGTGTGCCCCAATGTGGCGAACAAATTTGCTGTCACAACTGGTAAATATAGAACTGACCATAGCCATCGGCCGCTATGCTATTGACTGGCACCTTGACCCCAAAAAGGACCCAAGAAAAGACCCAAAAAAATCTAGGCAAACTAAAACAAAGATGACCCTACAAACAATTGTTGCCCAGTGGCAAGACTACTTACCCAGCATGGTGCCGCTTCCCCACCCCAGCCCACGTAATACGATCTGGCTGAGAAAAAACCCTTGGGTAGAAGCGGAGATCATTCCGACGCTGCGCACGCGAGTTGCGCAAATACTGGCTGGCTAGACGACCATATAGTCTAGAAAACTCTCTCAAAGAGAACCTAACGGGCATCGAACCCCCAAACATCCAAATTTGTCTACCACTAGTCGTACGCCAAAATACTTTACGCAGAACAGTAAAATTAGAGGTTAAACTCTGCTTTCACTAGTTAACTAACTGAGTTTCATATGCACAAAATTACTCACTTTGTTTTATTCCTGATGATTTTCACTATCAATCAAGCGGTTGCCCAAGTATCAGAGGCTGGGGTCAACAAACAGATCACGCACACAGACAATCGAGGGCCTGGCTGGGTAGATATTGAAATGGAAGCAAAACCTGGCGCTCACCCTAGGATTGAAAAAGTGCTGTGCCGGGATCTAAGCAGCAGTCTCAGCTGCAGTACTGCTGAGGATAGTCAAGAACACATTATTGCCGGAGCCTTGTCGGGTATAGCTCTTCCGCCGATGCTAATACATCCAAATTCACCCTACCGGTCAGCTGCCCCGCAAACACCCGAAGCCGCAAATTGTGTACTGAAAAATCTAAATAAGGCTCGCAGTGATACAGCGGCACAGATCGTCTTGGAAAGCTGTAATGTCCTGCATGCTAAGTAGCTGTTTTTAAGGCGCCTAGTGTTTACCGGCAAACAAGTCGCACCCGACCAGTAGCGGGTGCCTATCTGAGCTTTTACAAGCAACAGCTAATATGATCTGGGCAATCCCAATACGTGTTCAGAGACGAAATTTTGAATCATCTCTTGAGAAATCGGAGCAATACGCATCAACCGCGCCTCGCGCCAGTATCGTTCAACATGGTATTCCTTGGCATAGCCAAATCCACCATGGGTTTGCATAGCTTGATCAGCGGCTTGAAAACAGGCATCCGCTGCCAGCCACTTAGCCATATTCGCTTCAGCACCACAGGGCTGCCCGTTGTCCAACATCCATGCGGCTTTACGGATCATTAGCTCGGCCGCATCTAAACGCATTTTCGCCTCGGCCAACGGAAAGGCTACACCTTGATTTTTACCAATAGGCCGCCCAAAAACTACGCGCTCATTGGCATAGTTGACAGCCCTATTCAGGGCAGCTTTACCAATACCCAGTGCCTCAGCAGCAATCAAAATACGCTCTGCATTCAAGCCGGAAATAAGGTAGCTGAAACCTTTACCTTCCTCGCCTACACGATCAGTTACTTTTACCGGTAAATCGTCATAAACCACTTCGCAGGTAGCAACGGCATTGCGACCGACCTTATCTATGGGCGATATAGTCACTTCGTCGCGCTGTAATTCCGCCAGTAGCAACGTCATGCCATCGGTGCGGCGCTCAACTTCATTTCTGGGCGTTGTGCGCACCAATAGTAATACTCGCTCAGACTGTAACGCCTTTGTTGTCCAGACCTTACGTCCCCTTACAATATAATTGTCGCCCTCCCGGCGAGCAAAGGTCGTAATGGAGGTAGTATCTGTACCCGCATCAGGTTCAGTAACGCCAAAGGCCACATGCATTTCACCGCTGGCAACGCGCGGCAGATATGCTTGCTTCATCTCTTCAGAGCCGTATTTGACCACCGGCTCCATACCGAACATAGACAGGTGCAGGGGCGTGGCGCCATTCATAGCTGCGCCGCTAGCCGCCACAGTCTCCAACACAATACTGGCTTCAGTAATACCGCGCCCACTACCTCCATAAGCCTCTGGAATGGCAACACCAATCCAACCGGCTTCAGACATAGCATTGTAAAAATCCCAGGGGAACTCGTGTTTAGCGTCTTTCTCCGCCCAATACTCGTCAGGAAAGTCTTTGCATACTCTGGCTACCGCATCGCGAATCAACTCTTGTTCGTCTGTTAAAGCAAAATCCATAATTCTCAACTTTTGATTGTTATTGAAAAAACACCTGACATACTTTTGTCGCTTGGCCAAAGGCGCTGAAACATAATCTATACAATATTTCTTAGATTTTTAATACGTAGACTTTTTGCAAGGCCACCAATACTCCTCGCGCTCGAGGCAGTATAAAGGACAAAAATAGGAGATGAATATGTCACTGGAACTTTCAACCGAGCGTATGCAAGCGCATATAGCAGACGGTATTGGCTGGATGACATTCAACAATCCCTCACGGCACAACGCCTTATCTTTAGAAATGTGGCAGGGCATTGGCGATATTCTTGAGCATTTTGCCGGTAACGATGAGGTGCGCGTGGTAATTATGCGCGGTGCAGGTGGCAAGGCCTTTGTTTCAGGAGCCGACATTTCCGAATTCGATGAAAAGCGCTCTAATTCAGAACAACGAGACAGCTACGGTCAAATTGCGGGCCGTGCCACGCACTGGCTGAGCAAAATTGAAAAACCGCTAATTGCACTGATTGAGGGTTATTGCATTGGTGGCGGTATGGCCACGGCATTATCCGCAGACATAAGATTTGCCACCCCGGACTCGCACTTTGGCATACCAGCAGCAAAGCTAGGCTTAGGCTACGAGTTTGAAGGGCTTGCAAAACTAGCGCGGTTAGTAGGACCTAGCAATGCAAGGGACATTATGTTCTCAGCACGGTTTATGCCCGCTGCTCAAGCAATGGATATGGGTATTGTTAACTTTATTCACGAGCGTGACGCTATAGAAAAAGCCTGTATTGAATACGCGCTAAACATCGCGTCCAATGCCCCGCTCACAGTGAAAGCCGCAAAAGCTGCGATAAATGCTTGGGAGCGAGACAGCCGAGCAGAGGAAGTTGCCGAAGTACGCGCTATGATCGACACTTGCTTCAACAGTGAGGATTACAAGGAGGGCCGCAGAGCCTTCGCCGCCAAGCGTAAGCCAAACTTCATCAACAAATAGCAAACGACTGCAAACAGAACTTTGCTTAACAACACAAAAACCTTAGAGCTACTGGCTTTTTGGCTCAGGTCTGAAACTTGAGCATCTGCTAAACTCCGACCAAAACAAATAAACAACTAAGCGGTACTAATTATGCCAAATGCACAAAATGCGGTCACAGCCTGTGTTTTGATTATCGGTAATGAAATCCTTTCCGGTCGAACTCAAGATATAAACCTCAATCACATTGCCAAGACTTTAGGCAATTGGGGCATTCAAATTAAACATTGCCGAGTCATCCCAGATGTCGAGGCAATCATAGTAGATACAGTGAATGAGGTAAGGGGTGAGTTTGATTACGTTTTTACAACCGGCGGCATTGGCCCAACTCACGATGACATTACCGCGGTATGCATTGCAAAAGCCTTTGGCGTAGAAATCATAGAACACCCTGATATCGCAGTGCGTATTCGCAAACGGCCCGCCCCTGACGACATAATGGCATCACGCCTATTGATGGCCAGAGTGCCGAAGGGCGCTACGCTCATAGACAACCCATCCGGCGGGCCTCAAGGTTTCGCAATGGAAAATGTTCATGTTATGGCGGGAATTCCTTCAGTCATGCAGGCCATGCTCTCTACCTTAGAAGGTCAGCTCAAGAGCGGTCCTATAATTCGCAGTCACACGGTACGGGCCTTTACTGGCGAGAGTTCAATCGCCGATGCTCTCGCGAAAATTCAGCAAGAGCACCCAGATTCTGACGTGGGCAGCTACCCATTTTTTCGCGACGAGCGTTATGGCACAAACCTTGTCATTCGTGGTGCAGACATTGACCAACTGCAACAAATCGCAAAATTAGTCATGGCTGCCGTAACAGCAATTGGTGAAACCCCCGAGGACCTTGGGTTAGACGCAGATAGCTAAGCCCATGAATTACCTTATTCAGCTCACAGCGCCAAGGGCGAGAACAAGCATGACCTTTATGCGTCTACTTACCTTCGCAATGCTTGGCTTGTTGTCCTGTAGCACTAGTTTTGCCAAGCCCCATGAGTCAATCGCAGTGCACAGCGCCCAAGTGGATGTTGAATACTCGAGTGGCGAGCAAGAAAATAGAGTAGCAGCCGCCCTCGCTGCCCAAGATAAGTGCAAACAAGCCACCGCAGAATTGTCTGGATATTGCGAACTGGTACGCATGGATAGTATCGAAATTACCACCGGCGCTAGACTAAAATCCGATAACACCCGTCGCCCTCTATTTCTTTGGCGTTACCAGTCAGGTACAAGTACCGTATATCTCGCAGGGTCGCTCCACCTGTTGAAGCAGAGTATTTATCCATTGCCCGCACAATACGAGCAGGCCTTCGAGCTTAGTGACAAGTTAGTTTTAGAGGTCAACACTACAGCACTTAGCCCCAGCGAAATCTACGCAAAAACTCAAGCCGCAGCACGGCTCACCGAGCAACGCTACTTACGTGAAAGTTTCAACGCCGAAGACTATAGCCGACTCGCAAATGTCGCATCTTTATACGGTATTCCACTGCAATCACTGCAATTTTATAAACCAGCAATGGCCTACACCCAACTATCGTTAATGGGTTTTGTCGCGCTGGGTTACGATCCTGATCTTGGGGTCGAGGCGTACTTTACTCAACGCAAATCGAGTCAGAACATTTTGCAGCTAGAGACACTAGACCTACAGCTGGCATACTTATTTGATCAGCCCAAGGCCACCCAAATCGCGGTACTTATGGATACAGTTAATCAGTTCGCAGAAATAGAATCTGCTGCGTCGGACCTGGTAAGGGCGTGGGCCAGCGGTGACGATATTACTTTAGCTAAACTGATAGCAGACCAATACGCGCATTCTGAACTTCTTCAGCAATTCTCCGAACAATTGCTCGACAAGCGCAATGCAGCAATGAGCGAAAAAATAGTTGGCTATCTCAACAGCAATGAGAGTTACTTTGTCATAGTGGGGGCTGCGCACTTAGCGGGCGAGCATTCGATAATCAATTTACTCAAAGGCAAGGGTATAAACGGCCAGCGTATTTATTCTAATGACGTTGATCTGCAGATCTAAAACGTAACAACAGCAAAGAGATATTAGTAAAACACCATGAATGATCGCTTAAGCGCACAACAAATAACACCTAGTTTTTTTGCCGAACCCTTCCAACCTCCCGTTGGATTGCAAAACCCTCACGTACAAACAATACTCTCTAGTGTCGGAAGAAAGGTCTTAAAAGCAAAGTGGCAACAGAGCTTTTTGTCCCAAGCCCAAGTCAGAGAAATAAGCGTAGCCGACGTTAAGTTAGTCGTTCATATCAATTTTCAAAATAGCCCCTCAGATCAAACCCCTTTAGTCATGATGATTCCTGGGTGGTTAGGTAACGTAGACTCAACCTACGTTCTCTCCGGCGCCCACGCACTTTGGCAATCAGGGTTTAACGTAGTACGCATCAACCTAAGAGATCATGGCGATACCGCTCACCTCAATAGCGGTCTCTTTCATTCAGCACTCATCGACGAGGTAGTGGCCTTAGTGGAATATCTGATGGCGGAGTTTCCAAAATCACCAGCCGGCTTAATTGGTTATTCCATGGGCGGGAACTTCGCATTACGGATTGCCAAAAAAATCCCAAGCCTTTCGACTCTCGCTATCTGCCCTGCATTAAGCCCAGAAGACACCATGCTCAAAATCAGTGGCAACATCATTTATGAGCAATATTTTATGCGCAAATGGCGCGGTCTTTGGAGTAAGAAACAGGCCGCATTCCCGGAACTTTACAATTTCAAAGATGCAATGAATTTGTCTTCGGTCACCGCCCTGACAGACTACTTTGTTAAGTACCATACAGATTACGATAATACAGATGACTATTTTGCTGCCTATGATCTATGTGGTGATGGCTTAAATGGAGTAACCGCACAAATACTGGCGGCAGCAGACGATCCGATCATTCCAGCCAAATACTATGCAAACGTGCCAGATTCCATTGCATTGGACTGGGTCGCTAAAGGCGGTCACGGTGCTTTTCTAGAGAACTGGCAGTTCGACAGTTGGTGTGATCGCTACAGTTGCGCCTTCTTTCAACACGCGCTATCGAATGAAGTTAGACTATTGTAGGTAAACCAAGCCGCCTTGTTAGATAAGTCGGCACGTGGAGATTATTCAATATGGATACAGCAAAAATACCGCTGCGAACCAAAACATTATTTGGACTCGGAGCCGCAGCAGAAAGTGTTTGTTTGTATTCGTTTAGCTTTTTGGTAATGCTCTACTACAATCAAGTTTTAGGTCTGCCTGCAACACTGGCGGGTTTAGGCCCGACCATTGCGTTGATAGTTGACGCAATAACAGACCCGGTTGTGGGTTCTTGGTCTGATCGATTACGCAATAAAAAATGGGGGCGCAGACACCCATTTATGCTCACAGCGCCCATTCCAGTTGCACTATCTCTGTATATGATTTTCTCTCCGCCGATGGGACTAAGCACCACCGAGCTATTCCTCTGGTTAATCTGCTTCTCGGTGCTACTGCACTTATTTATGACATTGTTCTTTGTCCCCCACCTAGCCTTTGGCGGCGAGATGTCTAAGGACTATCACGAACGTTCAACGATCATGAGCTATAACAACTTCGGCAGCTATAGTGGTGCTGCCAGCGCGCATTGGTTCGGCTTGACGTTTTTCTTTTACGCCACCGCGGAACAAGCAAATGGACTACTAAAATTAGAGGCCTACCAAGACTTTGGTTTAGTCGCCGCCATTATTGTGGCTGTGTGTCTATATATAAGCGCTTGGTTTACCCGTGATCGAATACCGACGCTTTCACAACCCGCCGAGGCAGCAGAACCATTCAGCCTGACCTCGCTGCTTGTTGACCTTAAACAAGCGTTGCAGAACTCTAACTATATGTATTTGCTCCTTGGCTTGTTGCTCCTAAGCATTACTCTGGGTATGCGGGCAGCATTCAACAATTACATGAACTTATATTATTGGGAATTAGCTTCAGACCAGATACGTTGGTTTATTCTGGGCAGCATTGGTGGTTACATTTCTGGCTTTCTCCTCACCACCAAAATCCACAAACGTTTCGACAAACGCGCCTCAATTGTCATCGCGACATTGGGTTATGGTATTTTTGAAGCCTTACCTGTCTGTCTGCGTATGCTCGGGGTATTTCCCGAAAATGGTAGCGATGAACTCTTTCCCTCAATACTCGTATTTCACGCCATCGGCAGTGCTAGCCTTTCAGTTCTAAACATCAGTGTTATGTCGGCATTGGCTGATATAGCCGACGAGAATGCAGTCAAATTTGGTGTACGGCAGGAAGGGATCCTCTACGCAGCCCGGGCCTTTTTCTCCAAAGCCGACCGCGCCATTGGCACACTCATTGCCGGCATAGTACTAGACCTCATCAGCTTTCCTGCCAAAGCTATTCCGGGCCAGGTAGATGCTAACGTCATAATGTGGCTGGGTATTATGGACTCACCGGCAACTGTGATTCCGGCACTTTTCGCCGCACTACTCTATGCCGGATACTCAATAAATCACGACAAGCACGAAAAATTCGGGCTGGCTAAATAGCGCTGCTTAAACTGGCAAAGTGCCACTACTTAGGGTGGTTAGAAAGCACTGGCGATTTGTGTAACGTTCTGGCCAGCCTCTTGGTTTTGATTTGGGTTTTGGGTTTGGTTTGCATAGACTTCGCTATGAGGCGCTTCAGGCAAAAGAGAATAACAGTTAGCCATTTTAGCTTCCCCCTTGTAAGTGATCTTATTGGGTTGAAGACCATCAAATGATGCACCTAGCCGCAACGCGACAGCATTGCTAGGCTCATTTTCTGGAAGAATTCTCATTTCAATACGCTTGAACCCGAGCTTCTTGAAAGCAAATTCAATAGCGAGTTCAGCGGCCTGAGTACAGTACCCTCGACCAAGGGCACGCTTGCGTAGCCAATAGCCTAAATCTCCAACACCCTTGCGGGCGCATACAGTTCTGATAGCAACAGAGCCCAAAATCAAATTTGATTCTGCATCCGCAATGACAAAGCGATAATCGGATCCGTCTTGCCATTTTATCGCAGCTTCTTCGGTCCAATTTACTGCATCACTAAGACGATAACTTGGTGTGCACCAATCCAACCAGGGACTAATGTGTCCTACTGATTCTAATACCGCAGACTGCATGTCGCTGGCGTCTGAGCGTTTTATTCTTCTAATTATTGGCTGCATGGCGGAATCCTTATCCATTATTGGGGCAAAAAAGCCTCCAAATACGAATAGTTATTCCACTAGATTTAGAGCGAATAGTCGCTACCGCTGGTCAAGTAAAACCACCCACTCAGCCGAAGCCTGCGAATGCAGGCTTCACTTCAAGGCTTCTAACCTGGCTCTTCGCTAGATTTCGCTTTTCTACCTATGATGTAGGACAAGAAAACCAAAACGACAGCGATCACAAAATAATACTTAATCATGTAGCTAAATACTGGCGACATGCTGTTCAGACCATCGCCGAGAGCTTCGCCACCTAACAAGCCAGCCATCACCCCGCCAATTGCAGAGGCTAAGAACCATAAACCAAACATTTGGCCTACATATTTTTTTGGCGAGTAGCGGGCAAAAGCCGAAAGACCGATTGGAGATAAAGCCAATTCACCCCAAGTCTGGAATAGGTAGGTCAATAGCAACCATTGCAAACCAATAGGAGCAGACTCTAATGCTAGGTCTACTGCGACCAACATAATAAGAAAACTAATACCCATAAACACTAAACCAATGACAAACTTCAGTGGCAGCGAGGGATCTAAATTGCGGCGCGCTAACTGCGCCCATAAA
Source organism: marine gamma proteobacterium HTCC2089 (assembly GCA_905182905.1). GTDB lineage: Bacteria > Pseudomonadota > Gammaproteobacteria > Pseudomonadales > Azotimanducaceae > UBA4421. Next base: position 15,199 of record CAJJDH010000119.1, on the reverse strand, counting down.
CCGGCAAAAATCGGTGCAAATATCACTACGTATATAGGGTTGATAAACTGCACCCAAGAAACTGGCATGGTGAAATCAAAGTACGTCAGGTCAGTATAATCACGAGCAAAAATATTCAGCGAGCCACCAGACTGATCAAAGCCTGACCAAAATGCCGCTGCCGCGATGAAGAGCAAAAAGAGCAAGGTAATGTTCTTTCTTTCATTCACATTAAGCCCGGCGAAGAAATACAGGTAAATGAAGTACACACCAGCTAGGGTGGTCAAAAAGTAGGCGAAATTCTCAGCAAAAACTGTTGGCTCGACGGTAACGACACCTGTTAAAACCAAAGCAAACAAAACTACGACGATGGCAAAGGCGATCTTGGTGTAACCCAGCAACTTTTGCCGCCGCTCTTCAGGCATTGGATTAGGCGATGCGCCAGCATCCCCAAGCAAGTGACGATTTCGTATGTACTGAAACACACCAAAAATCATACCTACACCAGCGGCACCAAAACCCCAATGCCATCCAACTTTTTCGCCCAGATAACCACAAATACCATAACCAATAGTCGAACCGATGTTGATCGACATGTAAAAGATGGTAAAGCCAGAGTCTTGTCGCTTGTCATCATCAGCATAAAGTTTGCCGACAATGGTTGAAATATTGCCTTTGAGTAGCCCGGTCCCTAACACCACCAAAGCAAGACCCAGAAAAAACGAATGCTCAACCGGTACAGCAAGGGTCAGGTGACCCATAGCGATAATTATGGCGCCATAGAGTACTGCACGTTGGTGGCCCAACAAGTTATCGGCGACCCAACCACCGGGCACCACCATAAAATAAACCATGCCAACATAAATGCCGTAAATTGCTTGGGCATCCATTTGCGACCAACCCAGTCCACCATTAATACCTGTGGCCACACCAGTCATATATAAAACCAATAAGGCACGCATACCGTAATACGACATGCGCTCCCACATCTCGGTCAAAAATAGCGTTTTCAGGCCAATGGGGTGGCCAAAAAACCCATGGGTAGATTCATTCATGATCTTTTCTCACACGTTGAGTAGATGGAGGGAATTTGCTCAGCAAGCTCTGTGGGCGAATTGGTCGGGGCACAAAATTGCCTCCGCAGTTAGGGCATTTCACCAACTGCTCTAGGCAGTCCTGACAAAAAGTACATTCAAACGAGCAAATATGCGCAACCTCGGAGTCCACCGGCAGGTCGACATCGCAACGCTCACAATTTGGTCTTAGCTCTAACATAGACTACCCAGTACAAACTATGGCCAACTCTAACCTGTTAGTGCTTTAGGCAACAACCGCAAACGTCGCCAGCTAAACCTCTGGGGGAAAAACGCCAGCTTTCAATAACATAGAGGGTAACGGCTTTGCCAAGGCCTGCTGTAACCATGTTGCTGTATCAAGTAACCCCGCCAGATCAACGCCATGGTCAATACCGCTGCGATCGAGCATATAAACAAGGTCTTCGGTGGCAATATTGCCGCTAGCATTTGGGGCAAACGGACAGCCGCCAATACCACCAATACTGGCATCCAAAACAGACACACCTGCCAGCAAACTAGCGTAGGCGTTGGCGATGCCGGTATTTCTTGTATCGTGAAAATGCGCCCGCAGCGGCAGCTTACCCAGCTCGCTTTTCAGCTGAGTGAATGCTTCGCGTACCTGAGTAGGTACGGCCACGCCAATAGTATCGGCTAAGGCCAATTCCACGGGGCCTGCATCAGCTAAACGCTGGGCAGTATCCATAAGACGACTAAGATCCACTTCGCCCTCGAACGGACATCCGAATGCCACTGCAATGGTCACCTGCACCGGAAAGTTTGTGTTTACGCCATCGCGAATCACCTCTGTCGCCATAGCCAGAGCACCGTCTACATCCAGGCCCTGGTTCTTCAAACCAAAAGTATCAGTAGCAGGAATAACAAGCCCAGCTTCATGGACTTTGTTTGTGTCGCGTAAACGGCGATAACCGCGCTCATTTAGAATCAAACCAGTGTAACGAACACCATCTACATCAGGCAGCATTGCGCACAGTGCTTCAGCGTCAGCCATCTGCGGAACACGGGTGGGATGCACAAAACTTGTAGCTTCAATACGGCGGCAGCCTGCTGCAATAGCACCCTCAACTAGCCTGAGCTTTTGTTCAGTGCTAAGAAATACGTCTTCATTCTGCAAGCCGTCTCTCGGACTGACTTCCATGACTGTTACAGATTGCTGGGACATATAAGCTCTCTCTTATCTTTGCTCTCTTGTCTATGCTCTCTTACTTTGAACAGCCACAATTGCAGGTGACAACTCGCTGTAAGTGAGCTGCCACTGAAAAACTAAAAACCCTCGCGCAAACTCACAGTCTTGTTAAACACACCGGGCAGTTCAGAGTCTTTGCAAAAGTAGCCCTGGCGCTCAAACTGAAAGTGCTGATCTTCCAACGCGATAATCCCTGGCTCTACCCTTGCGTGAAGTGTACGCAGAGAATTTTGGTTAATGTCATCAATAAAGGTCTTAGAAGATGGGTTAGGCACATTAAATAACCGATCATAATCTCGCACTTCTACAGCGACACTTTGCTTTGCATCAACCCAGTGAACAACACCCTTAGGTTTTAACCCGGAAGTATCTTCACCACTCTTAGAATCCGGAAAGTAAGTGCAGTTAAGTTGAGCCACATTACCTTCTGCGTCATATTCCACTTCATCACAGCGAATAATATAGGCGTAACGCAGACGGACCATTTGCCCAGGTGATAGGCGTTTCCACTTACCTGGTGGGTCTTCAGAAAAATCAGCTTGCTCAATAAAGAGTTCACGACTAAACGGTAACTGACGCGAACCGAGTTCCGCATTCTGCGCATGCCAAGGCCCCTCAAGCTGCATTTCTTCCGTGCAGTTTGTGAGCACCACCTTTAACGGTTCAAGCACACCCATGCCACGAGGCGCACTGCTCTCAAGATCTTTGCGAATACAAAAATCTAACAAGTTCATTTCAACAGTATTGTCTTGCTTGGTCACACCAATACGCGCACAAAAATCTCTGATAGCGGCAGCTCTAACTCCACGACGACGCAAACCTGCAATAGTTGGCATACGTGGATCGTCCCAACCCGAAACCAAATCCTCATCGACTAAACGGTGCAACAAACGCTTGCTCATCACCGTATATTCCAAACCTAAACGGGAAAATTCGATCTGCGGTGGGTGGTAATTCAGCTCGATGTTATCCAATACCCAATCATAAAGAGGCCGGTGATCTTCAAATTCCAAGGTGCACAAGGAGTGCGAGATACCTTCCAATGCATCGCAAATACAATGAGTGAAGTCGTACATAGGATAAATGCACCAAGCATCTCCAGTGCGCTGGTGCGAAACATGTCTGATTCTATAAATAGTGGGATCACGCAAATTGATATTGGGCGATGCCATATCAATCTTTAGACGCACCACATGGGCACCGTCTGGAAATTCGCCGGAACGCATGCGTTGGAACAAATCCAAATTTTCTTCAACACTACGTTCACGGAATGGGCTATCGGTTCCTGGCTCGGTCAACGTACCTCGAGCAATACGCATTTGCTCAGCATCGAGTGAACAAACATAGGCTTTACCGCCACTGATAAGGTCACTGGCGTACTGGTAGATCTGTTCAAAGTAATCCGACGCATGAGTTAGCGCACCCCAAGTGAAACCCAGCCAAGCTACATCGTTTTTAATAGACTCAACGAACTCGTCGCTTTCTTTGGAAGGGTTGGTGTCGTCAAAGCGCAAAAAAGTTGTGCCCTTGAACTGCTCGGAAACACCAAAATTAAGGCAAATACTTTTCGCGTGACCAATATGCAAAAATCCATTGGGTTCAGGCGGAAAACGCGTTACTACGCCTTGCGATAGAGTATTCCCCTCAAGGTCAGACTGAATACGTTGTCGAATAAAATCAGTTGTTTCGTTTTGCATGAATCCCTAACTTGGTGCGATGCTTTTCTGAGGGTGGAATTTTGCCTGACCTGCGGGTATTGGCAACGGCTAATTACAATATCTGCGCCACCAAACAAGATATTGTCACCCATTAGCAGTCAGATGACCTGCAAAATGCAAACTACCCCATTACTAAATTCCATGCCGTGGATATTGGAAGTGAAAACTATGTACTATCAAACCTGCACTCGCCTCAACCAATAACTCGACTTCCTAAATCATGCAATACCTAGTGCGCGCAACAGTCATCGCCATTTGCTTAATAAGTATAGCGGTTTGGATTCATACGAATCGTTTTAGCTCGCTGCCTATTATTGAGCAGGTAGCGCATTCGCGAGTTGGTGATCAGTGGTACAAGATTGAACAGTCTGGGGTACATACAGGCTTTATGCACAGTTCCGTTACTTTGAATAAGCAAGACCAATGGGTCTTCAGGACATTAACAGTATTCCAGCCGATGGGCGGACTGCCCACAAAAATCACCCAAAACCTAACCTTTAGCAACTCAGAGCAATACGAGTTACAAACAGCCCACTACAGCCATACCTCCAAGAATCGTCTCACCGACATACAGTTAGCACTAGACCAAGGAAAATATATCGGCACCCTCAAGCGTCAAGATACCAGCGAGGCGCTGGCTCTCGACTGGCGATTTAATCTCACTGATCAGTTGGCCTTAGAGGCACAAATATTTGCAGCCAAAGCGCAATCTGGAAGCGTGTTTACGAGTACTTTCATAGACTTCGAAAACCTTGCAATTGGTGAAAACAAAAGAAAATTATTAGCCCGCAACAGCAATGGATTTACCTTTGGAAATTTCCACGAGGGTTCTTCTAGCACCACCCATTTAGACACGAACATGCAGGTAGTTAGCTCTACTATTTCTAATGTTTTCCAAGTCAATCGCGCTACGAAAAAACAAGCTACCTTAGTCAATCCAAGCATTGAACCCCTAGCAGACTGGCAACTTTCCCAACACTCTATCCCCCTAGATAAACGATTGGAAAAACACGGCAACTTAAACCAGCTAACTCTGGGGTTAGTTTCACATGGCCGGACCTCGCTAGCAGAGCTAAATCTGCCACTCAGTTTGGCGCATACAAAGCCCGACAGCTTCGCCAACCTTGATAAGGAAAAGTTCACTAGAAATACGGCCAGCTTACCGCTGGCAAATGAGAAGATTACCCGCATATTACAAACTCTGGACAAGCCTATTTCAGTGGCTGCGTTAGTGGATACAACGAACCAGCAGTTGCGCTATATCAACAACCGACCGGCTGGGTCGGTTTTAGCCGCACTTGAGACTGGCCAAGGCGAGTGCACGGATTTCGCTGATCTGTTTACAACTCTTGCCCGCTCAGCTGGAATACCCGCAAGAACAGTTTATGGCATAGCGTATAGCAGCGCAGGCAAACCCAGCTTTATGTTTCATGCTTGGAATGAAGTATTTGCCGAAGGACAATGGCAAGGCGTGGACCCCACATGGAATCAGGTGCGCCTTGATGCCACCCACATAAAACTTTCGGACGATCTCAGCGCAGCATTGCTATTAGCAAGTTCCACTAACGAAATCAGTTTTACGGTTTTAGATCAGTCTTACTTCTAAACCCCTTACTGAGTTATGCGGATCAATCCTTCTTGGGTCACTGAAGCAACAAGGCTACCGTCCACTGCAAAGAAATCTGCATGAACCATACCTCGCGACCCGTGGGCTGTGGAAGTTCGCTTATGAAATAACAGCCATTGATCCATGGGTACAGGACGATGAATCCAAATACTATGGTCGAGGCTCGCCATCTGTAGCTGTGAGCGATCAACTGCGGATTGGTGAGGTAAGTTTGCGGTTGAAACCAAGCCCATGTCGGACGCATAAGCCAACAAGCAACGCGACATAAGTTGGTGTTGAAACTCGCTTTCTGCAGGTTCGCCGACCTCATTACCAGCCACTGGTTCAAGAAAGCGAATCCACGCTGGATTCCAAAATCGATTCTCTCCCCAAGCATCACTCCCCAACTCAAACACCGAACGGATCTCGAAGGGCCTTGCAATTTTGGCCATAGGACTTAAGCGCGGATCCGCTGTGGGGCCGCCTAAACTATGAGCAACCTCCCGATCATTGCGCAGTTCGTCTGGCATAGGAACATTAGGCATGGGCGAGCTGTGATCTAGGCCTAATTCATCCCCTTGGAATGAAATGTCCATATTGAAAATGGCCAAGCCATTTTGAATAGCAACCACTCGGCGAGTAGTGAACGAGCGGCCATCACGAATACGCTCAACTTCATAAAGAACAGGACGAGAAACATTGCCCGCACGCAGAAAATACGCATGAAGTGAATGCACGTGGACATCCTGAACCGTTCGATAAGCCGCCATGGTTGCTTGCGCCAATACCTGACCACCAAACAAGCGAGAGCCGTTTTCTTTTTCGTTGAAGCCTTGATAAAGGTTTTCTTCAATTTGCTTGAGTTCAAGCAATTTAAGCAAGCGTTGGGCCCTGTTCGAGGTCTGTTGCGTCATCAAATTTCCTACATTTCCACTCTCGGCAATACCGCAGCAAGAGTTCTACTTGAATTATTATTTCAGTGATTGAAAAGGGCTGTTGATCAAATCTAGGCGCCAAGCTTTTTTGTCATAAACAAACCATCTACTCAATCTAGCCTCAAACACACAAGCTAACTGGCGGCAAAATCTTGTGGGGTGCCTATTACTCTGAAAGTCATTGCTCTAACCTAGATTATGCACTGGGGTGTCATTCATGTCATTGGCCTAACACTCAAACATAGCATCAAGGGGCCAATTGCCACCGCAGTGCGCGGCAATGCGAATACTTTGTTAAGCTGGCACAGATGCAACAACTGCCTTTTGACGAGTGCGACTCACGACAAAAAGGTGTTATCCACAAAACGGAGTAACCTATGCTTGATTGGTCAAACAACCTTCTCATTGCCCTGCAAAATAACCAACCCTACCCAAGCCTGAGTGATGCTCACCCGGAAGCCACCGTTAAAGATGCATACGTCATACAAAGACAATTTGTTAGCGCTTTAGAACAATCAGAGTTGTGGGGACAAGTTGTAGGGTATAAAGCTGCCGTAACCGCCAAGCAAGCACAGCAAGCTATGGGCATAGATGCCGGAATCATGGGCGTACTCTTTAGTCACGCTGCCAGCAGTTCCGGGTGCACTCTACAACTGGATAAGCCAACGTTATTGGAAACTGAAATTGGCTTTAGAATTGCAAAGGCCATCACACAGCCTGTTTCCATCGACAACGTTGCTGATTATATCGGTGCGTATATGCCGATGATCGAGCTAGCAGCGCCAAATTTAACCCAACGCCCAAACGCTATCGACCTAGTAGCCACTAACTCCGCTAGCTTCGGTTTCATTGAGGGCGCAGCGGTCAAGTCTAGAATCAGCGCAGATATCGACAGCATCCAAATTTCCCAGCATCACAACGCCACCCGGGCTTATACCGTTCGTGCAGGCGAGGTGATGGAAGGCCAGCTATACGCACTAACCTGGCTAATCAATGAAGTTCTTCACCAAGGCTATAAAATCCAACCAGGGCACCTACTAATCACAGGATCTCTTGGCGCCATGTTGCCTGCTAAGCCGGGCAACTACCGAGCAGAATTCGCACAACTAGAGGAAATCGAATTTACCGTTGCCTAGCCGCTAGGCGGTACTTTTAAGTCATTGAATGGAGAAAAATCATACCTTCCTATATGGAATATATTGCTTGTGAATTATTCCATTTTTTTCCATTGGAGCTACTGTTAATTTGCCGCGAAATTCAGAAGTCACGCAGCCCATGGCCGTTAAACTTTCTCTGAATCCCGTGAAATTAAACTGAGGGAATGACCATGTCATCTTATCTGGACCTGATCGAGCAAACACGCAGCACTGTTGGCGCCAAGCAAGAGTGGAGTGCTATCAACGCCGAATACGCCGTACGCATGAAGCTACAAAATCGCTTTAAAACTGGCCTTGAAATAGCCCAATACACCGCAGACATTATGCGCCGAGATATGGCTAACTATGATGCCGACTCAGCTAAGTACACCCAGTCACTAGGTTGCTGGCACGGTTTTGTAGCCCAGCAAGTCATGATGAGCGTGAAGAAGCACCAACAAACGACAGACCGCAGCTACATCTACCTATCAGGCTGGATGGTCGCAGCATTGCGTTCACAGTTTGGTCCTTTACCCGATCAGAGCATGCATGAAAAAACTTCTGTTTCTGACCTGATTGAAGAAATCTATACATTCCTCAAGCAAGCTGATGCACGCGAATTACGTCACATGTTTGTTGAGTTAGATGAAGCACGCGCCAGTGGCGGCGACGCAGATTCTATTATTCAGCGTATTGATAACTACGAAACACACGTAGTGCCGATCATTGCTGATATCGATGCTGGTTTCGGTAATGAAGAAGCCACCTACCTATTAGCTAAGCGTATGATCGAAGCAGGCGCTTGTGCAATTCAAATTGAAAACCAAGTTTCTGACGCGAAACAGTGTGGACACCAAGCCGGTAAGGTTACTGTTCCTCACGAGGATTTCGTTTCTAAGATCAATGCAGTACGTTACGCATTCCTAGAGCTGGGTATAGACAACGGTATCATCGTTGCTCGTACAGACTCCTTAGGTGCTGGCCTTACCCAAAAGATCCCCGTATCAATTCAAGCTGGCGACCTCGGCAGCAAGTACAACGACTTCCTAGACACAGAGCCAGTAGCCGATGTTTCTGAATTACAAGACGGTGATATAACTATTCGTGTAGACGGTAAACTGGCTAAGCCTAAGCGTCTAGACAATGGTCTTTACGCATTTAAAGATGACACAGGTTTTGACCGCGTTGTACTGGACTGCATCACTAGCCTTGAACACGGCGCAGACCTCCTTTGGATCGAAACAGAAAAGCCAAACGTTTCGCAAATCGCTGAAATGGTAAATGCTATTCGTGAAGTACGTCCAGAAGCCAAGCTGGTTTACAACAACTCGCCGTCTTTCAACTGGACATTGAAGTTCCGTGAGCAGGTTTACACAGAATGGAAAGACGCTGGCAAAGATGTTTCTGCTTACCCAGATCCTGCCGAAGACGCTATGGGCATGATGAATGTTGCCATTGATGGAACGGAACTAGCAGCAGCAGCAGATGCACTAGTACGTACCTTCCAGGCCGATTCTGCTCGAGAAGCAGGCATTTTCCACCACTTGATTACGCTGCCTACCTATCATACCGCTGCATTGTCTACTGATGTATTGTCAGAGGGCTACTTCGGAGACTTGGGGATGTTGGCTTATGTTCGTGATGTACAGCGTCAAGAAATCCGCAAGAACTTGGCTTCTGTTAAGCACCAAGATCTAGCTGGATCAAACGTCGGTGACGATCACAAGGAATACTTCCTTGGCGAAAAGGCACTGTTAGCTGGCGGCGCAGCAAACACTATGAATCAGTTCTAGGTGTATATCAAAAAGTGACGAAGTGAATATTGCGTCACAAATAGAAAGGGCAGCTAACTGCCCTTTTTTTTGGTTTTTTGGTTTTTTGGTTTTTTGGTGTTTTTTGCTTACTTAGGCTACCACCTTGGCAGATTGTCTTTTGCTTATCACGGAGGCAAAAGATGCATGGTAGGAGCGCGGTATTGCTGTACTGGTGGGGAGAACAAGTGAGGAGAATGTTGCCTAGAAGATATCTAGAACGAGCGTACCAACATATTAGTGCGGACGCTTAAAGGCGCTGATAATAACTCTTAAAGCGGTTACTTGATCTGCTGTAAAGCCTGCGAGAAACATTTCTGTATCTGGCGATTTTAGATCCTCATCGACACAAGCACCGACAACCAACCACTCAGGATTGACATCCAATAGACGTGCTACTTTAAAGGATTTTCGTGGTGGCACACCTCGTTGCAGCCACCCATCAACAGTTTGACGAGTCTCCCCCAGCACGTGTGCAAAACGCGAAGGAGTGTATCCTGCGTCCTTTAGCTTTAATCTTAATCTATCGCCTAACATCATCGCATCGTACACCTTATGGAAACGACTTTAGTATCTAAGATATTTACATTCTTGCGCAGCTAGTTTACAGGGAATAAGGTCTAAGCTTTTGTTTTACTGTGTTTTTTCCCCAAGCAACCGTCATACCGGCGTAACTAAATCCCACTTCCGCTCCTCATAATATAAGTATTGTGAACACGTTCGCAATACTTTCTTTATCGTTCAACAAATGTTGGCCGATCAGGGACTACTATGAAAAACCTGAAAACCACTCAAAAGCCTCAAAAGCCTCAAAAGCCATATAGGTTCTTAGTCTCACCTTACGAATTTATTACTTGCACAAACAATGAAGTACCATAGCGCTGGCGCGTTTTTGACCCAACCCACATCTGAATGTGGCACTATGTGTGGTTGGAAGAGTACTGTCGCAAGGATACGGTCGAGAGGGCGACTAGCTTTTTCCGCCAATACAAAAAGGCAGCGCCTACCTTGCTGTACATAAGAGGGAAAAACCTATGAACGTAGTAGATGCTATAGCGCACACAATGAAAGCTGAAGGTGTAGATATCCTTTTCGCTTATCCAGTAAATCCACTGATAGAGGCTGCGGCCAAATTAGATATTCGCACGGTTATCGTTCGACAAGAGCGTATTGGCTTACATATGGCTGACGCCTATTCCAGGTTATCTTCTGGGGACAAAATTGGCGTTTTTTGTATGCAGCACGGACCAGGTGCGGAAAATGCCTTCGGCGGCGTTGCGCAAGCTTACTCGGAGTCTGTACCGCTACTGGTTATCCCAGCAGGCTACCCTCGCCGACTTGCCCACTATTACCCAAACTTCAACTCCACTATGAATATGCAACATATTACAAAGTGGGCAGAACCGATCACTATGGGTAAAGCGGTACCGGAAATTATGCGCAGAGCTTTTTTTCAGTTGCGCAACGGCAGACCCGGGCCGGTCATGATAGAAGTACCTTTAGATGTAATGAACGAGGAGGTGCCAGACAATTGGCAATATGTCCCCTCATTTAGTGCCAAAACCGCACCAGCGCCCAGTGATTTAGAGGCGGCAGCCAAGGTCCTAGCACAAGCACAAAATCCAGTTATCTATGCTGGACAAGGCGTTCATTATGCAAAGGCATGGAATGAACTCAAGGCTCTGGCAGAGGCTTGGAATATCCCGGTGACGACAAGTATCGAAGGTAAAAGCGCCTTCCCAGAGAATCATCCGCTATCCCTAGGCAGCGGCGGGCGGGCGAACCCACGACCGGTAAAACAATTCCTTCAAGAAGCCGATGTAATACTAGGTATTGGCGTTTCTTTTGCCCTAACTGCCTTTGGTGTTGGCATGCCAAAGGGCAAAACTATTATTCATGCCACTTTAGATCCAATGGATTTGAACAAGGATGTACCAGCACAGCATGGTCTCATCGGCGATGCCAAACTGACTTTAGAGGCGCTCAGTCAGGCTATGGAGAATCACTCTAAGGCGCCCGCCGCAGCTCGAACACAGGTACCCGAGCGCATAGCTCAAATCAGAACAGAGTGGATGAGTGAATGGTTGCCAAAGCTCACTAACAACGAAGCGCCAATCAACCCTTACCGAGTTGTCGCAGAACTCGACCGGCTGGTAGACAAAGACAAAGTTGTGATTACCCATGACGCAGGTAGCCCTCGTGATCAGACCACTCCATTTTGGCAAGCAACTAGTCCGCTGTCGTACATCGGCTGGGGTAAAACTACTCAGCTAGGCTATGGTTTAGGCTTAGCGATGGGCGCAAAGTTGGCAGAACCGGACAAACTATGCATCAATGTCTGGGGCGATGCGGCGATTGGATTTACGGGCATGGACTTTGAAACTGCAGTAAGAGAGAACATCCCAATTCTCTCGATCCTGTTCAACAATTTCTCCATGGCCATAGAAATACCAATCATGCAGGTGTCCACCGAAAAATATCGATCTACAGATATTTCCGGCAACTATGCTGATATGGCCAGAGCCTTTGGTGGCTATGGCGAGCGAATCACAGATCCCAACGATATAATTGCCGCCTTACAACGAGGTATAGCCGCCACCGAAAACGGTCAGCCCGCTCTACTAGAGTTCATTACTGACAAAGAAATTACAATTTCCAACGAATAACCCACTCACTCAAGGAGAGACACTATGCAAGCAAAAGCTGTAGCACTAAAAACACGACCAGACGGCATGCCAAAGCCAGATGATTTTCAAATCATTGATATAGAAGCCCCAGAACCTAAGGATGGGCAGATTCAGGTGAAGAACCTGAGCATGTCAGTAGACCCGTACATGCGCGGCAGAATGGTCGACCGTAAGTCTTATGTACCTCCCTTCCAAATAGGCGAAGTGCTCACCGGCGGCTGTATTGGCCAAGTGGTTAAATCTGCTAGCCCTGACTTTAAGGAAGGCGACTACGTCAGCAGCGCTTGGGGTTGGAGGGAAGCTTTTACCGAATCCGCAGAGGGCATTCAGAGTTTAGGCACCATTGTTGCGCCAGCATCTGAATACCTCGGTGCAATTGGCATGCCCGGCATGACTGCTTATGTAGGTTTGTTAGAGGTAGGCGCTCTTAAAGATGGTGAAACTGTATTTGTGTCTGGTGCCGCTGGCGCAGTGGGCAGTATCGTAGGCCAAATAGCTAAATTGAAAGGCTGCACGGTAATTGGCAGCGCCGGTTCTGACGACAAAGTTGAGCTACTGACCAAAGAGTTAGGCTTTGACCACGCGTTCAACTACAACGATGGCAGCATTCTAGGTCACCTAAAAGAATTAGCGCCAGGCGGTCTGGACGTTTACTTTGACAACGTCGGTGCAGAGCACCTACAAGCAGCCATTATGTGCATGCGCCCCTTCGGACGTATCGCTTTATGTGGCGCCATTGCAACGTACAACGACACGTCACCGCGCCCGGGCCCAAACAACTTGTCTATGGCAATTGGATTAGGGCTGACTTTGCGCGGCTTTATTGTAAATCACTTTGACCATCTAGCCGGCAAATTCCGCAGCGATATGGAAGAGTGGGTTACCAGCGGACAGATCATCACAAAAGAGACTGTCTACACCGGCATAGATCAAGCACCAGAAGCCTTTATTGGACTCTTCAAGGGTTCTAATACCGGCAAGATGATCGTCAACTTCTAACAACGATCACTTAACCCAAAGGAAGGCAGCAGGCGCTGAGCCTGCTGCTTTTCTCTCTTTACCTTGCTCTAACCTTCTCTACCATTTATTCCTAGCCGACACTCTTTGTCGCCTTTTCTGACTTAAACGCACAGCGATCAGCAGCTTTATAAGTTAGCTCAAATTTTAATCAACACTAACTGGCTCGCAATCTACATCCGCATCAGTAAACGCGCGAGTGCTTGCAGCAAATTCCAATAGAATGCCGTCTGGGTCCTTGAAGTAAATGGATCTAACAAAGGTACTTTGTGTATCGGTGAGGCTAGCCTGATTTTCAGATTCATCGTGAAAAATGACAGGCGTCACTTCTACACCAGCGGCAACTAGCTTTTCCTGATATTCAGAAATTTTTTCCACTGGCACGTCGAAGGCAACATGATTCATCGAGGCATGGGCTGAGGTAATGGAGCCGTGGCCCACTAAGGATTCGGCGTTGGTCACCCCAGGCACTTTTTCTGGCGCATCAGGAAACCAGAAAAAAGCCAACTGATCGCCCTTACCAATGTCAAAAAAGAAGTGTTGGCCTGAATCCCGCGGAAGCTGAATGGTTTTAACCAAGGGCATGCCTAAAACACCTGAATAAAACTCCACAGTTTTTTTCATGTCGCGGCACACAAGAGCCAAATGATTTATCCCTCGGATTTCAAATTTTTCATTATTTGGCATCGCCCCTCCTTCCTACAAAGTTTGGAAGGGCTAACGTTACCTAACCCGGAGTCGCAATATAACCCCATACCTTATCAGCACCCATGGCGGCTAAACGCCTGCCTAGCATAGCCTGCCAATAAAATTCGTTACCCCATTCGTCGCGCCAAGCCCACAACCGACGCGTGAAATGGTGTAAGCGGTGCTCATAGGTAAAGCCCATCGCACCGTGCACCTGATGCACCTGTTCGGCAACAATGCCAACAGCCTCACCAACCCGCGCTTTACTAGCAGACACTTCATCTAAAAAGCGCAGCGTGCCTAGGGCATCTACAGCCGCATCTGCTGCGCGTTGGGCCGCGGCAACTTCTGCCGCTACAACTGCCAAGCTGTGTTGAATAGCTTGGAACTTGCTGATGGATCTACCAAATTGACTACGCTCACTGGCAAACTGCAGGCCTAAATCTAGAGTCGCTTGCAGCCCACCTGCTATTAAATTAGTCCGCGCTAAAGCCATCTGCGCAAAAGGTAAGTCTTCTACCTCTATCTGACGCTCGCCGCCCTTGAGTAAAAATGAGTCATGGGCTTCGCCTGCTAGATTAGAGTTCATCTCGTCAACTATAGGCGTGTCTATCACGGTCACTTGGTGGCTATCGGCATCGACACCCAATATGGTTGCAGCACTGCGGCCCCAAGGCACTTGGTTGATAGACAGTTCATTACGGCGACCAATGCTAGCAAAACTCGAGCCTGATTCATTACCAACATTGCCAAGCCATTGGTTAGACAATAGTACTTCAGCCATAGGCAGTGGGACCGAAAATCTGCCACATACTTTTAGAAATGCGTAAAGGTCGGCGGCATCAGTACCACTGCCCGCTGAACCTAATTGGTGAAACCCATTTTCAACAATTTTTTCCCATAAATCTTGCGGGAAGGTACCTTGCTCAGCAGAATCTAAAAGGTTTTTTTGACAGTGATCGGCAAAAATTTTCTCTGCTGTATCAATAATAAGTTGTCTTGTGTCCATATCAACGTAACCCCAATCCGCGGGCAATGACGCCGCGTAAAATTTCTCGAGTACCGCCACGTAATGTAAAGGATGGCGACAGCAGTAAAGTTTCTTCAAACGTGTCGCGGAACAGTTTGTGTTTGGCGGGGTCTAGCTGACTTAGGTCAGGCACCACTAACCGCGCAACTTCCGGTAACACCTTCTCAAAATTATTACCCAGCTCTTTTACCAGCGCCGCTTCAACGCCTACGTCTTTACCCTGCTCCAGCATGCCGGCCACAGAAATAGACATACGCCGCAATGTCATAAAGTGCGACGCTAGACGACCAATGGCCGCAGCCTGATGCGGGCT
>CAJJDH010000118.1 GCA_905182905.1 marine gamma proteobacterium HTCC2089 | reverse complement strand
ACGGGAAATAATATGTCTGGCAGTAACCATACCCATCAAAGTGATGATCCATCAAAGCTCTCATTGGATGCAGCCGCAGACTACCTGTCTCAGGGTAAGGCAAAGGTTCAGGCTGGGGAATTCGCTGAAGCCGAGGTTTCTTTAGCGCGCTTGCTTGGTGACTATCCTAATCACTCAGAGGCGCTGTATCTCACCTCAGTGGCTCAGAGATTTTGCGAAAACTATGATCGTGCATTGAGCACTCTGCAAAAGCTTATAGACATAGAGCCAACCTACGGTCGTGCTTGGCAAGAACGCGGTCATATTTTTATGTCGCGCAACAACATTCTCGAAGCTCGAAGCGCCTTTCAACAGGCGGTAACACTTAACAGCAGCTTAATAGCCAGCTGGCGGATGCTGATGCTGCTGGTAGATTCGAAGCTTGATCACAAAGCCCACGAGTATTATAAAGATCAATATCAGCGTCTTGCTGCCCTCCCGCCCGAGCTTCTTGGTGTCAGGAATATGATGGAAGAGGGTAAATTATCAAAAGCCGAACAGCTGTGTCGGAATTTCTTACAGAAGAACCCTAAAAATATTGAGGGCATGCGCCTTCTGGCGGATTTGGGCGTTAAGACCAACGTGCTAGACGATGCCGAATTTATTCTCGAGAGCGCGCTGGTCTATGAGCCTGATAATAGGTTAGTGCGCTTTGACTATATGAATGTGCTGTACAAGCGGCAGAAATTCGAGCTTTGTATGGAGCAGGCGCAAGTTTTATTAGACGCCGAGCCTGAAAATCGTCAATACCGTTTCGCTTACGCAAATCAATGTGTTGCGGTAGGTAGGTTCGAAGAAGCGTTGGCGCTTTATGATGAGTTTGTGGCCGCTGATCCTGATGCCGCTCCAGCCCATTTGCTGCGAGGCCATACGTTGAAGACCGTCGGCCGGGTAGAGGAGGCGGTTGAGGCTTATCGATCTGTCTATCGCGCTAGGCCAGATTTTGGTGATGCATTTTGGAGTCTAGCCAACCTCAAGACCTACCAGTTCGACAGTACAGAAATAGAACATATGCGAGAGCATCAGCAATCTGATGCAACCGCCTTAGAGGACAAAATCCATTTTAGCTTTGCGCTTGGCAAAGCTATGGAAGACGCTGAAGACTATGCTGCGTCTGCAAAATATTACTTGCTCGGCAATGAGTTGAAAAAAGAGCAGACTCAATACGATAAAGAAAGAATGAGCTATAAGTTAGAGCTACAGCAGAAGTTTTGTACTACTGAGCTTTTCCAAAATTTTGGCAATTCTGGTTGCCTAGCTCCAGACCCGATTTTTATAGTTGGGTTACCAAGGGCCGGCTCCACTTTGTTGGAGCAGATTTTAGCCTCCCACTCCATGGTAGACGGTACGTTAGAACTCAATAACATTCCCGCGATTGCGCATCGGTTGAATGGCCGTCGCACTGTTAATGAAGAGCCAAGATACCCGCAGGTTTTAGAAAAACTGACACCTGAGATCGCCCAGCGATTAGGTCAGACTTATATCGATGAAACCCAAGTACACCGTGAAGGCGCACCGTTTTTTATTGATAAAATGCCCAATAACTTCCGCGATATTGGGCTTATCAAAATGATATTACCCAATGCCAAAATTATAGACGCGCGCCGTCACCCAATGTCTTGTTGCTTTAGTGGGTTTAAACAATTGTTTTTTGAGGGGCAAGAGTTCACCTATGGCTTGGAAGAGGTGGGTGCTTACTATCGCAATTATGTTGAGCTGATGGATCATTGGGATGACGTTTTACCGGCTTTTGTATTACGCGTGCAGCACGAAGATGTGGTGGATGACTTAGAGGGTCAGGTGCGACGCATGCTAGACTTCTGCGGCTTACCTTTTGAACAAAGTTGCGTGGATTTTCACGAAAACAAGCGCAGTGTTCGTACGCCCAGCGCAGAGCAAGTTCGCCAACCCATATTCCGCACAGCTCTAGACGCTTGGCAAAATTACGAGCAATGGCTTGGCCCTTTGAAGCAATCTTTGGGCGAAGATGTGCGTGGCCGCTTCGGTATAGAGTGAGCCTTGAATTCGGGCTTGTTTGCAGATGAGGTTACTAAATTTTGAGGTGGTATATGCCAAGACACTCTGAAATTTTTGCTAGTCTTCTAGTTAGCGTTCTAATATTTAGCATTTGTTCACCCAACGTTTTTGCGTTATCCGAGGGCAAAGAGAGCAAAGAGGGCAAAGACAGCAAAGAATATAAAGAAAGTGCGCAAGACCAATATGTCGTTATGTTGTCGTTAGATGGCTTTCGTCACGACTATTTGGCAAAGTACGATGCGCCAAATCTAGCAAAAGTTGCCGCGACAGGTGTCACATCTAGAGGTCTGATACCCGGCTTTCCAACTAGCACCTTCCCGAACCATTACAGTATTGTTACCGGCCTATACCCAGGAAATCATGGGCTAATTGGTAATAGTTTCTATGATCGACAGCGTGCACAAAAGTACACGATGAAAAATTCTAATGCTGTTACGGATGGGTCTTGGTATGGCGGATTACCTTTGTGGCAGGCGATTCAACAGGCGGGTATGCCCACTGCTAGTTTCTTTTGGGTGGGCAGCGAAGCGGATATTCAAGGCGCGTATCCAACATTTTACGAGCGTTATAGTGGGCGGGTGCCAAACTCTCAACGGGTTGCAAAAACGCTAGAGTGGTTGCGTTTGCCTCAAGCCCAACGGCCGCGTTTCCTGACACTCTATTTTTCTACTGTAGATAGTGCAGGGCATAACCATGGTCCAGACTCCAAACAAGTGCGTAATGCGATAAAGGCAGTGGATAAGCAGGTTGGGGTTTTACTGGAAGGTCTTGCGCAATTAGATTTGCCAGTGAATTTGTTCATCACTTCCGATCATGGCATGAGTTCAGTGGCGCCGGAAAAAGTGGTTTACCTCGATGACCATATTGATTTGCAGCAATGGCGTGGCAAGTCGAAGCTTGTTCCAGGGGGCGCTCTGGCCTATTTTTATAGCCCTGATGAAAGTCTCGTAGTGCGGACCTATGAAAAGTTGCGCAGTGTGGTGAATGTTAAAACCTTCAAGGCCCCTGAATTTCCTGACGCATTTCATTTCTCGCCGAGTGATCCGCGCACTCCAGATTTAGTTTTGGTCGCTGAGAGCAACGGATATATCGGGCTGCGTCGTGCAAAGGATAAAGGTCGAGTGGTTAAGGGTGCACACGGCTACATGGCGAAAAATAACGTGGATATGCAGGGTGTGTTAATGGCGACCGGGCCGAGTTTGAAGTCAGGTTTGGTTTTGCCTGCTGTGGAAAACGTGCACATTTACCCATTGATTATGCACATACTTGACGCGCCAATAACCACCCAAATTGATGGCAAGCTTGCCGCGCTCTCGTCCGCCCTCAAGTCCGCAGAGTAACAGCCGGCTTATGCGTTGAAGCGCATGGACAAATCTAATGGGTCGACGCTTTTGGTAAGATCGCCACTGGATATAAAGTCTACGCCGGTAGCAGCAATTTTACTGATGGTATCTGCCTCGATGCCGCCAGAGGCTTCAAGTAAAATTTTACCTGCACTGCGTCTTACCGCCTCTTTTGTATCATCTATAGAAAAATTATCGACGAGGGCTATATCTGCCCCAGCATTAGTTGCTTGATCTAGTTCCTCTAAAGTTTCTACTTCTACTTCAATGGTTTTGCCCGGATGCGAGGCTTGAGCTAATTTAATCGCTGCAGAAATTCCGCCAGCTGCGGCGACATGATTTTCTTTCAGTAAGAATGCGTCAAAGAGCCCAATTCGATGATTACTGCCGCCGCCGCAGCGTACTGCATGTTTCTGAGCTAGGCGCAAACCCGGTACGGTTTTGCGGGTATCTAGAAGTTGCGTTTTGTAACTCTCAATCAGCCTAACAAAGCGTGCAGTGCGGGTCGCAGTTCCAGAAAGTAATTGCACAAAGTTCAGCATTGTCCTCTCTACAGTTAGCAAACTGCGTGCGCTACCGGTAAGGGTGAACAGTACTTGGTTAGCTGTCAGAGTGTCTGCGTCGGCAACATGCCATTCTATGGCAATGTCCTGATCTACCTGATAGATAGTTTCATCTACCCAAGCTTTGCCACAAAAGACGCCATTCTCACGAGTGATCACTGTGGCGCTTGCTTGTTGATCTTGGGCAATAAGGCTGGCAGAAATGTCGCCGCTACCAACATCTTCAGTCAGGGCCGCCGCCACATTTTTTTTCACTTCGTCGGCTAAAGATTGTGGATCTAATTGGTTGTGCATAAACGGGCCTACCTAAATGTCGGAGTCAAATTCTCGACGGTATTCTGCGCAATGCCGCTGCTAAAGTAAATTTCGAGACGGTAAAGAAAAACTGTTCATTACAAAGTGGTCGCAGCAGTGTAAGCTGAAGGCGTGACAGGAATTATAAAATGATGGCAAAAAATCATCATCGCTTACCCAGCGCTAACTGGACTTCAAGTCCAAACAGCGCGCCGCGCCCTGATAATTGTTTGCCGGAACTCATTGTAGTGCACTGCGTTTCTTTGCCGGAAGGGCAATACGCAACAGGTGCTCCTGAACGATTGTTCTTAGATCAACTAGATATAACCGAGCATCCGAGTTTTCATGATCTTGAAGGCGTGCACGTAGCGCCGCATTTGTTTATTGATCGCTTGGGCAATATTCAGCAGTTTGTCGGCTTCGATCATCAAGCTTGGCACGCTGGCGTTTCCAGTTGGCAGCATAGAAGTGGCTGTAATAGGTACAGTATTGGCATCGAACTGGAAGGAACTGTCAATTCGCCCTTTACTCAGGCTCAGTATCGTGTGTTGACTGCCATTTGTCGCTGGCTGCTTGCGAGGTATCCAAGTATTGGTTTTGATGCAATTGTAGGTCATATGGAAATTGCCCCCGCGCGTAAGAGCGATCCTGGTATAGGGTTTGACTGGAACCTGCTTTTTCAAGGGCTGTATTCAAACATCGTAAATTCTCCCTAGGTATTTAATAAAGGAATTATAGGTATATGCATTCACAGGATCGGTTGGAGCAGCAGGCTAAACTCGATGTGGAAGAAATACAGGAATGGGTAGACGCTCTAGAGGGTGTTCTAAAGCGCGATGGTGTTGCGGGTGCAACCCAGTTGCTTCGTACCCTCTCAGCGGAACTAACAAAGACCGGTGCAAGTTTGCCGTACAAGGTGACTACACCTTATCGCAACACTATTCCGACCTCTCAAGAAGCGTTTATGCCAGGCAACCTGTTCATGGAACGCCGTATTCGCAGCTTGATTCGTTGGAACGCACTGGCCATGGTGGTTCGAGCAAATCGTCGCCCTGGAGATTTGGGTGGACACATTTCCAGCTTTGCCTCTTCAGCTACTTTGTATGATGTAGGTTTTAATTATTTTTTTAAGGCGCCTAATGCGGATCAAACTAAAACGCATTCTACGGCAGGGGACCTTATTTACTTTCAAGGTCACGCCGCACCAGGTATTTATGCGCGGTCGTTTCTGGAAGGCCGTCTCTCAGAAGATCAGTTGGACAATTTTCGCCGTGAAGTCGATGGCGAAGGCTTAGCGTCCTATCCGCACCCCTGGCTCATGCCCGATTACTGGCAGTTTCCAACAGTTTCTATGGGTCTTGGACCTTTGCAAGCTATATACCAAGCGCATGTCATGAAATATCTAGACAGTCGTGGTTTAGTGGAAATGGGCGATCGCAAAGTCTGGGCATTTTTAGGTGATGGCGAATGTGACGAGCCAGAATCTCTAGGTGCATTGTCTCTAGCCGGTCGCGAAAAACTCGATAACCTAATTTTTGTAGTGAATTGTAATCTGCAAAGACTCGACGGCCCCGTGCGTGGTAACGGCAAAATTATCCAAGAGTTAGAAGGTTACTTCAGAGGCGCCGAGTGGAATGTGCTCAAAGTTGTCTGGGGCCGACTATGGGATCCAATACTAGAAAAAGACAAACACGGCTTACTGCAAAGCCAACTCGACAAAATTGTCGACGGGGAGTATCAGAACTTCAAGGCGAAAGGTGGTGGCTACGTTCGAGATAAACTCTTTGGGCAGCATCCAGAATTGTTAAAAATGGTAGAACATCTTACTGATGAAGATATCTATCGGCTTAATCGAGGCGGTCATGATCCATTCAAAGTTTATGCCGCCTACCAAGCCGCTACCGAACATAAGGGTCAACCCACTGTTATTTTGGCCAAGACGGTTAAGGGCTATGGCATGGGAGATGCCGGTGAATCAGAAAACACCACCCACCAAGTAAAGAAGCTGAATTTAGAGGAGCTGAAGCAGTTCCGCGACAGATTTGATATCCCCTTGGCGGACGCTCAGCTCGAAGACGTGCCCTATTTCAGGCCGCCTGAAGACAGCGCTGAAATCACCTACATGAATAAACAGCGCCACGCGCTAGGCGGTGCTATTCCCCAAAGGGTCTTAGATAAGACTACTTTGAAGGTCCCCGGATTGGAGATTTTTGCGGCTCAGCTAAAAGGTAGTGGTAAGCGCAGCATTAGTACCACTATGGCGTTTGTGCGCATTCTTGGTTCATTAATCCGTGATAAATCGTTAGGCAAGCGAGTAGTGCCGATAGTGCCCGACGAGGCTAGAACCTTCGGTATGGAGGGTATGTTTCGCCAGCTCGGGATTTACTCCTCTGTAGGACAGCTTTATGAGCCCGAAGATTCCGATGCCTTAGCCGCGTATAAAGAGTCCGAGAATGGTCAAGTAATAGAAGCTGGAATCAACGAAGCGGGAGCGTTTGCTGCTTGGATGGCTGCTGCGACTTCGTACAGTACCCATCAATTCACACTGTTGCCTTTCTATATTTACTACTCGATGTTTGGCTTTCAGCGTATTGGCGACTTAGCGTGGGCCGCAGGTGATTCTCAAGCGAAAGGGTTTTTGTTAGGTGGTACTGCAGGTAGAACCACTCTAAATGGTGAAGGCCTGCAGCACCAAGACGGCCATTCGCATTTGCTCGCTGCCACAATTCCTAACTGCATCAGCTATGACCCTGCGTTCGCTTACGAGTTGGCGGTGATTGTGCATCGGGGGCTAGAACATATGTATGCTGAAAACGCGGCGGTTTATTACTACATCACGTTGATGAACGAAGCTTATCAGCAGCCTGAGATGCCCCAAGGCGTTGAGGACGGCATAGTTAAGGGCATGTACCTATTTTCAGAGCAGGGAGATGCCAAAGCGCCAGCGGTAAGGTTGTTTGGTAGTGGCACTATACTATTGGAAGCTATTGCAGCGGCTACTATGCTAGTGGAAGAGTTTGGCCTGGGGGTGCAGGTTTGGAGTTTAACTAGCGCTACCGAATTAGCCAGAGATATTCAGGATGTAGAGCGGTGGAATTTGTTGAACCCAACATCCGAAGCAAAGCAATCTTATGTCGCTCAGTGTATGAACGAGAAAGCGAGCAAGCGTTGGGCGGGTGCTCCAGTAGTCGCAGTTTCAGATTATGTGAAGGCGTTGCCGGAACAGTTACGTAGTGCCATAGATGCGCCATTCCATGTGTTAGGTACCGATGGATATGGGCGCAGCGACACACGAGAAAAATTGCGCCACTTTTTTGAAGTTGATCGCCGTTTCATTGTTTTAGCAGCACTCGGTCAACTAGCGCGGGCAGGCAAGATAGAGCCTAAAGTGGTTGAAGAAGCTCAAGCAGCGATGGGCTTGGATGCAGATAAAACCAACCCGCGTTTGGTCTAATTAAGATAAGAGCAGCAAAATACATGGCAGCAGTTATTGGTCTGCCGAATATTTAAGTGAGGACGATTTGGACGTACTTGTACCCAATTTGGGCGATATCGACGAAGTGGAAGTGACCGAGCTTTGTGTGGCTGTTGGAGACCATGTAGGCGAAAACGAAGCTATCATTGTTATTGAGTCCGACAAAGCATCTATGGAAGTTCCTGCGGGCATTGCAGGCATCATACAGAACTTTACCGTTAGTTTAGGCGATATGGTGCACGAAGGCTCGGTGATAGCCGCCATCACTTCTGAGCAAAAGCAAGATTCTGTAAAAGAGATCGAAAGTCAAAAGATAGAAAAGCGAGCAAAGGAAAAGGCAGAGACAAAAGAGACAAATGAGAGCGAAGAGAGCGAAAAGGTTAATGTTCAAGCCCAAGCAGAGAGCAATCTGGCGCCAGCTATAGCAACACCAGCTAAGCAAGCAGAAATTCAAAAACTAGATGTATTAGTTCCTGACCTTGGCGATATTGATGAAGTAGAAGTAATTGAGGTGGGTATTACCCAAGGGGATACCGTTAATGTCGGGGATTTGTTGCTAGTGTTGGAATCCGACAAGGCCTCTATGGAAATTCCTGCGGAAATCAGTGGTGAGATTGTAAGTCTTGCATTAAGTGTTGGTGATCAAGTCCGGGCAGGTAGCTTAATTGCAGTGATTGCTACCAATGATACAAATAACGTTGAGTTAACATCCGCTGCCAGCGACTCAACTTTGCCTCCCGCGGCAACAGTCGCTGGTGAGAACTTGCAGTCAAGGACAGGTTCTTCGGCGGCCGCACCACCAAGTGGAGACGAAGCACCACCGGTTAGTGCGGCTACGGATAAACACGTTTATGCAGGTCCTGCAGTGCGTAGATTGGCGCGTGAGCTAGGCGCCGATTTGTCTGTAATAACCGGTACCGGCAATCGCGGACGCCTAACTAAAGACGATGTTAAGGCATATGTTAAAATTCAGCTCAAACAGGAGGCAGCTGGCGTAAGTGCTGGAACGGCCGGGGGCATTCCAATGGTACCTGCAATAGACTTTTCCCGTTTTGGTGAAATCGAAGAGGTGTCGCTATCGCGTATTCAAAAGCAGGTTGCTTTGAATATGCATCGCAGTTGGCTCAATGTACCCCACGTGACTCAGCATGGAAAAGCCGACATCACAGAATTAGAGGTCTTTCGTAAGGGTTTGAAACCTGAAGCCAGCGAGAGAAACCTCAGCCTTACGCCCTTAGCTTTTTTGGTTAAAGCCTGTTGTCAAACATTGGAAGCCTATCCAAAATTTAACAGTTCCTTGCATGCTGACGGGGCTCAGATCGTTCTAAAAAAATACATGAATATTGGTATTGCCGTGGACACGCCAGATGGTTTGGTAGTGCCGGTTATTCGCGGCGCCAACAAAATGGGTATTTGGCAGTTGTGTGAAACCATTGGCAATCTTGCAGAAAAAGCGCGGCACAAGAAATTAGCTATGGATGATTTGAGTGGCGGTACTTTCACTATTTCTAGTCTTGGCGCAATTGGCGGCACTGGTTTTACGCCTATCGTCAATACGCCTGAAGTGGCTATTTTAGGCGTGGCGAATTCTGCAACGGAGCCAGTCTGGGACGGTGAAGAATTTGCTCCCAAACTGATACTGCCTTTATCTCTGTCCTACGATCATCGAGTGATCAACGGTGTCGATGGTGGGCGCTTTATGCTGCTACTTAGCCAAATACTCAGCGATATTAGACGTTTGGCATTGTAGATATTACGCGCCTTTTTGAGGGCCTCGCCATTGAGGTTCCTCCGAATCTATCATCAGTGTTCTCGCCAGGACAAAAAAGTAATCACTAAGGCGGTTGAGGTATACCCCTGCGTTGCGCAGGTTATCAATAGCTTCCTCGTTTTCCAGCTCAGTGTTGCCGTCCAATGCTGCCCATAAATCTGTTTCCGATCGTCTGCATACAGTTCTGCATAAGTGGCTGTGAGCTGCTGCAATAGAGCCGCCCGGGATGACAAATTCAGTCAGCGGGGGTAGCTTTGCGTTCATTGCTGCAATCGCTTGAGCGATGCTATCTTGGCCGCTGACCAATGTTTTAGCATCGTATTGACCCTCAAGGGCTAACACAGCGCCAAGGTCAAAGAGGGCTTGCTGAACCTCGCCTAAAGTGATTTGCACCCGCGCACTTTGTGCGCCAGAGATGAGGTGACAGCGAAGTAGGCCGATGGCGCTATTGAGTTCGTCTGTACTACCTAACGCTCGGATCAAAGGGTCTGCTTTAGCCACTTTTTTACCCGTAGCTAGCCGTGTTTCGCCACGGTCGCCGTTATTAGTGGTCACTCGACTGATTCGACTCATAAGTTTGTTGTTCCTTAGCAAGTAAGCGCTGGTAGACATGTTATGCGCAGAGCATGGTATAACGAATTACATTGAACTAAATCGCAGAATTTTCATCTGCCTAACGCGACTAGAAGCCTTTTATGATTTAGGCTTGGTTCATACATGCAGTTATTGAGCAGTTAATAGGAGAGGAAGCTATGCCCTCATTTGATGTTGTTTCTGAAGTAGATTTGCACGAAGTACGCAATGCGGTAGATCAAGCAGTGCGTGAGTTGCGCACCCGTTTTGATTTTCGCAATGTAGAGGCGAATATTGAGTTAGAGGAGAAGAGTATTTTGCTCACTGCGCCTGAGGAATTTCAACTGGGTCAGTTGAAAGACATTTTGCGCGACAAGATGACTTCTAGAGGCGTTGATAGCCGCGCATTGACGCCAGGAGATGTTGAGGGTGCCGGTAAGTTAAAGAGACAACAATTTGCCTTAGCTCAAGGGTTAGACAAGGACAATGCGAAGAAGTTGATCAAGGTGTTGAAGGAGGCTAAGTTAAAAGTTCAAAGCCAAATAAATGATGACAAAGTTCGTGTTACAGGGAAGAAGCGTGACGATCTACAAGCAGCTATGGCTGCGTTGAAAGAGAGCGATGTAGAATTGCCATTGCAGTTCAATAACTTCCGTGACTGATTCTTCTGAAGTAGCTGGCGAGTCGCTTTGGCAGCAGCTGCTTGATCGGCGCATGCTCATTTGTATGGCAACCGGATTCGCCTCAGGCTTGCCGCTTTATCTGCTTATTCAATTGGTGCCCGCATGGTTAAGGCTTGAAGGCGTTAGCCTCACGGCCATTGGTTTCTTCACTATTGTTCAGTACCCCTACGCTATTAAGTTTCTTTGGGCGCCTATCGTAGAACGCTACTCTTTTCTTAATTTAGGGCGACGACGAAGTTGGATGCTTATTACACAGCTTGCCCTAATCTGCTTTATTGGTTCATTGGGTTATTGGCAGCCAAGCTCTCAGCTGCAGAGTATTACGCTAATCGCCGCAGCCGTCGCTATTTTTAGTGCCACTCAAGACATTGTATTGGACGCCTATCGCCGCGAAATACTCGAAACTGAAGGGCAACTGGCGCTAGGCAATACCATTCATGTTCAGGCCTATCGGGTAGCTGGGTTTATTCCGGGTTCATTGGGGTTGTTTCTAGTTGGAACAGTCAGTTGGGAGATAAATTTTACCGTTATGGCAGCATTTATGGGGGTTGGCGTGTTGCTGACCTTGTTCATTAACGAACCTAAATCTCTGGCATCACCACCAAAAAACCTGTGGCAAGCTACCTACCTCCCTTTCCAAGAGTTCTTTCAGCGCCGCTCTATTGGGCCTGCTCTAGCTGTACTTGCCTTTATGGTGCTCTACAAGCTTGGAGATAATATGGCTACTGCGCTCTCAACGCCTTTTTATATTGACGCAAAATTTACTCCGCAGGAGATCGCAATAATTGCTAAAAACGCCGCTTTTTGGCCTGCCATTATTGGTGGTTTTTTGGGCGCAGTTGCCATTTTCAAAATAGGTATTAACCGAGCCCTTTGGGTCTTCGGTGTATTTCAGCTAATCACTATTTTTGGTTTTGTTTGGCTTTCTCAGGCTGGTAATGACCCCTGGGTTCTGGCAATTGTGATTGCTGGTGAGTATCTCGGAGCGGGGCTTGGAACGTCTGCCTATGTTGCCTTTATCGCGCGCGAGACTTCGCGTATGGCGGTGGCCACCCAGCTTGCCTTGTTTACCGCTTTAGCATCTTTGCCGCGGGTAGTTAGCTCAAGTTTCAGCGGTTTGATCGTAGACAATATTGGCTGGACGGACTTCTTCTACTTGAGCGCTTTATTAGCGGTGCCGGGCATGATTTTGCTGTTTTGGGTAGCACCTTGGAATCCAGTCAAAGCGGAAGCTAAAGAAGGCTAGAAATTATCGGCAGATTTTTTTCAGCGGCTATAATTCCCAGTGGTGTTGTTTCAGTACTTTGCCGTTGATGAGGACTACGCCCTCGGCTTCAAGGCGCTTGCGTTGCTCGAGCATTCTAGTGCCACCACGTTCGGCGATCTTTAGTGCAGCATTTACGACCCTATGCCATGGCAATTTGGTGCCAGCGGGGAGTCTGCTTAAAGTTGTGCCCACGTAGCGCGCATAGCCGGGTAGACCAGCGAGGTTGGCTATTTGTCCGTAGCTTGCGACTTTACCCTTAGGGATGCTCGCCACAACTTGCCAAATGAGCTGAGGTTTATCTAACTTTAATGAGTCGTCGTTGAAACCTCCTATATCGTCAAACTTTTGCTTTTTGGGTTGATTTGCGCGCGCCTCGCCCCCATTTTTAGCTTTTATAGACTTAGAGGTTTTACCTATGCCCTGGCTGCTGCTGTTCTTTTTGATGCCCATTGTTGAAATGTACCTCCTGTTCATGGTGGCTGGCTACATTGACGCTTTACCAACGGTGGCATTAGTCATGTTAACGGCCGTTATTGGTGTTTCTTTATTGAAGCGTCAGGGCTTGGCAACCTTAACCAGAGGGGTTGGTCGCATGAATTCTGGGCAGGTGCCTGGCCAAGAGATAGCAGAAGGTATTTTGCTTGGCATTGCCGGTGCACTGTTAATTACACCCGGATTTGTCACCGACACAATAGGCTTTCTATTGCTCTTTCCACCCAGTCGTATGGCTATAGCTGGCGCCATTCTGCGCAATGCCAGTGTGCAATATGGGTCAGCCGGAGGGACACCACCGGAACAAGGTTCGCAGGGTGTGGAATCTCCCCCCGAAGAGAGGCAGTCATCGGGTGCCACCGTTGAAGGTGAAATTTTGCGTAAAGACCAAGATTGATCGTAAATTGATAAGTTGGGTTATCTGCCAGGCAGTTTTTTGCTGATAGTTACTCAGGCCGCTTGCCAGTTATTCTTTTTAATCACTGGGTATTCAAATATTGGCGACTAATTCACATCACCCCTTGAATATCCCTGTACTGACCCTATTATACTGCTTCTCGCGTTAGCACTCTCTTCTAGAGACTGCTAAGCGGGAACTGACGCCGTGACGTCAGATCATGTGGGGGGGTGTTATCGCCAACTAGCGAGTAATTCCCCCATGTTTAGGAAAGTATTCCGTATTTGGAACAACTGGGAGATTTAGTTAATGAACATTCGACCCCTACACGACCGCGTTGTCGTGCGTCGGTTGGAAGAAGAGGCCATCAGTTCTGGTGGTATCGTGCTTCCTGATTCCGCCACTGAAAAGCCTTCACAAGGTGAAATTCTTGCGGCAGGACCTGGCAAAATGACTGATGGCGGCGACGTACGCGCCTTAGATGTTAAGACAGGCGATA
>CAJJDH010000117.1 GCA_905182905.1 marine gamma proteobacterium HTCC2089 | reverse complement strand
ATATGCAGCAAACCACCAGCGGCTAAACCTAATATGATAGCAATGCCGCCCACTAGTAGCAGAAGTGATAAAAAACCGTAGAGTATTTGCTTAGGTGTCGCGCCTAGAGTTTTCAGTACGCCTACATGATCAAAGTGTCTTTGCGCATAACGATGTGCGCTTAGACCCACCGCCACACCAGCAAGCAGTACGCCCAACAAGCCACCCAAGAGGAGAAAACTCTCCGCTCGGTCCAAGGCACGGCCAATACGCGGGCTACTCTCGCGAATACTCACCCACTTATAACTCGGAGTTAAGTTTAGTTGTTCCTTAAGCCCTTCCAAATTTTCTTCAGCACCAGCGAGCAGCAAACGATAGGACAACCTGCTGCCGGGCTGCACTACTTCTGTAGCCGGCACATCCACCAAATTCATCATTAGCCGTGGACCTAAGTCAAAGAACGAACCGCCGCGATCCGGCTCCGCAACCAATACTCGTGCAACCTTCAGTTCCGCTAGCCCCACTTCAATGACGTCTCCCGCTTGAACCCCCATGGCTGGAAAAAGTCTCGAGTCCAGCCACACGGTGCCTGGTTCTGGCACCTCATTGGTGGGCACACCTCGTGCAAACGGTACATCTCCAACAATCAATTTACCGCGCAGGGGATAGCCTTGATCTACAGCTTTCACGCTGACTAGTTGATTTGTCTCACCAGCGAAAACCATCGACGGAAACACCAAGGTCTGCGCCACATCTAAGCCACGTTCTTGGGCGGCGAGAGTGAACGCTTGCGGAATCACCTCGCCACTAGAGATTTGTCGATCTGCGGCTAAAAAGTTCGATGACTCTTGAACTAATGCGGTCTGCAACCTGTCTACAAATAAGCTTATTGAAGTCACGGTGCCAACAGCTACCAACAATGCGACAAGCATTAGACCCATTTCTCCGGAACGGATATCTCGCCAAGCTAACCTGAGGATCAATGAAAGACTCATGCTTGAATCTGCCCAGCGGCAATGGCAATAGTTCGTGAGCAGCGCTGAGCTAGACGACTATCATGGGTCACCATAATAAGAGTAGTGCCAAATTCTCTATTGAGATCAAACAACAAATCACAAATGAGCTCACCAGTCTGAGTATCTAGATTACCCGTAGGTTCATCGGCGAAGAGTACGGTAGGTGCAGAGGCAAATGCCCGAGCAATTGCCACGCGTTGCTGTTCACCACCGGAGAGTTGGCGAGGATAGTGCTCTACTCTGTCGGCCAACCCAACTTTGGCCAGTAACTGAGCAGCCTGAGACTGGGCTAAGGTATCGCCACGCAGTTCCACCGGAAGCATGACATTTTCCAGTGCCGTGAGAGAACCCAATAGTTGAAAGGACTGAAACACAAAGCCGACGTGCTGGCCACGGACCTTAGCCCGCGCTTCTTCATCTAAACTCGAGATTTCTTCATCCACTAACATCACTCGACCAGCAGAAGCCTCATCTAGCCCAGCGAGAATACCCAGCAAAGTTGTTTTACCTGAACCAGAAGCCCCTACAATGGCTACGGTTTCGCCCTGTTTGATTTCTAAATCAATGCCATCCAAGATAACCAAACTGCCAGCGGCGGTTGGGACTACTTTTTCAACAGCTTCAACACTTACTACAGTTCGACTCATACGGTTTTTCTCAATGTTTCAATCTATACGCAAAAACTTGCTCAACTCCAAGCCAAGACTTGGCGACCACGGCAGCTATCTTCGCCGTCAGGCTACCTCAATGAATGTCAAAATATTGTGCTTTGCCTGCCTATTTCTAATGGGTTCAAGTAGTACGGCTGAAGACGCAAATACTGTCGCCACGGCCTCTACTTCTGTGCACACACCGGCCAAAACCCTAATTGTCTTAGGCGACAGCATCAGCGCAGGCTACGGGATGCAAATTGAGAAAGGCTGGGTCAATTTGATGGCAGACACTCTAACTCAACGAGAAATAGATTGGCAGGTCGTCAACGCCAGCGTTTCAGGAGAAACCACCGGCGGCGGGCTGGCAAGATTGCCGGGAGTTTTAACCGCAAATTCACCACAAATCGTGGTCATAGAGCTGGGTGGTAACGATGGGTTACGCGGCTACCCGATCAGCAAAATGAAACAAAATTTAAGCAAGATGGTCGATCTTGTATTAGCGGCCAACGCTAAACCCGTTCTTGTAGCTATGCGTATTCCCGCTAACTATGGGCCTAGATACACACGAGCATTTGAACAAGCATTCACGGACGTGAGCGCCTCTACAGGTGCTATTTTAGTACCGTTCTCGCTACAGGAAGTGGCGGTTACACCGGGCTTGATCCAAGACGATGGCATTCACCCTACCGAAAAAGCCCAGCCACTATTAGTGGAAACTTTTTTGCCTTTTATCGAGCCTTTGCTTTAACCAAGATCGATTCATCACACTCACCGGTCAAGCAACCCTAAAACAGCCAAATCTATTGGGATTTTTTCTTAGGGTTATAACCGATGTGGTCACGTCCTTGCTCGGCAGCAAGCCGCACCTGAAGTTGACGCTCACGAAACTGTACGCGCCGATCAGCACTGGTTAGGTCTAAGCAATAAACACAACTCACACCACGCTCAAACTCTGGACCAGCTAACTCTACCTCTGTGAGTGGATGTCGGCAGGCATAGCATTGCTGGTATTGGCCTTGGACCAAATTTTCATCTACAGAAACACGCTGATCAAAGACAAAGCATTCACCTTGCCAGCGCGAGTCCGTACTTTCTGTATCTTCGAGATACTGCAAAATACCGCCGTCTAACTGGAAAACTTCCTCAATACCTTGAGCCCGCACATACGCAGAGGCTTTTTCACAACGAATACCGCCCGTGCAAAACATTGCCACTTTTTGATGTTTACCTGGGTCTAAATTTTCCTCAACCCACTGTGGGAACTCGCGAAAACTCTCGGTTTCGGGCGACACGGCCTGGTCGAACGTACCAATATCAATTTCGTAATGGTTACGCGTATCAATCACCAATACGTTTGGATCATCCACCAACTCGTTCCAGCGCTCGGCGTTGACGTGTTCGCCGGTAAGTGACATGTCCAGATCACTCACACCAAAACTGACTATCTCAGGTTTAACTTTGACCTTAAAGCGCAAAAAACCACGGTTCTCTGGGTTTACAGCAGACCATTTAAACGTCATTTTTCCATATCGCTGCTGCAGAAAATCCACGAGTTTTTCCAAACCATCTTGGGCAGCAATGACAGTACCGTTAATGCCTTCAGCGGCAAGTAAAATGGTACCTTTGAGTTGAATCTGATCGCCAAACCCCTCAACCTCATCCCGCTCTTTATCGGGTTCAGCTAATTCTAGAAACTTATAAAATGTCAGCACGCGACGAGCATTTGCCGGCATTGAGTTCTCCTATCCAATATATGTGTTGCGTACGCGCAGAGTCATTGAACCCCGCTACTGCCTTTTTCTATCCTTTTGCCGCTTTTACGCCGTCAGCTTTAACCAGCTGGCAATTAGCCTTCCCCTTCAGCACTTTCTCCTCCAGCACTTTCCCCTCCAGCGCAGGGCGGCGAAAGAGGTACCTGACCAAACTGGTCGACCCACTGCTTCGGATCATAAATGTGTAATGCCAGAGCGTGCATGCCACCATCAAATTCTGCTTGCAGTATTTCATTGAGCAAGCGATGACGATTGATTCGCGATTGGCCCTCAAAGGCATCAGACACTGCAACAACCTTAAAATGGCTTTCTGCACCTTCGGGCACATTGTGACCGCTGCTTTCGTCAAAAACTTCTAAATGCGTTAGGTCTAGTGCTTGGGCTAACGCAGCTTCAATACGCTCAACTCGCTTCATCATTTAACCTTTGCCTGTATCTGAAAACGGTGAGTATAGGGGCACTTATACTTCGATCAATATCAAACTGACATTATCCTTGCCGCCAGCTTCTAATGAGCACTGTAAAAGCTCATCAGCGCAGACCTCCAAATCAGATTCCAACATAATTCGCTGCATGTGTTCATGCTCCAACTGATCAGACAAACCATCACTACACAGCAGATAACGTCCTGTTAATGGGTCACCTTGGTGAATACTCGGCGCCAAAGCGGTATTTAGTCCTAACCCTTGAGTGAGCACATGGCCGTAGTGCTTGTGTACATCAACCCCCTCCTCTACTTCACCCGAATCCAACATGCGTCGAGCCAAGCTATGATCTTGGGTCATTTGCAACAGCTTGCCGCCGTTCAAGTGGTACAACCGCGAATCTCCAACATGAGCTACAAGCCAACTAGAATCTATCAAACACCACAACACTACCGTAGTACCCATTTGGGCATTCATTTCCAAAAGTTCGGATTGCCTACGCACGCTGGCATCAGCTTCTACTATGGCATTAGAAATGTTCTTTTGACTGTGCGCTGAGGTGGCGCAAAAATATTCTTTGAAACTATCAATGGCGACTGCACTAGCCATCTGCCCACCCATAAGCCCGCCCATACCATCAGCTAATACTGCAACACCTAAATCAATATCGAACCACACCGCGTCTTCATTACGCAGGCGCACTAAGCCTCGGTGGGTACGCGATGTCATTTTCATTAACTTGCTCTCGTATGTGACTGCCAACAAATTTTAACAGATGGCTATTGTTTGATCCTAACGTCATTTCGCACCATTGCTACACTTGCGTTAGCGGCGCCAAACATTGGAAAGATTTTGTCTAGTTTGACGGCGCACTAAAGCCACAATCAAGCATTTTTACGCCGCTGAGGATGGGGTAGGATGTTATGCTTCGAGCAACTGATACCTGCACACAAAAAGTAGACTGAGGACAACCATGCTGGCCATAATTTCCCCCGCCAAAACTCTAGATTTTGAGTCTAAGCTGGCAACAGAAAAATTCACCTTGCCCGACTTCCCCAAAGAGTCATTGGAACTCATAAAGACTTTACGCAAGTTTGATCCCGCAGGTATTTCTAACTTAATGGGCATCAGCGAAAAACTAGCTGAACTCAATCACGAGCGTTATCAACAGTGGCATGTAGATGCTGATGCCGAATCAGCTCGACCTGCTATTTTGGCTTTTAAGGGCGATGTCTATATGGGCTTGGACGCGCAATCGATGCAGGCCAGAGACTTTACCTGGGCGCAAAAACACCTACGCGTGTTGTCCGGCCTTCACGGGTTACTCAAGCCACTGGACCGAATACAACCCTACCGGCTGGAAATGGGCACTCGTCTTGCAACCGCAAAAGGCACTAACCTTTATGAGTTTTGGGACAACAAAGTAACCCAAGCTGTTAACGAGGGCCTAGCCGAGCAACAGCACAAAGTACTTATCAACTTAGCGTCTAACGAATACTACAAGTCAATAAACCCAGCCAAGATTGATGGACGCATTGTCACCATTAACTTTAAGGAATGGCGCAGAGACGCTTATCGATTTGTTTCATTCTCCGCTAAAAAAGCGCGCGGACTGATGTCTAGATATATGATCGATCAACGTATCACTGCACCTAACAAACTAAAGAACTTCGACTGGGAAGGTTATGGTTTTAATCCAGATCTCTCCAGTGATGACGAATGGATCTTTACCCGCAACCTGACCTAAAAGCGAAATACTATGACCGACCCCAAGCACCAAGCCCAATTAGAACTTGAAGCAGCAACATTCAGGCGACTCCTGGCTCACTTAGATGAACGCAAGGATGTGCAAAACATAGACCTTATGATTCTCGCGGGGTTTTGCCGCAACTGTTTATCTAAGTGGTACAAGGCTGCAGCTGACGAACAAGGCCACGATATCGACTACGATACTGCGCGAGAAC
This sequence comes from marine gamma proteobacterium HTCC2089, assembly GCA_905182905.1. Taxonomy (GTDB): domain Bacteria; phylum Pseudomonadota; class Gammaproteobacteria; order Pseudomonadales; family Azotimanducaceae; genus UBA4421. The sequence continues at coordinate 10,537 of CAJJDH010000117.1, read as the reverse complement.
GCGTCTATGGGATGACCTATGACGATTGGAAAAACAATCACCAAATTGCGGCAACCCCCGAGCAATTAGCCGCCATGGAGAAAGCTAACCAAGCCTAACGGTGAGCTGCTTGACCACTCTCTCAGGCAGCCGAATGGGAAACGCTTTATATGCAACAAGACCAGAACCAACTAACCGCAACTATGTCCCAAAGGATATGGCGAGACTGGAAGGGTTTCATAGCGTTCATCTTCGTCATGGTGGTGTTTCGTTCGGCGGTAGCCGACTGGAACCAAGTGCCCTCTGGGTCAATGCTGCCATCCATTCTTATTGGCGATAGAGTCATTGTCGACAAACTTGCCTATGATCTGCGCATACCTCTAACCATGACCCGCCTGGCGCAATGGGACGACCCGAAAAGATCAGATATCGTTACTTTCGAATCACCACTAGACGACAGGCTGTTGATCAAGCGGATCATTGGCATACCAGGTGACACGGTAAAGTTAGAAAATAACCGCCTAGTTATTAACGGGGTAACCGCTGAGTACAAAAAGCTGCCACAACAATCCCTGCGCGCAGACCTGCAAATCCCATTTAGTCACACTGAGATATTTCTAGAAAACATCCTCGGTGAAGAAAGGCAGGTAATGCTCTTTCGCAAACCGCGCAAGGCGACGGCTTCTTCTTTCCAAGCTGTCACCTTAATCAAAGGGCAATACCTAATGCTAGGCGATAATAGGGACAACAGCGGTGATTACCGCACCATTGGCGCAGTCCAGAGATCTGCAATTATCGGTCGCGTTGAAAATGTCGCGTTTTCGCTAAACTATGATGATTACTACTTACCTAGGGGCGATAGGTTTCTGGCCAGCTTGAAGTAGTCACATCCAAAGAACTTACTTGTTATTAGCTAATCCGATCCGCCGCTAACGCGCCTAATCAACATTCTTATTAGGGACAGCGACAGTGCGCCCAGCAAGCCAGCAAAAACCAATGCCACAACAAAAATTGCGCTATAGGCAAGAAATTGAATCGTTTCCTCAGGCTCAATACCGTACTGATCGCCGATCCACACAATAGCCCCTGATACGGCCATAGTGCCCAAGACAATTGTTCGGGCTAACCGAGCGGCAGAAGTCTTTTGCCCACTAGTGCGCTCAGCCGCCTGAGTTCGTTCTCTTCGCGCTTTAATTGCACGAGCCTTCTTGTCTGCTGATTCTGTACTCATTTTCACCTAAGTATTATTTACACGTTTTGCTCACAAGCGATGCGCAAAACTGTACCGAAATTGTTCCCCAACAACCACTTTACCGATAAGAGAATCACAATTTCAGGTAGACTGCCTCGCCTTACCGAATACTGACACTAGCATTGATTAACACCAGCCTACCCAAATCAACTAACGAGTACCGCTACGCAAGAGTCATCTTACTCCTAGCCTTAGTTTCTGTGGGCTTTGGCTTCACTGTACTCTTCGCCATCTTAGGTCCGTTAGGCCGCGAAGTTGGCCTGAGTGAACTACAAATCAGCTCAATAATTGCCGCCTCTTCTTTGGTTGTATTCCTCGCCAGCCCACGTTGGGGACGCCTCAGTGATCGGGTAGGTAGAAAGAAAATCATGATTTTTGGCTTGATCGGCTATAGCTGCGGCAACCTACTGTTTGCAATAGTCTTTCATGCCACCTTGGTAGGCATCCTTATTCCCCTAACGGGTTATCTTTTGCTTATGCTTACGCGCGTTATGCACGCGTCGGTTATGTCCGCAATCATGCCCGCCAGTAGCGCCTACATGGCTGACATCACGGACCTGAGCAATCGAACCAAGGGTATGGGTGCTGTAGGGGCTGCAAATAACTTGGGCGGCATTTTGGGACCGGCCATTGGTGGTCTGTTGGCCGGCATCACATTGCTGACGCCGTTATGGGTAGCTTCGGGATTAGCCTTGATCACAGCACTGTTCGTAATTTTCTTTCTTCCAGACAGTCCCACCGCGAACAAACCGCCCGAAAGTAAAGGCAAAAACCTCAGCTACTTTGACCCACGAATTTTGCCTTTCATCATTGTCGGCGCGCTTATGTTTATGGGCATGGCACTGGTGCAGCAGACACTCGCCTTTCGTTTTCAAGATGTCCTTGGGCTTACCGCGGTAGAAACCGCTCAGACCTTTGGCTTAGCCATGGGTTGTTCTGCGGCTGCTTCACTAGCCAGCCAAATTGGGCTAATGCAACGCTTTGAATTATCACCATTCCAGTGGCTACGAATTGCAATGCCCATACTCATCTTAGCCTTTGCGTGCCTAGCTATGGCAGATAACCAGTACATGTTGCTAGTTGCCATGGTGCTACAGGGTGCAGGTATGGGGGTGGCTGGTCCTGCATTTATGTCTGGTGCATCTATGGCAGTTGAAGCCCACGAACAAGGCGCTGTTGCTGGTGTCGCTGGATCTTGTGGGCCACTAGGCTTCACCATCGGCCCATTACTCGGAGGATTCTTTTATCAAATACAACCAGATCTGCCCTACTGGTTTACCTTCGCCATATACCTGCCCTTGTTTATTTTCGTACTACGACAAACGCCAAAGAAAAATACCCCCCTGTAAAACTAATTAGCAGCGCGTACACTTGCTGGAGAAATTTTCTTTATAGGCCACTATGTTGAGGACGACTCATGATCAATGCAGCAACCATACACGTTAGAAACTTAGCCATTCGATACAGCCTTTTACTAATTTGCGCAGCAGTAGCAGCGCCAAATATTGTCCACGCACACGGCACAGCCCAAACACCCAACCAATTGGGTAACCGTGCTATTACCTTCCCAGATACAGAGACTTATCAAACCTTAGTAGTAGACCTGCACACCCACAGCGTATTTTCCGACGGTCACGTATGGCCAAAGATTCGGGTCGACGAGGCACTAAAAGATGGTCTCGATGGTTTGGCCATTACCGAGCATTTGGAATACCAGCCACATAGAGCCGACCTGCTAAACCCCGACAGAAACAAAGCCTATACTGAGGCGGCCAGCGCGGCAGAAGGTTCTGATCTATTAGTCATTCGCGGCAGTGAAATTACCCGCGAAGCACCAGCAGGTCACATTAATGCCATTTTCATCGAGGATGCGAACAAACTAATCAATGCTGAAAATCCTCCAGAGGATCTCACCGATGTCCTAGGTTTCTACACGGCGGCCAACCAATGGCCCGCACAAAAGGCTGTAGAAGCCGCTCATAGCCAAGGCGCATTCATCTTTTGGAATCACCCTTACTGGACCAGACAGTCTCCTGATGGCATCGCACGCATAACCGACTTTCATGCTGACAATGCAAAAAATGGCATTCTGCACGGGATTGAAATTGCCAACGGCAATACCTATTCCGAGGAGGCATTTGCTATCGCATTAGCACATGACTTAGCCCTTATCGGAGTTTCAGATGTCCACGACCTTATCGACTGGGACTATAAACCTCATGAAGGCGGACACAGACCGGTAACCTTGGTGCTGGCCGAAGACAAATCTTTAGCGGCCCTTAAGGAAGCCTTGTTCGCTAAACGCACGGTAGTATGGTTCCGCAATACACTTATTGGCCGCGCACCAGAGCTAATCCCTGTTCTACAAGCAAGCTTGGAGATATCAGCTTTGAGCTACCGCAAAGACACTAGCGTTGCACAAGTTACGCTGACGAATAAGTCCGATATGACGATGCAGCTGCGTTACACAGGCGAGCACTCGTTAATGCTGAGTGCTGACCGCATCACAGTCCCCGCCCACGGCGAGGTCGAGGTTCAGGTGAAACCGGGCGCGGTTGTGCCAACCTTAGAACTGCCATTCGTTGTGGAAAACGCACTAACAGCCCCGAAACAAAACCCCACCCTAACGCTAGTCAGCAAACGCTAATATGCGCACATTCAGGCCCTGACAATTGTTTTGTGCAGGGCCCACTTACTTGAAGAAGAAAAAGGATACTCACCATGCAGCAACCGATTTGGCAGGCCGCCAGCGCAGAACTTTACGGAAAAATTGAAATTTCTGAAGGCGTATCTATTTGGTCCAATGTAGTAATGCGGGCAGAGTCCTCACATATTGAGATTGGTGCCTTCACCAACATCCAAGACTTCACCATGATTCATATTGCCGATGGCCCTACGATCATTGGCGAGTACTGCTCAATCACACACCACTGCACAATTCATGGCGCAACAATTGGCGACAACTGTCTCATCGGTATAAACGCCACAATTATGGACGGCGCTGTTATTGGCGAAAACTCTATCGTCGCAGGTAATAGTTTGGTCAGGGAAGGTGCGGTCGTACCACCCAATTCCATCGTTGCCGGCACACCAGCCAAAGTCATAGCCCAACGCAATAACTTTGTTGCCAATCGCTTAAACGCCCTAGCCTATTACGACAACGGTATCGCTTACAGCCACGGTAATCATAGAGTGTGGTCTGAAGACGAACAGCTAGCAAAAATGGCTCAGCGCAAAATAGAGCTGGAGAAGTTACTCGCAGGACAATAAAACCCAGCTGCAAACCCGCGCCCTCTTCTGTCTAAACTTTACAACCGTTGATCCCTCTTATTTTTACCATGGTTTAATTATAGTCACTTTTTAAGTAATATATTTACCAAGGTATTATTAAGCAGAGGAACTTTAAATGTCCGAGTCATTTTCAACGTTTACACCAAAAAAATGTCTTATCACAGGCAGTCTCGAGGAGGCTGCTCTAGCCGCCTTCCACTATCTACAAAGCCAAAGTGCCGAGTCTGTGCTGATTTTTAATGACGCAACTTATGCCATTATGGACATAGACTTAAGCGGCGGTGCGGAGCTAGTAAAACGCAAGGCAGCTAGCTATCCAACGGCAAATACGACAGCGAAAAGCGGGCCAGGTCGCCCGAAGCTTGGCGTCATTGGCAAAGAGGTCACCTTGTTACCAAGACATTGGGAGTGGTTAGCTAGTCAAAAAGGCGGTGCTTCAGTGACACTAAGAAAACTCATAGATAGCGCACGTAGAGACCCCAAGATCAGTGCACAAAGTGAGCGCAAACAAGCCCAAGATTTGACCTACAAATTTTGTAACGCCATTGCCGGCGACTTACCCGGTTACGAAGAAGCATTGCGTTGCCTATATGCAGTTGACGAGGAGGGCTTTTGTAACCACATTGGCCAGTGGCCTGTCGATATTGCAGGGCGAGCAAGATCATTGGCAAAGGCTACTTGGTAGGTAGAGTGAGCTATGGCGGCGCGTGTAATTAGAGCACTTAGTTCACGCCTAGCAATCAGCTAATAAAATGATGGACTTTAGCCGCCTTCAATGCGGGGCATAAAAAACACCTCGCTGTCGCTCTTCAGTGGCTCGTACATGGCGTCCTGATATATCAGGCCGTCAATGGCAACCGACGAGCGCGTGAGAACAGGCTCCAGTTTAGGCCAGCGCGCAACAAGTTCAGCCACCACGCCTGCGTAGTTATCTACTTTTAACTCTAGTTCTCCACAGCCATCGGCAAGGCTAGAGAAATTTTCTGACAACACTACTTTTACCATAACTACCTAACTCGTTAGCACTTGCCTCTTAAGGAGGGCCAAAAGCTCTCCGTCTCAGCAAAGGTTCTATGCAAATGCAAAACTCTGGTCAAAAAAGGGGCAAAGCCCCCTTCTCACTCGCACTCGCACAAATACTAACCATCAATTTCCGCTAACAAGCGCGGTGGCGATAGCGGCAATTCACAAATTCTTTGTTGCAAAGATCTTGAGACAGCATTTGTTGTTACCGCCAAGGGAGCAACGATGGGGGTTTCACCCACACCTCTAACACCAAATGGATGGCTTGGGTTCGCCACTTCGACAATATGGGTATCGATCATTGGCAAGTCTGAGGCTACGGGGATTCGATAATCCAAGAATCCAGCATTTTGCAGAATGCCTTCATCGTCAAATATATATTCTTCATTCAATGCCCAGCCCAAACCTTGCGCTGCGCCGCCCTGCATTTGGCCTTCTACATAAGCTGGGTGAATAGCCTTACCCGCATCTTGAACCGCGGTATAGCTCAATACATCCACCTTGCCAGTTTCGCGGTCCACACGAATATCCGCAAAGTTCACTGAGAAGCTAGCGCCAGCACCTTGGGCATTAAGAGATGCGCGACCCTGAATAGGACCTCCAGTCTTTGCAGCCTTGCCCGCGAGCTCCGCAAGGCTCAATGGCTTCACATCAGCATTTACGCCCGGGCCAGGTATTGCCTGGCCGTCTTCCCACTCAACTTGATCTTCGTCCAAGCCCCAAGTCATAGCTGCACGCCGTTTACAGTCGGCGATGACATCTTCACACGCTTGGGTAACCGCCATACCTGTAGCAAAGGTAGTACGGCTACCCCCTGTTACGTTACAAAAACCAGTACTTTCGGTGTCGCCCACTTGAGCCCGTACATCGGCGTATTCAACACCCAGAGTTTCAGCAGCCATCAGGCACATTGAAGCTCTGGAGCCACCAATATCAGGGCTGCCTTCAACTACCATCACTGTACCGTTGTCATTGATATGCACTTCGGCACTCGACTGCATACCAACGTTAAACCAAAATCCAACAGCCACACCACGACCAGCTCCTTCGGGAATGGGTGCAGAGTAATTGGGGTGGTTCTTAGCCGCTTCCAAACATTGTTTAAATCCGATAACTGGAAACTTAGGGCCATATGAGGCTTTGGTGCCTTCTTCAGCTGCGTTGTGTAAACGCAAATCTATTGGGTCCATATCTAGAATTTGTGCTGCCTCATCCAGCGCACATTCGAAAGCATGCATGGCTTGAGGCGCACCTGGCGCACGATAGGCCGCTACCTTAGGCTTGTTAACCAATACATCAAAGGTCTCAACCAAGAAATTCTCAAGCTTATATGGTGCATAGATAGTCATCGCACCGGGCATATAAGGTGCACCAGCGAAAGCTCCGGCTTCAAACGCAATCCAAGACTTGGCAGCTGTAATAGTGCCGTCATTGGCCAGTCCAACTTTAACCTTCGCAACCGTACCCGAAGCTGGCCCGGTAGCACGAAATACTTCTTCCCGACTCATTGCCATCTTAACTGGGCGGCCGGTTTTTTCTGACAACATGGTCGCCAAGGGTTCTAGATAAACCACCGTTTTGCCACCAAAGCCACCACCAATCTCTGTCGCGACAAACTTTAGATCGGCAATATTTTTATTCAGCATTTTTGCTGTCGCTGAGCGAAATTCGAAATGGCCTTGAGTAGAACACCACACCGTACCGCGCCCTGTTTCATCTATATTGGCAACACAGGCATGAGGCTCAATATAGCCTTGGTGCGCCATAGGGCACTTAAACTCACGCTCGATAACAATGTCTGCTGCGGCAAAACCCTCGTCCAAGTTACCGCGCTCGAGACGGCCCACGTTGGCAATATTGCTGGGGTTTTCCGGTTTCTCAGGCAGGTTGGTGAAGTTATTTTCATCTACCAATGGCGAAGCATCTGCCATTGCCGCCACCACATCTAGCACTGGGGGTAGTTTTTCGTATTCGACCTTAATAGCTTTTAGAGCCTCTTGCGCCAACCGAGGTGTTGAAGCGGCAACTGCGGCGACAGCGTGACCGTGATACAGCACTTTGTTTCTAGCAATAACATTCTTGGCGATATCGGTTAATGAACCACCACCCTCACCACTGGCCTCGCCCTCTAGCGCACCACCGGGAAAATCTGCACCACTGATTGCCGCGAAAACACCGGGCATAGCCAAGGCACCACTTAAATCAACACTCTTAATTTTGGCGTGGGCATGGGGGCTACGCAGAACCTTGCCGTGAATCATGTTTGGCAGAATCATATCGGCACCAAACTGGGCGCGACCTGTAACTTTATCAATGCCATCTGGGCGCACAGGACTCGTACCAATTTGCTTGTATTCTGTTGCTTCAGCCATTGCCAAACTCCTCATCTCATTAAGATCTATTAACCATTAAACTTAGCATGATACTGACCGATCTGGGAACGCCGAATCAAGATATCGGTGAAACTTGAAAACCAGATTGCGGGGTGCAATCACAGCTATACGTTCTCAAGTGTTATGAACTCAACGCTTGCGGCAAATGCTTCATTGCTAGCCAGTACCCGCATCTGCATATCGTCAAGATCGCCCACGGCCATTGTTGCATTAAGGATATTAGGTACATGGCTGATCGGTTCTATGCACACAAAACCCTCGGCTTGGGGAGCAAAAATCACAGTGTGGGGTAGCTCTTCAGACGCGGATATTTGCAACTTCCAAGGTTGGTTAGCCCACTGTAAAACTGGCGCTACAACCTTGCCGAGAAAAATATTATCAATACTTTGCTCGCCAACTTGACCGCCATTTAGTGGATCACCGCTTCCAACTAACCTAGGTTGGTCTATGGGTATGCCTTCACGATCTACGCGTAACTCATGGCTGAACTGACTCACTAACTGGGTTCGCTCAGGCGCAGGAAAAAACGGGTGTAGGCCAAGACCTGCTGGCATTGGCTGGATATCGGTATTGGTTACACGCAGATGTACTAGCAGTGAGTTCTGAGTCAGTTGAAATGTTTGCTCTGCGCGGAAAGTCCACGGCCAACCACTCTGCGCACTTGCCAGTGCATCATGCTCATAACTAAGGCCTATCTCGTTAGCGCGCTGGGACTCCACGCACCAAGGTTTTCGCCAAGTGGTGCCGTGAATAGTGTGCTGTTCCCCGGGAAAATTCGGCGTCAAAACCACGTCACGCTCGTGGAACTTAAACCGCCCATAAGCTATGCGATTACAGTAGGGGACCATTGGAAAACAACCTAAATTGGCTTCACCGGAACGCCCTTTTATCAACGCTTGATCACCCCGGCACCAGCTGACAATGCTGCCGCCAAATTCCGGGGCTAACACTAACCTCATATCTCCCAGAGCTATCGTCTGGGTGACGCCAATAGCTGCCTGCAAGTTACTCAAACTTACTTCATTCGATAGCGAATCGGTAAGCTCTTCAAACCGCCAACAAATACCGACTGCATATAGGTAGGCTCGCCGGCAAGTTCAATATGCTCTACCCGCCTAAATAGCGCTTTAAATAGCGAACTCATCTCCATGCGCGCAAGGTGCTGGCCCAAACAAACATGCGAACCAAAGCCAAAGGCCAGTTGTTTTGCGTCCTTACGATCTACACGAAAACTGCCGGGGTCGGTGAACACTGCTGCGTCTCGATTAGCCGATGGGTACCAAAGTATTGCCGAGTCACCTGCACGAATATTCTGACCCGCCACGATACAATCTTCTGTGGCGGTGCGCATAAAGTGCCTTACAGGACTTACCCAACGAATCATCTCGTCAATAGCGGTGGGTAAATAAGTGTCAACATCACCGCGCAGCTTCGCCATTTGCTCAGGATTTTGCAGCAACGCAAGCAGGCCACCAGTGGTGGAGGAACTGGTTGTGTCATGACCAGCTGTGGCAATAATGATGTAGTAACCATTCGCTTCATGCTCAGGTATCGGCGCACCATCTACTTCAGCGTTGGCGATTAATGATGCCACGTCGTCCGTTGGTTTATCGCGCCGAGCTTGGGTTAACTGGGCAAAGTACTTCTCAAAGTCCAAAACTACGTCCATAAATTCCATCATGTCGAAAGAACGTGTTGTGTCGGGGTCTGTACTGCCGAACAACTCCTGAGTCAGCTTCAACATTAACGGTTCATCTTCTTCAGGTACGCCGAGAATGGACATGATTACTCGCAGCGGAAACCACATCGCCACATCTTTAACAAAGTCACACTCACCACCCATATCTGCCATACGCGAGACATACTCATCCGCAAGCTCGTCTACTCGATCTTGGAGCTTGCGTAGGTTGCTACCCATAAACCAGCCTTGGGTAAGCCGCCGATACTTCATATGATCAGGGTCGTCCATTTGCACCAGTGACCTAACCAAATGCTTACGCCCGGACATTTGTTGCATCATCTGGGTGACCATTTGCAAACCTAAGGTTGGGCGCGGATCATTGATAAAGAGCTTCTTATTGCCTTCAATTTCCTTAATATCGTTATAACGAGTGACATTCCAGAACGGCTCATAACCCTCGGGCGACAAATATTGCAAAGGCGCATTTTCGCGCATCCAGCTAAACTGCTCATGCACCCACTGCTCATTTGCCCAATTAGCAGTATCGATAAGAGCGTTATCAAGTGCTGGTGATTGCGTAATGACTTGCATAATTTCTTCCAAAACCTTAACCAATAGAGCATTGCACCTTATACTAAAACACCAAATTGTGTACTGACCTATAGATGATCTATCAGGAAAAAATATGGACCCTAGGTTCAATTCGAATAGGCTGGACTCACGACCTTGTACTTGATGACAACCAACCCTATTTAGAACGTTGGATCATTTGGCTGGGCTTCACCATTCGCCTGCACAAGTTCCATAAAGGCGATGATGACCGCGCTTTTCACGACCACCCTTGGTGGTTTATCACCATGCCCTTCAATGCCTACTTGGAGAAAACCCCTCAAAGTGACGACATGGCTGTGGTCAAAC
>CAJJDH010000116.1 GCA_905182905.1 marine gamma proteobacterium HTCC2089 | reverse complement strand
GGCGTATCTATTAGTGCCCACGGATCTACCCTTTGACCGCCCTTACCAGGTCTTAGTAAACCACGGTAATAGTTAATCATTGCAGACAACGCTCCAGGAGTTGCAGCGTTGCGCCGATAAACTTCGCCTACTTCTTCGGGAAACATGCCTTTATCGCTAGCGGTATCGCGCATCATCCGACCTATGGCGCTTGCCTCATTGCGACCGAAGAGCTTTTCAGGCAACCATGGAATTTGAAAAAATAGTACATACCAACTTTTTTTCAACTGCTCCCAATTGAAAGCATCAGACATGGCTCGAGGATGAGGGACATTACAAATAACCAGCTTAGCCAACGGCAAGCGTTTGCGAAGCGCAAACTGCCAAGCGATCACAGCACCCCAATCATGGGCAATGAGCACAGTTTCATCACAACCACTGGCCTCAATCAGTCCAGCAACATCTTCAATCAACTCGTCCATACGATATGCTTCCATACCCTCGGGTCGGGTTGTGTTGCCATAGCCACGTAAATTAGGTGCCCAAGCCTTGTAGCCCAAATCAGCAAGCATCGGTAATTGAAAACGCCAGGAAAAGCTATGTTCGGGAAAACCATGCAAACACAAAGCCAAACGCTTACCCGATCCGCAGACATCAACCTCAAATTGCAGTCCGTTAGCTTCTATAAATTCACTACGAATACGCGCATTTCGAAGTTCTGGCGGCACAATCTCGTACATAGTTCAATCTCAGGGCAAATAAACGGTAAAAGCTACCAGCTTAAGAGCAGCTCTATTTCCTTGCAGTTACGATCCAAAGCGGATCAGCGTTGGGTGGCGAGCAATCTAACAGATTTATGTCTTGGAACCCGGCTTTATCTAAATAATAACGCACCAAACTCATACGATCTTCTACCGTCAAACTTTGAAATGCGGCAATAGCCTTAGTGGGAAATAGCCTATGCGACATAGCAATGGCAATAGAGCCACCTTCTCGCAGCACATTGTGCACGGACAGCAGCACATCTATCGGTCGGCGTAAATATTGGATAGAAACTACAATAAGGGCTATATCAAAACTATCGTGATCATAAGGCAGTGTTGGCTGCTGGTTGAGATTCTGTACTGACCACTCATCAAGCTGTTCGTTCGCAGCAAGCTCATCGGCGTTCATCCCCAGCCCCACTACCCGACCTAACGATACATCAGTCGGTAGATGTGAAATCCAAGAAGACATCAGATCCAGGACATCTGCTTTTGCAGGGATAAAACTAAGGTAGAAATCAGTCAGCGCGGCTAAAGTCCCTTCATCCACATGGGCGACTAACCGGGGTACTTGATAAAAGTCTTCATCAGCGGATTCGTCAGCGCAAACAAACCAAGCACCGGGCAGCCCGTAATGGTCATCACTATCATCTATCCCCTCGCCGTCACTCGCTTGATCATGCATATTGGTTTCCGTCCATTGGTCGTATAGTAGCCGCTGTTTTGGAACTATCTCTTAGGCTCCAATATACTGGGTTTGGTTACGCTTGTGGTTCGCTGACACCGGATATACTCGTAGCAGTAGTCTCGATATTGAGCTGGCCTTCCAAGCCCGCAGCTCTGTGCTGACCAATTTCCTGCATAGCTGGACTCATCATCATCTCCAGCATCGCTTGGCGCGAAGGATACATAGCGATGGCTACTTCATCCCACATATCTTCAACCTCGCCGAGCATTAAGCGACTAACGTTAGCTGCGAAGGTCACACTACCTCCATGCTCTTTTATCAGCTCGGACACACCCGCACCATACAGCTCATAGGCTTGTCTGCCTGTAAGCGCAGTATCTCGACCATCCCCGTATTCGGCCATTGGCTTAAACTTGAGCAAATTCACCATGTATATGGGGCCTTCCGGTCCAGGCTCCATAAAACCTTGCATTTGCGCTTCATTAGGTACAACGCGATTCTTCACTTCCATTCATATTCCCCAATATCTTCTCTCACGGAGTGTGGAAAAACCCACCACACTCTCTTACATGTACAGCTTCTAATTTGGCCAATAAATATATTCGTCGCTCTCATCGAAGGGTTGCAACCCATGCTTGTCTATCCTTTGCGGCGCATCAAAAACGGTGGGCCAAGCTGGATCCGCCTGCTCAGAATTATGGACTGCCAACAAATCTTCTAACTGCGCAACCTTACCTGTCTCGAGCGTGACCAAGTTGGTTTGTTCTGTTGGATCTGCAGACAAGTTAAACAACCACTTCTTTTGCGGCGCATTCGGCCCTTTATCCCTTTGCTCTGCCCGAATCAATTTCCAACCGTTGTGCAATACGCTCTGCTGGTGCCCTTCTCGCCAAAACAGGGTTTCGTGGGGAGGTTGATTTTGCTCACCCTTAACGAAGGGCATCAAGTCAACGCCATCTAACTTCCTATCAATCGGCACTTCGGCATTAGCTGCCGCCGCCACTGTATGAAAAATATCCACATGATGAATAGGATCCGACATCACAGTACCTGACTGAATTTGCGCCGGCCACTTGGCTGCAAATGGCACGTGGGTGCCGCCTTCAAAATGGGTAAGCTTCCAACCGCGGTAAGGTTTATTCACATCAGGGAAACCAATGTATCCTGCCCCACCGTTGTCGCTGGTGAATATGATCAGCGTATTTTCGCTTAAACCATTGCCCTCTAACGCTGCCGTGACAGCACCAACACTTCTATCCAGTGCTCGAATCATACCTGCATAAACACGTAAATGATGATCCTCAATATGCGCCAATGCCGCATAGTCTTCTGCGGTCGCTTGCAGCGGGTTGTGCACACCCCACTGCGCCAAATACAAAAAGAACGGGCGATTACGATTATTCTCAATAACTTTTACAGCCTCTTTTGCATAGTAGTCTGTGAGATAACCATCGGGCTGAAAGTATTCGCCATTATTGAAATCAGCTCGGTATCTAGCGGTTGCGGCGACCATCCGATCAATGCCGTCTTCAGGTCGTCGAGCACTGACCACACTCGGATGATCCCATGGTTGATACAAGGTGCCTGACATATGTAGAGAATCATCAAACCCTTGGTCACGAGGGCGCATGCCTACTTTATTGCCCAAATGCCACTTACCAATATGCGCGGTGTAATAACCGGCTTCCTTTAAGGACTCGGCTATAGTTATTTCAGAACTGGGCATACCAAGCTGATCTAACTCTGGCATAGTCTCCGCCAGAGCAGTATCAACAAACACAGGCAACGGTTGCGGCTCCAACTCTTGCATCCAACTAAAAATCTTGGGACCCAGTTTATAAACCGGCGTGAACTCAAACCCGAATCGAGTTGAATACCTTCCGGTTAACAAGCTTGCGCGAGATGGTGCACACACCGCATTAGCCGCGTAGCCGTTGGTAAACGAAACCCCCTGCTGAGCCAGTGCATCAATATTTGGCGTCATTAACGAGCCATCAGCTGCGCCACCGTTATACAAAGACACATCGTTAAAACCCAAGTCATCCGCCAAAATCAAAATAATATTTGGCGGCCTGTCATTGGCGGCAAGGTCTGCTGCAGCCGGACCAATACTCCATTGAGTGGGAATATTTGGACCAATAGGATCTAGCGTTTCTGCCAAAATCGGTGCCCCCCAGACCAATAAATTTATTCGGTTCTGCCAAGCGATATAAGCAGCAAGGGCTAGCACCAATATTATGATCACCGCAACTCTAATGACTTTTTGCATAACTCATCCAATAGTATTCAACGCACCAAAATAGTGACGCAGCAAAGCAATAATGACATCCATTATATATTATGGGAAGATCCATTGAGCGGATTTGAACTGGCACCCGGATTCAAACAAGAGTTAAATTCTTTATAATTTGCTAACAACATAACAGCGTAGAAATAATGTAGGAGCACGAGCATGAGCAATACACCAGTTAAATTCAAAGGTGTCCCAGGATCTCCCTACACCAGAAAAATGCTCGCTTATCTGCGCTTTCGACACATTCCCTATCAGCTTTTAGTCGGTGATCAGGCTACTACTGCGGGCTTACCCTCTGCCAAAGTGGAACTACTGCCAACCTTTTATCTTCCCAACGCCCAAGGCGAGCTTGAAGCTGTAGTTGACTCAACGCCCATAATCCGGCGTTTTGAAGAACAATTCCAAGGCCGCCAAGCAATTCCAAGCAATCCGGTTTTGGCATTCCTAAACTATCTTATCGAAGACTATGGCGACGAATGGCTAACCAAAGCCATGTTCCACTATCGGTGGTACTTTGACGCAGACATCAAAATGGCTGGGACCATACTGCCTATATGGACCGGCATGCAAAGCTCCGGAGAGAAACTCAGCGCAATGAGCGACTACATCGCTGAGCGACAAATCTCACGACTCTATGTTGTGGGCTCCAACGACATCACCGCTCAAGTCATCGAGAACAGCTATAAGCGCTTTCTGAATATAATGGATGAGCTGATTCAAAAGCAGACTTTTGTATTAGGGCAACGTCCTTCGTCAGCAGATTTTGGACTTTACGCGCAGCTGACCCAGCTGGCCAAATTTGACCCCACGCCAGCACAAATTTGCATGGAGCAAGCCCCTCGCGTACACGCTTGGACAGATATTCTAGATGATCTTAGCGGTCACGCAGCTAACGACAGTGACTGGATGGATGTGGCAGAAGTTAAAGCTAACCTTGGCCCGTTATTGAGCGAAATAGGCAGAGTCTATGCCCCTGCGCTGTTAGCGAACGCGGAGGCCATACAAAAGGGTGCAGGTGAAATGGAAACCACCATTGACGGTCAACGCTGGGTACAACCGACCTTTCCATACCAAGGTAAATGTCTGGCTGCGATCAAACAGGAATATCACAAGCTTGACCCAAGCTGTCGTTCCACCGTTGATGAAATACTCATGGGTACAGGCTGCGAATCATTGCTCTTGAGCTGAGTTCACCTACGCAAGTAAACACTGAGAACGCCGAATATGCGCTTAGAAACTCGAATACGATCATTAGGCATGAGAGCCTTGGCATCGCAGAGGTTCTTAAAATTCAAACGTACCCTCGCCAGGGTGCGTGGGACAATTGATGGCAAACCTAGTGCCGTACACTACTTCCACCAAGTAGACGACCCCTACAGCTTTCTCGTGGTCCAGCATTTGCCTGCATTAATCGCTGATTACAATTTACCCTTACACACCCACCTAATCAGCAATGATGATGCCGCCTATCAGGGTGATGCAGAGCGATTCGCAAAGTGGGCCTACAACGATGCCAGTAGTATTGCGCCATTTTATGGTGAGTCACTGCCTCAACACTTGAACAGCCCACTTCCCACCCAAGAAAAAATAGCCCAAGCCAATAAACTTCTCGCCGCTTTTGTAGGCCAACCAAACTTCCCAGAACAAGCAATGCTTATAGGGCGAGATCTTTGGCAGAACATTGATAGCTTAGAGCCTAAACCAGACGCTGAAGGAGACGATAGGCAAAGTTCTGAAACCCTAAAAGCAGGCAATTTGCTCATTAAAAAGCTGGGCCACTACCGCGGGGGCGTGTTGTACTTCGAGGGCGAGTGGTTTTGGGGCGTAGATCGAATCCACCTGTTGCGTAAAAGGCTGGCGGACGAAGGTTTCGCAAAAGACTCTCTGAAAGAACAAGAACAAGAACAAGAACAAGGCAGATTAACAGTCGGCCTGCCAACAACAGCCAAAGTTATGGAACCACTCAAAGTTAAACCTGCATGCGCCAAAGCAGTCACACTAGAGTACTTCCCATCACTGCGCAGCCCTTATACAGCCATTGGTCATCAAGCTGTCGTAGATCTCATTGCCCATAGTGGCGTAGAGTTAAAACTGCGCCCGGTTATGCCCATGCTTATGCGCGGCATCCCCGCACCACGAGATAAACAGCAATACATCATCACCGATTGCGCAAGAGAAGCTCGAGCGAAAGAAATCCCATTCGGCAACTTTGTCGACCCCTTCGGCGATCCGGTTAAACGCGCCTTCGCCCTCTACCCCGGCGCGCTGAGTTTAGGTCGAGGACTGGAATTTATTAGCGCGTATCTAGCCGCCTGCTTCGCTCAGGGTATTGATATAGACTCCGACAAAGGCCTTAGAGTTGTCGTTGGAAACGCAGGCCTCGACTGGACAGAATTACATAGCGAATCAGCAAAATTTGCTTGGGAGAACATTCTTGAAGACAACCTTCAAAACATGCTTGGCGCTGGGCTATGGGGTGTTCCGAGCTTCCGCATATCCGGAGGCAGCAAAGAGGGTAAATTCTCATGCTGGGGCCAGGACAGAATTTGGCGGGTAGAACACGAAATCGCTTTGCGCTCAGAGCACTTTTAATAATCCGGTTAGAGGAAAAAGCAGAATGAATAAGATTACGACAAGTATTGTCACATTAGTTTTAATAATCGCTGGCAGCGGGGCCGTTATTTACAACACGGCCAGCGGCCAAGATTTTCTCTATAAGCAACTGGCAACGCTAGCTACAGGACAGAAGGCAATCAACCCCGAAGGCCTTAATGTTATTGTCTGCGGTAGCGCATCGCCTCTGGGCAATGATCCGGCCCGTGCACAAGCGTGCATAGCGGTGGTAACCCCAGAGCATTTCTTTTTATTCGACGTGGGCGCTCGTGCGCCAATGAGAATTGCTCAAGGACTATTACCGATAAACCGATTAAACGGCATTTTCTTAACCCACTTTCACTCAGACCATATTGCCGGCGTCCCCTCGGTGAATATGAATTCCTGGGTTGCGGGGCGCGACACTGAGCTTAATGTTTATGGCCCACAAGGTGTGGGAACTGTCATAGGTGGGTTTAATACCGCCTACCAATTGGACCAAACTTATAGAACCGCGCACCACGGCGCGGACTTACTACCCCAAGTCACTGCTGCAATGAAACCAATTACATTAACACCCGGCATAGCATTCCAAGATGCCAATATTAAGATCACTGCATTTCCCGTAGACCATTCACCAATCGACCCAGCTATGGGCTATCGAGTAGATTACAAAGGCCGCTCGGTTGTCATTAGCGGCGACACTGTTTCCACCGAGTCGCTGTTTATAGCGGCCAAAAACGCAGACCTGCTACTCCATGACGCGCTTTCAGAGCCTGCCTTAGAGACCCTGATCGCCGCCATGAAAGCTTCTGGCAATGATCGAACAGCGAATATAGTTGGCGACGTGCTCGACTATCACGCCAGCTCCACTAACATAGAGGAGCAAAGTAAAAAAGCCGGAATCAAACAATTGGCGTTTTATCACTTTGTACCAGTACCCAATTTACCACTGGTAGAAAAAATGTTTGAAAGGGGTATATCCAGCGATGTTATTTTGACTAAGGACCTGATGACATTTCAGATGCTGCCAGGTTCTGAAGAAATCATCGTCACTGACCCGTAAGATAAAAGTCGGTGTGAGGACAAAAACTATATATGAGTATCCACTTAGGCTGATTGGCCCAGCAGTCCGTCGAGCATGCTTTTTATATTGGACTCTAGATCGGCGGACATTGTCATAAGCGCCTTGCGAGGTCTTAGCTCAATTTGAGGCTCACCCTCTTGTAAAACATTAAGCCTAAGTGAGGCAAAGCCGTGAATCGTAGACCAGATCAAGCCGCCTAAAACCAGCTCATCAATCGGCAGTTGTTTCACTTCTACCACTTCCAGCAATAGTTGATCCAATGACTCATAGGCATAACCGGCTGCTGCGCTAAGCCCCTCAAACTCTGAAAAGTCACCCAAGATGGCGCCAAACATCAGCTGATACGCCACGGGATTTTCTTCGGCGAATTGTATATAACTCATCGCGCCAGCCAACACCCGATCATCAAGAGTGTGGGTGGACTGGATAGCGACCCTGATCTGATCACCTAACTGATAAAAACCCTCCGTTGCCAGCGCAGCGAACAAAGCCTGCTTGTTAGGGAAATGACGAAATGGCGCAGTGGGAGAAACATGAGCTTCTCGCGCCAGCGCCCGTAGGCTGAGTTTTTCGGTACCTTGCGAGGCGATATGAAGCAAGGCTAAGTTCATTAAATGCTGGCGAAGTTCACCGTGGTGATAATTCGTCTTAGCAGATTTCTCCGCACTACCCTTGCCTGCGTGTGCCGTCATCGTATGACCGGTTCTAATATAAGTTGAGTATCCAATAGTCTTCACCTAGTTGGAACCTAGCAACATTGCACTGGTTTTAGGCTGGGCAATTGCAGGTTGTTTACGGATATTTCTTAATGTTAGCATTGATTACATCAACTGTGTGCAGTCACTAGGTAAATTTTCGGCTGTTTGCACATTACCCAAAGGCCCTGAAACAGATCATCTTTGCAGACCAAAGCAGAAAAATTGTCTAAGTCACCCAATTTAGAAGAGGAATCGCGTATCACATGAGCAATACCTGCTTATCCACCATCAGCCGAAGGGCAAGCATACTCGGAAGTTTAAGTTTGTGGTTGTTGTTGCCGCCAATGAATTCATTTGCGGATTTAACAGTCTCCTATATCACTATCCAGCGCCAAGCGGGTTTTACCAGCGAACGCGCTTATGCAGGCAAAACACTCCCCTCTCGCAGCTCAGAACTCGGTTTTAAAAGAGGTGGGGAAATTGCCCAGGTGCTAGTGGACATCGGCGATGTCGTGCAGAAAGGTCAAACACTGGCGCGCCTAGACAGTCAAACTCTAACGGCAAATGTAAATCAGGCTGAGGCCAATGTTGCGCTCGCCATGGCCAACCTCAGCGCGGCAAAAGCCGAAGCTCAATTAGCCGCAAACACAGAGCGGCGCTTTCGCCGACTGCGCGAGCAAGGCAATACATCAAAGCAACTCTACGATGAAGCAAAACTCAACTTCCAATCCAAAAAAGCACAATACGAGGTTGCGCAAGCCAATGTAAAGCGCGCTCAGGCGGCGGCTAACGCAACTAACATTGCATTAGCTGAAGCTGCGATCAAAGCTCCCTTCAACGGCATCATTCAATCTCGCTATATGGATGAAGGCACACAAATACTTGGCGGAACACCAGCCCTGAAACTGATAGAAGTAGGCCCGATCAAAGCCCATATAGGTATTCCCAGCGCAAGCAAGGCAAGTCTGACTATCAATCAAACATACAGCATCCGTTGGAATGACATAGAGCAGTCTGCACAGCTAACAGCCATATCTCCAGAAGTCGACCCTAATACAAGAACCCTTAACGCGGTCTTTAAAATCCCCGCAAACACTATTCCAATTGGTGCAGTAGTTGAGCTGCTTTTAGCACAGCAAGTGGCCTCTCCAGGCTTTTGGGTACCCGTTAGCGCCCTCACCGCTAGCGATCGCGGTTTGTGGGGTGTTTATGTGGTTAACCCCGAAAATATTATTGAGCGTCGGCTGGTCGAAATCATTCACAACGAAGCCGCCCGCGCCTATGTGCGCGGCTTACTCACTGATCGCGAACGCTTGGTCAGCAACGGTGTACAACGCATAGTGCCGGGCCAAAGCGTACTGCCCATAAGAGCAAATGAGAACGTCAATGCAGGCAGATAGCTTTTACAGCAACCCTCGGCTGACAGCGTTGTTTATGCTGTTTATTGTTGTATTGGGTGGTGTTGCTTTTGCCAGCCTTGCCCGCCAAGAAGACCCGAGCATGGCTGAGCGTTATGCCCGGGTGAATACCTTTTTGCCCGGGGCTACTGCGGCGAGAATTGAGTCTTTAGTTAGCGAGCCCCTAGAGACCAGTCTCAGAGAAATCCCAGAAATAAAGAGAATTTACTCAACTTCTAAAGCGGGTATTTCAGCCATTAGTATTGAGCTAATGGATCAGGTTACTCCAGAAGAAACGCAAAGTGTTTGGTCTGAGGTACGTGACCAACTTGGTACAATGCAGCCCAGTCTTCCCCAAGGCTCCACCGACTCTGAACTGATTATTACTCAACCCGTTGCTTCTACAGTCATCATTGCTCTGAGTTGGCGACATAGCTCTGAAATTGAAATGGGCATTCTCTCGCGCCTAGCGGAATCTTTACGCCTGCAGCTGGCAAATATGTCCGGTACAGAAAGAGCTGAAACTTGGGGAGAAATAGAAGAAGAAATAGTTGTCTCCCTAGACCCAAATAAAATGGTAGCTCGCGGTATTTCCGCAGCTTATATCACGAAAAAAATTGGCGCAGCCGATACAAAAATATCTTCAGGAAGATTACGCGCTGGCGGCAATGATATTTTGGTGGAAGTGGACGCAGAGCTAGATTCGGTGGAGCGAATTGCAAACATTCCACTTGCCATGAACAAAAACGGCAGCAGCATTCGAGTTTCTGATTTAGCCAGCGTGCGTAAAGCGCAACTGGATCCACCCCGCACTCTAGCATTCCACGGCAAAGAGCGGGTCGTTTTTGTTAATGCAAAAATGCAAGGTGGCTTACAAATAGAAGATTGGTCAAACAACGCCAATGCATTGATAGAAAAGTTTCACGCTAACCTGCCAAGCTCAATCGGCCTTGAGATAGTCTACGCCCAAAGCGTTTACACCAATCAACGTATGAACTCCTTGGCAAACAATCTAATTTTCGCGCTGATGATTATATTACTGGTGCTAATTTGGTTGATGGGTATTCGTTCTGCGCTGACGGTAGGTATTGCGCTACCCCTATCCGCCAGCATGGTTTTAGTCGGCATGCAGGTTATGGACATACCCCTACACCAGATGTCCGTCACGGGCCTAATCATCGCGTTAGGGCTGCTCATCGATAACGCCATTGTCGTGGTACAAGACTACAAACTAAGACGTAGTAACGGCGCGCAAATAAACGAGGCCATTAGCCGCGCCATTAAACACCTACTCGTACCACTAGGCGCATCCACCGCCACCACCGTGTTCGCCTTTATGCCTATTGCCTTGGCCCCCGGAGGCGTTGGTGACTTTACCGGCACCCTAGGAGTAACAGTGGCCTTATCGGTGGCAAGCTCCTTTATTTTGGCTATGACTATAGTACCCGCCCTAGCCGGTTACTTAGATAATCGCTGGCCGAATAAAACCAGTGGTAAATGGTGGCAGACCGGAGCGTCTTATCCAAACCTAACGAAAAAATACCATGCTGGTTTAGTGACTGTGGTGAGCCGCCCTATCTTGGGGGTGGGCATCGCTTGCATTATGCCCATCATTGGATTCTCCCTCGCGCCCACGCTTACTCAACAATTTTTTCCAGCGGTAGACAGAAATCAGTTCCAAGTGCAATTGTCGCTACCAGCGCAAACTTCCATTTGGGAGACCCAACAAGCAGTAGTAAAAGCCGATGATATTCTGCGCAGCAATACCCAAGTCACAGATACTTTCTGGACCCTTGGCAAAGGTGCACCAAGGGTGTACTACAATGTAGTGTCGCTGAACGAGCGCATACCCAGTTTTGCTGCGGCTTGGGTGAATACAACCTCGCCTAAGGCCACGCTGGAAATACTGGGTAGTATTCAAGAGCAGCTCTCCATAGCGCTACCCAATGCTGAAGTACTCGCCATTCCTTTTGAGCAAGGGCCACCCACAAATGCGCCAATTGAAGTACGCATAATTGGACCAGATTTAGAAGTACTACGCCAAGAAGCACTAAAGCTAAGGGCTGTTTTAGCCAGCGTGCGTAATGTCACCTACGCTCGCGCCTCTTTATCTACTGCTGAACCAAAACTTACCTTCACCCCCAGAGAGAATGCGGCGGCGGCCACAGGCATCAGTACCGGCGACCTTGCACGAAAAATCAATTCAGCATTGATGGGTGACAAAGCCGGCACGGTTTTAGAGGACAATACGGAAATAGATGTGCGGGTGAAATTTAAAACAGATGCACGCGATCAAATGTCTGACCTAGCCTCGCTGCCCATATTAGCTAACGATCGAGACGGCATACCTTTAAGCGAGCTTGGTAGCTGGCAACTCAGCCCAACAGCTTCTTCTATCGACAGACGTCAGGGAGAAAGGATAAGTGCAGTGCGCGGCTACCTTACACCCTTTGCACTAGCCGCAGGTGTACTCGACAACTTTATGGAAAAACTGGAAACACAGGGCTACACCCCGCCAGAAGGCTATAGATTACAGTTAGGGGGAGAGGCAGAAAGTAGTTCCGATTCTATTGGCGGCATTATCCAAGTCTTTGTCTTCTTCACCTTAGCCATGGCTGGCATCATAATTCTGTCATTGAACTCATTCCGCTACGCAGGTCTTATTGGCGTAGTTGCTATATTGAGTTTTGGTCTAGCCTTGTTAGGGGTACGAATCTTCAGCTACCCATTTGGCTATATGGCTTTAATCGGCTCTTTGGGCATGATGGGGTTAGCCATCAATGGTGCAATAATTGTCTTGTCCGCGTTGAAGGCCGACCCGCGCAGCCAAGCTGGAGATAGCGCAGGTATTGCAGATGTAGTAGTGGATGCCAGCAGACATATTATTTCTACTACGCTTACGACTATTGGTGGCTTTGTGCCTCTTATCGTCAATGGCGGTGAGTTCTGGCCACCATTGGCTACCGCCATAGCCGGTGGCGTGGTAGGTTCGGCAATCATTGCCCTTTATATGGTGCCGTCGATTTTTGCCCATATACAGCGCAAGAAAATTCGTACGGCCGAGGCTTTGCAAGTCGCCTAGCTTTTAGGTCTTAATACGTGGAACAAACCCAGCAACAAGCACAAGAATAAGAGTTTCCAACATGCAAAACATTGAGCAAATTTTAGAAAAATACATTGTCAGCGGCGATCTTCCCTGTGCACTAGCTGGTGTGGCTAATGCTGATGGGACTTTGTACATGGGCGCTGCTGGGCTGCGCAGCCTTGATGATTCCCAAGCTATGACGACAGACACTATTTTCGCCATCGCCTCTATGACCAAGGCCATAACCACCGTGGCAACCCTGCAGTTGGTTGAGCAAGGACAAATCGATCTAGACACGCCTATTACCGCCTACCTACCTGACTTAGAACACCTAAAGGTTTTGGATGGCTTTGACGACGATGGCAAGCCAATGCTGAGTTCACCGAAAACTAGCCCTACTACTCGCCAGCTGCTTACCCACACCTCCGGTTACGTTTACGAAATATGGAATGCCAATGGTTTACAGAGTGTTGCCAGCGAACAAATAGACAGCCTCTTTGCCGAGGGCGGTAACGGTATGATGGCACCACTTGCGTTTTCTCCCGGTGAACGCTGGGAATACGGCATTGGTATTGATTGGGCTGGCGTCATTGTCGAAACACTCAGCGGCAAAAGCCTGGACGTGTACTTCCAAGAGCACATTTTTGCCCCGCTGGGTATGCAGGACAGCTTTTACAAAGTACCTGAAGAAAAGGCTGCAAGACGCGCTGCAATCCATGCCAGAACTGAAGCTGGCCTAGCTGTAACCCCTCACCTTGGCGAACCAGTCTCTGGCGGGGGTGGTTTAAGCTCAACTATTGCCGATTACCTTCGGTTTATGCGGGCCTTACTAAATCAAGGCACACTAGATGGCGCAAAGATTTTGCAGCCCTATACAGTGGATATGATGTTCGAAAATCACATTGGCGATTTAGACGTCAACCCTGGCCCTACGCAAATCCCCGGCGTTAGTAACGACTTCGATATGGGTTTCGGCGAGCCAGCAAAATGGGGTCTGGGCTTTTTACTACATCAAGCGCAGACACAATCAGGACGACCCAAAGGTTCCGCTTCTTGGGCGGGCCTATTTAATAGCTATTTTTGGATCGATCGCGAAAACGACCTTTGCGCGGTCATCGCAACCCAAGTGTTGCCGTTTTATGACACCAAAGCCGTAGCAATGTTGAAAGAGTTCGAGTCAGCAATATATAACCCCTAGAAAAGGCGCAACCAATACTAGACCAGCGCGGCTGGTCTAAACTCAAATAGGAATCATTTGCATTAAGGCCCACATACTGTCACCCTCCTGCCTCACATAATTGTCCTGTTAAGCCGCAGCCTCTGCCCATTTACAAATGTCTTTATCACCCTCAACAGAAAAGAGCTCGCAGGCACCTGCCGCGACACCTTTGCGTGACTTTCCTCTAGGTAGCCGAGTGCGGGTAATCGGCTACACTGAGAATTCTGCGTACGTGAGCCAGCTACAACGCTTGGGTTTGGTGCCCGGTACAGTCTTGACCATTGAGCGACTCGCACCACTGGGCGACCCTATGCAAATCCGTTTTCGCAATTTTAGTCTGGCACTGCGCCCGTCTGAAGCCACCGCACTATTGGTGCAACTGATCATATGACTACCATCGCGCTGGTAGGCAATCCCAATTGCGGAAAAACAACACTCTTCAATCGATTAACAGGACGTAATCAGAAGATTGGTAATTGGCCTGGTGTAACCATAGAAAAAAAAGCCGGGCACTTTGCGCTCGAACACTCGTCTAAAGCATCTGTAGAACTAGTAGATTTACCCGGCACCTACAGCCTTCACGCCACAAGCAGTGGCTTAGATGAGCGCATTGCACAGTCATACATTGAGACAGGCGAAGCAGATCTACTGATCAATGTTCTCGATGCCTCGTCGCTGGCTCGCGGACTTTATTTAACCCAAGGTTTACGCAATACTTCGCAACCCCTGATTGTGGTCGTTAACATGCTGGACGTGGCCCAAGACTATGGTTTTGAGCTGGACCTAGAAAAACTATCCGATGAATTAGGTTGCCCTGTTGTTGGCATCATTGCAGCAAAGAACCAAGGCATAGACGGTCTAAAAACATGTATGGCTGAAGTGTTAGCAACCCTGGGCGATAAACCAAATGCCGTTGAAGTAAGTAAGGTTCAACCAATCCACCCAACGGATATAGAAGTTTACGCACAAATCGACGGGCTGTTAGCTAAGGTGTCCCGACAGCTACCCAAAGCACGCAGTCACACAGAAATCATCGACAGTATTGTTATGCACCGCGTACTGGCTTTCCCCATATTCCTCGGGGTGATGTATTTGATGTTTATGATCTCAATCAATCTCGGCTCTGCCTTTATCGATTTCTTTGATCTCTTAGGCTCAGCACTGTTTGTAGAAATGCCGCGGCAGTTGCTCAACACCCTAGGCTCACCCCAATGGCTGACGGTATTTCTAGCTGATGGAGTAGGCGGCGGCGTGCAATTGGTCGGCACGTTTATTCCAGTCATCGGCGCACTATTCCTAGTTTTATCTGTATTAGAAGACTCAGGTTATATGGCACGCATTGCCTTTATTGTTGACCGGCTGCTTGGATCAATGGGCCTAGCGGGTAAATCTTTTGTACCACTCATTGTGGGGTTTGGCTGTAATGTTCCAGCGGTAATGGCCACGCGAGCTTTAGACAGCCAGTCAGACCGTATCCTTACCATTCTTATGGCACCGTACATGAGCTGCGGCGCACGCCTAACGGTTTACGCGTTATTTGCCACCGCATTCTTTCCCTCTAATGGGCAGAATGTTGTATTTGCCCTATATGTCATTGGCATCGTATTAGCCGTGGCTTCGGCATTGGCGGTAAAAAAACACTTACTGCCGCAAAGCCAAAGCGCATTCATTATGGAATTGCCGCCCTATCATGCACCGATTGTAAAAAATATCCTTATCCAAACCTGGCAACGCTTAAAGGGCTTTGTATTACGAGCTGGTAAAGCCATTGTGCTCGTTGTGATCGCCCTAAATATCCTCAACTCCATAGGCACTGACGGCAGCGTGGGCAACGAAAACACCGAGAAATCTGTGCTTTCCACCATCGGCAAATCCATTACACCGGTGTTCTCGCCCATGGGTATTGGCCCAGATAACTGGCCAGCCACCGTGGGTATATTTACCGGTATATTTGCTAAGGAAGTGGTCGTTGGCACATTGGATGCGCTCTACACCCCAGACCTTGAGGATACGCACACCAGCATCACTGCTCTGGTTCAAGGCGCATTCAATAGTGTGCCGGAAAACGTACTTGGCGTAGCAGCGCAAATCGACGACCCATTGGGGTTAGATTTAGGCGATCTTAAAAATTTGGATGAACAAACAGCAACACAAAACGTGCAAATTTCCACCGTGCAAGCCATGCAAAACTTATTCGACGGGCAAATTGGTGCATTTGCTTACCTTCTATTTGTCCTACTCTATATGCCCTGTGTCGCAACCATAGGCGTAATTTTCAAAGAGGCCGGTGGGTTTTGGGCCAGCTTTTCTGTGATCTGGTCCTTTGCGCTGGCTTATAGCTGCGCAGTCATCACTTATCAAATTGGCACGTACAGCCAACACCCCGTCACGAGCATTTGCTGGGTAATTGGATTGATATTAGCCACCTGTTTGCTGTTCTGGCTACTGGTGCGCTGGGGGCGAAGGACACGAGTAGAACTAATCCCAGTTCTAAGGCTGGAATAGTCCAGAGCCTCTCCCGCATAAATGGCGTAAGATCTACCCAGATAAAAACAGGTTGATATGATCAGGCGCATAGACACCAATGCTTAAGCTGCGAGATAGCAAACTGGCTACACTTCTCGCCTATTTGGATACGTTATGAAAATTACCAAAATCACCACTTACATCGTGCCGCCGCGCTGGTTGTTCTTAAAAATAGAAACCGACGAAGGTATTTTCGGATGGGGCGAACCTGTCGTTGAAGGCCGGGCCCATACTGTCGCAGCAGCGGTGGACGAGTTGTCCGACTACCTTATTGGTCAAGACCCACTGCAAATTGAAAAGCACTGGCAAGCCATGTACCGGGGAGCGTTTTATCGCGGCGGACCCATTCTTATGAGCGCCATAGCTGGGGTCGATCAAGCCCTGTGGGACATCAAGGGCAAGTATCACAATGCACCCGTGCACCAACTGCTAGGCGGCCAAGTCAGGGATCGCATACGGGTCTACGCCTGGGTAGGCGGCGACAGACCAGACGCCATAGTTGCATCTGCAAAGGCGGCGATAGACGGCGGTTTCAAAGCCACCAAAATGAACATTACGGAAGAAATGCAAATTGTCGACACCATGGCCACCGTTGACCAAGCGGTAGAGCGCATGGCGAGTCTGCGCGAGGCTGTGGGTAACAAATTGGATATAGCGGTAGATTTTCACGGGCGAGTACACGCGCCAATGGCAAGAGTCTTGATTAAAGCACTAGAGCCTTACTCTCCATTCTTTATTGAAGAGCCCGTACTCAGTGAGCACTTGGAAGCCATGGCTGAGCTGCGTAAGAATACGCATATCCCCATCGCTACTGGAGAACGCCTGTTCTCTCGATTTGATTACAAGCGGCTCTTCACCTTAGGGGCAGCAGATATCATTCAACCCGACTTATCTCACGCGGGTGGCATTACCGAATGCAAAAAAATCGCTGATATGGCCGAGGCTTGGGATATTGGGCTAGCCCCACATTGTCCGTTAGGACCCATTGCACTGGCAGCCTGCCTACAAGTAGACGCTGTCTGCCAAAACGCCTTTATTCAAGAGCAAAGCCAAGGCATCCACTATAACCAAAGCAATGATTTGACCGACTATCTAGTGGACCCCAGTGTTTTCCATTACACAGACGGCTACGTGGACATTCCGCAAAAGCCAGGTCTAGGCATTGAGATAAATGAAGAAGTTGTAATTGAGCGGGCGAAGGTCGGGCATAGATGGCGTAACCCGCTATGGCAACATGCAGATGGCAGCATTGCAGAGTGGTAGGGAAGCTTTTATCAGCGTCTAACTATCGAGAAAACACCGCATCACAGGGAGAGAGAAATGGGTAACGTAGCGTTTATAGGTCTGGGTAACATGGGTAGCGGCATGTGCGCCAATTTAGCCAAAGCAGGACACCGCGTAAAAGCCTATGACCTTAACCCCCAAGCCATAGAGCAAGCCGTGAGCAGTGGTGCTACCGGCGCTACGACTATTGCCGACTGTGTGGCCAATGCCGAATATGTCATCACCATGCTACCGGCGGGCAAACACGTCCACCGTGTCTACTTTGATCCAGACGGTATCACTAGCCACGCACTAAAAACTGCAGTGTTAATAGACTGCTCGACCATTGCCGTTAGCGAAGCACGCGATATCGCCAGCCAAGCTGAAACCTTAGGTTACACGACAGTAGACGCACCAGTTTCAGGAGGTGTGGCCGCAGCTAACGCAGGCACACTAACATTTATGGTTGGAGGTAGTGACGCAGCGTTCACCCAGTCCCAGGATCTACTCAGCAATATGGGCAAGAACATTTTCCACGCGGGCGTATCCGGCAACGGACAAGCAGCCAAAACTGCTAACAATATGCTGCTGGGCATTTCCATGATCGCCACATCAGAGGCTTTTAACTTGGCGGAAAAGTTAGGCCTCAGCGCCGAAAAGTTTTTTGAAATCTCGTCCAAAGCCTCGGGGCAATGCTGGTCTATGACCTCCTACTGCCCTGCCCCAGGACCGGTACCCACCTCTCCCGCAAATAATGACTACACCGCCGGATTTGCTGTAGCCATGATGCTCAAAGATCTAAAACTGGCACAGGATGCAGGTCAATCAGTGAGCGCATCCACGCCGCTAGGAGAACACGCCACCAATATATATCAGCACTTAGATGATGCAGGTTTAACGAGCAAAGACTTCTCAGTGGTCATGCAGCAGATCAAAGGCGAGATATAAGAAACAAGCTATAGGGGGTCTAGGCAATGGCATTTGAAAATGCCACTGCCTTTTCCAAAACACTGTAACAATTAGCTACCATAAAGACAGCCAACCAGACATGCCCTCTGCCTAACCAGGACTCCATTGCAAACCAAGGGTTAGACCCCAATCGGTTTCCATCTGCGGCCCTGCCAAGCGCTGCCACACAGGAACAGAAAACTCTAAACCAAGACGATAGCTCGCATTAGGCAAAACCCAGTTACCACCTATTGCCAAGTCTAAGCGTTGGCGCTTGTGCCGGTTGGGATCAGCTGTCTGGACGGGACCCATAACCAGCGAATCTCTACCGTCTATATTGCCCCTATGAAGGTAGGCAAGCCGACCCGAAAGGCTAATCGCTGGTGCGACCCTGTAGCTCAGCCATGATGACAATTGATGCTCATCACCTAAACGATAATCTGCAGAGTTATCTTGCAGACGCAAAATACTTCGCCACTGACTGCCCCAAGCCACCTTGGTTGCGCGATCTGAATAGGTCAAACCAGTTACCAAGTCGTAGCTGCCAGAACCCAACTGCATGGGGTAGGGCAAGCGAATAGTGGGCCGCATATTCATCGGCGTAAGTATTTCATCCGTAGACTCTATATCTGCGGTAGGTAAAGAAAGACCCAATGTTCCATGCCATAGCGCAGAAGATGCACCAGTATCTAATTTGATTAGAGCAGATACCTGAGTATCACCCAAACCACTCGTTTTAGTCGTAAAAGTACCTAGGCGCGTTGAACCTATACCACCCATAAACGTAACGTGATCCATCTCAGTATTTTTGTAACTGGTCATGGCCATTAACGTAATGCGATCCGTTGGCGCGTACATAGCACCCAGCATTTGCATTTGCATAGTCATTTTGGTTGGCACAATGCGTAAGTTTGCTGGCTGCATTGGCATCCCAGCAAACGCATTAGCTTGTGTTTGCACAATGACTTCTGGGGATAATGAGGAAGTACCATCGCGGTTCCCCTCCATCGACATAGTCATGGTACGAAAGGACAGCATCCACTCGCCTTTCT
>CAJJDH010000115.1 GCA_905182905.1 marine gamma proteobacterium HTCC2089 | reverse complement strand
AGAATCCTTAATGATCAGTGATACGCAGTTGGGCCTGTTAACCGGCATTATGTTCGCGTTTTTCTATGCAACACTGGGCATGCCTATGGCTATGTGGGCTGATCGTCACAATAGGCGCAACCTAATTACCTTCTCGGTGTTCACTTGGAGTTTTATGACCGCCCTTTGCGGCGCCGCGCAGAACTTTATGCAGTTGTTGCTATTGCGCATTGGCGTTGGTGTTGGAGAAGCGGGTTCTAACCCGCCCTCTCATTCAATGATCGCAGATTTGTATCCACCAGAGCGTCGCGCCACCGCTATGGCGATATTTGGTACCGGCATTAACTGGGGTATTTTGATCGGGTTCTTAGTCGGCGGTTGGATCAATGAGTGGTATGGCTGGCGTACTGCCTTTGTCGTTGTCGGGCTACCTGGAATTCTTATAGCTGCGCTGGTGCGCTATACCGTTAAAGAGCCACCTCGTGGCTATTCAGAAAAACTTGAGGCTATTCAGGCGCCGCCGCCCTTTTGGGATGTGGTGAAATTCCTTTGGAACAACAATGTACTGCGCAACATCATTATTGCCGGCACATTGGTTGCTTTCACTGGCTATGCATCAGTCATCTGGGTGCCCATTTACCTTGTGCGTATCCACGATATGGGAACCGGTGCCGTGGGAAGCTACTTAGCTCTCCTTATCGGCGTAGGCGGCGCTATTGGCATATATATGGGCGGTCGTATAGCTGACGGGCTTGCACGCATCTGGGGGCAGCAGTGGCTACCTTGGGTCATCGCTATAGCAAGCGCCTTCACAATTCCAACCCTCTACTTAGCCTTTGTCGCCGAAACCGCTTCAGCGGCCATTTGGGCCTACGCAATTCCAGCAGCACTAGGTACGGTATACGTGGCCCCAGGATTTGCGCTTATTCAAAACGAAACGCCATTGCACATGCGCTCTGTTGCCGCTGCAATTAACCTATTTGTAGTGAACATTGTTGGCCTGGGTTTAGGCCCATTCACTGTGGGTTTTCTTAGCGATCAATTCACCCCAGCATACGGCGAAGACAGTTTGCGCTACGCGCTTATGGCAACCTTACTAGTGATTGTCTGGAGCATAGGCCACTACTACCGGGCTGGAGTATTGCTGCGTCGCAGAGCGACTAATCCGGTCGCTGCTACCTAACTTTGGTCTTTTAGTAAGGCGCCATAATTATGTTTGGCACTCGCAACGAACGAGTGCCCTCGGGAGAATTTTCAATCAGTACTGGTTGGCACATTTTCCTGCATCGGCCACTACTCAACACTAGGCGTAAGCCGTGGATGCGGCCTACAGAAAAAGTCATCATATTTCTCAATACTCACTGCAGCCCCGCCCTGGGAAACCTTAAGGTCACCAAAACGGTTAACTGGTGCTTTTAAATAAGCAATCTAGGAATAAATATATATTTCGTATGTAAACGTCCTCTTGCACTCAACTGCCAAAAACTAGCATCCGTTCAATCATAAAAGTAACGCGCGCCAGCCATAACCAAGCTCATACCGACTGTCGGACAAGCTCTTCTTATGAGCCGTTCCAGGCGGCAAATTAGCGCCTTTGAAATAAGTACTCGTGTACGTATCTATCCGTTTCGCGTAATGAATTATTGTTAAGGGTGTTACTAATGTTTGCTAAGAAAATCATATTTCTTATTTGTCTTGGGTTGTCGCCTTTTGTGGCTGCTGGATTTATTGAATATGCAGAACATAATCATCAAGATGATGACAGCTACACCTTAGGACACGGTGGCAACTTAGACCGTGACGGCGGCCATGAGTGTGGTGAAAAATCTAAAAAGAAAGGCGTCTGCGTAGGCTATCACTACCATAGGCGCGGCAGATAGTAGTCTCTCACTACACTCCCTACAAAAACTCTCTACTTCCTTTCGCACCTACCCAGTAGTTGCGAAAATAGCTCGTATGCTCGGTAATATGAGCTTTTATAGTTACCTTAAACTAGCTCTCATTGCCGCCTAGCAATATGGTTGGTAGGTGCCCTTCGTGCATTCGGCTTAATACCAAAAGGTATATGCACAAAAATGGCGCTCCGCCAAAGAAAGCTAACACTGCTAGAGTTAAGCCTTTTGCCGTGAACTGATTTCGCCAGGCTACCCAAAGTGCCGACAACGCTAACATGGCCATAAAGTCTGCGTTGAACTGCCCTCGCCAGTTAACTGCAAAAATATCGCCAAAAAATATAGGAAACAATCCCCACCCGTACTGCAAAATCACTACGGATGTGTAGACGACTAACGCAAGCAAAATTGTTGCGATAAAACCTCGAAAAAGCATCACCAAAAACCCTCCAGGCCATGTATGTTTATAGACCACCTTAGCCCTGCATCTGGGGCAACTACTGAACAACCTTTATCTGCCGGCGAAAACTGCAAGATTAAGTATGACCATACGCTGACCAAGATTGCCAACTGAAATTTATTTACTATCTCGCAATATTTACATTGATAGGCCAGTTTAAGGAACAGCGGATATTAATTGTGTAATTGGTAAGAGCTGCTCTTGCTCAGGCCAGCGTTGATTTATATTGTAGTTATTCGATTGAGCTTCATACCTCGCTCACTAACACTGGGACGGGCCAGTATTGTCAATGCTTACACACCCTTTATGTGACAGGTCAAGTGCACCTATTACGGGAATCTTGATCACTAAACCAACACCAAGATTTACTATTGGACCGTAAATAGAAATATTTTTTTTCACGGATCCGGTTTCAGCGAATACATTTCCAATCAATGTTCTCGCATAAATACTTTCGTTATCACCGCCGATACTCAACCCCAACGATAATGAGTTTACGTCGAGTATATTTATATCAGTATCAACATTGCCCCTCACACGGGCTTCAACATTACCGATTTTATTTGTAGCTTCAGTGTTGATACCCAATGTGCCCGCCAACATAGCACCAACATTAATATTTTGCCGAATGTCACCTGACACATCTGCCGAAATTACGCCTATCTCGTTTAAGGCTGTTGTTCTATCACCTAAGGCGAAAGCGGTTAACTGACCATAAGTTACAGAGGCCTGCCAATCTCCACCCACTTTCACACCGGGTCGCAGAACAGCAACCGCGTTGTGTGCCTCACTGCCTACACCGATCGCAGCGGCTATGGCGGGCAAGACTTGCGTCACTTTGACATCTATTTGGTTTGCGCTGGCGTCTTTGGCGCTGCCCAATAAATTAGATGCTGACGTGCGACTACCAATCGACGCAGCAATAGCACCGGGGGCAGTTACGTTCATGCCGACACTTTGTTTTGTTGTAACGTTTTCTGCGGATGCAGCGGAAAAATTTGCTGACGAATTTGCACCAATTGCAGCCACAATGACTCCAGCGGCGGCTGAAAAAAGATCTAATTTACCTGAACCGGCATCCCCTTCGAAAACAGAAAGGCGCAGAGTGCTAGTAGTACTGTCGCCGATACTCGCATTTACAAATCCACTCGAGTAGGAGGAAACATCAGCACCTGAAAATTTTCCGGAAACCAAAGACTGCAGATGATAGGCAACTGAATTATAACCAATAGATGCGTTCACACCGCCTTCAGACAGCCCACTGAAATTAACGTTTCCATTGGGCACGATAGTGTCTCTATTGTTGCTTCCTAGCTGGTCGATCATTTGTCGCGCAAGTGATTGGTCTCCAATAGACGCATTTATTATGTCATTGCGGGTAGTCAGCGGCAGAACAACATAGGAAGGTGCACCTTCGACGTTACCTTGGACGTTAGCAATTTGTTGCACTGCAACTGAGTCATATCCAATTGACGCATTGATATCTTCAAGTGCAATAATTATGTCTAGCACGCGAGACAGCTCTAATATGCGGTGTTTGTTTGAGTCATGGTTCAACACATAGGGGTCGTGATGATTGTTCTTATGTTCTGAGCCCTTTGCTTTCGCGCCGGCTCTTTTTCCCAAACGTTTTTTGTTTTCTTCGTTTTCATCGCTACCTGCCACATTGTCGCCACC
>CAJJDH010000114.1 GCA_905182905.1 marine gamma proteobacterium HTCC2089 | reverse complement strand
CACAGAACCGTCACAGCGTGCAGAGTGTATGTCATGGCTATTTTGGCAAATGGGCAGCGCGCCCTATCTTGGTGGCGGCTTCGGTCACTTTTATGCGTACGCACCGGAAAAATACGAATATCCAATAAATAGATTTGCCATGGAAGTAAAGCGCCAGCTAGATGTATTGGACCGAAATCTGGCGGAACGCACCTACCTTTGCGGCGATGAATACAACATTTCAGATATGGCCAACTACTCTTGGTATGGCAACTTGGTGCTCAACAATATTTATGAGTCGCGCGAATTCCTGCAAGTAGAGACTTATACCAATGTAGCTAGATGGGCTACGCAAATTGAAGAACGCACTGCAGTACAGCGCGGGCGCAGGGTTAACAGACCTTGGGGCCCCGAAGAAGAACGCGTAACTGAACGTCACAGCGCCAGCGACTTTGACTAGCGCCAGCATCCTGACTAGCTGGACCGAGTGCTAGCCAGCAAACACTGCCTATCTAGTACCCTAGGACAGTGGGCTGAAGTCAATGCCCACTGTACTTTTGCTGTTAGTTAACCTGCCCGCAACTTGCCAATTTACGCCACAAGTGATTAACCCAATGCAGAGCCGTATTTAAGGAATTAAAATGACAGATCAAACCCCATTAGTTCTACGCGAAGATAATCAAGGTGTCGCCTACTTAACATTGAACAGAGCCGACAAACTTAACGCGCTAACGGTTTCAATGTTTGAAGAGCTGCGCAAACACGTTTCCAATATCGGCAAAGATGATTCTGTGAATTGTGTAGTTTTGAGCGGTGCAGGCAAATGCTTTTCCGCGGGTCACGACTTAGCAGATATTGCAGGCGGCGAACGCGTGCCTTCCAGAGGCTGGCACTCGGAAACCCTACGCCTGATGGAACTGTTACCTAAACCCGTTATCGCAGCGGTGCATGGACACTGCTACACGGGCGCGTTAGAAGTCGCATTGGCAGCAGATTTTATTGTCGCCTCAACTACTGCAAGGTTTGCCGATACGCACGCAAAATGGGCACTGACACCAGTGTGGGGAATGAGCCAGCGACTGCCTCGCAGAGTCGGCGTTAGCACTGCTAAACGTATGATGTTTACCGGCGCCACATTGAAAGCAGAAGAAGCGCTAAGAGTGGGATTAGCTGAGGTAGTCTTTGACAACGAGAACTTTATGCAAGAAGTCTCTGCAATGTGTAAATCTATAGTTGAGAACTCGTCTTTTACCCATGCGGCAAACAAAAAGCTTTTAGAGACAACTGACGGCAAATCGTTGGACGGCGGCCTACAGTGGGAAGTCTACGCAAGCGAAGGTGTAGGCCCCGACATGCAGGCCCGCATTGCGGCGTTCAACAAAAAGTAAGAGCATTGTGCGAATAGCCAAAGGCTAGGGAAATATTATGTTTGGCGAACTCGCTAAAAAACTCAACAACAAGCAAGTTCTCCTAGAAACACTTGCCCCCCTACACTATGAGGAACTACGCACAGCATGTGCTGAAGACCGCGAGATATGGGATATCTATCCCAACTCAATGCTTGGGGACCACTTCGATAAAGCCATTGCTGATTTAGCGGCAGCGCCAGACCGAGTAGTTTTCGCGGTTATAGAACTTAGTCCAAACAATGCCGAACAAAAAGTAGTTGGCATGACCAGTTACATAAACCCAGACGAACAAGGCGTAGTTGAAATTGGTGGCACCTACATTAGCCCCGGAGTGCGTGGCAGCAATTTCAACTTAACTATGAAACGTCTACTAATAGAGCATGCTTTCAATTGTGGTTACAGACGCATTGAGTTCCGCGTGGATGTGCGCAATAAGCGTTCGCAGCGAGCGGTACTTAAACTAGGGGCCAAGCAAGACGGTATTTTGCGCAAGAATAAAGTCACTTGGACAGGGCATATTCGCGACACAGCCGTGTTTAGCATTTTCGAAGATGAATGGCAGGCCACTCACGGCGCAGGCTAGCGCCGACCTAATAACTAACAGGTGTCGTGGCTAACCAACGGACATTGCTAGTACACGCGAGATTTCTGTAAACCCCCTGCCGCTTTGCGACTTCCATTCGTTGAATGCGTCTTGAGTAAGAAACAAAGCTTTTTGGCTGGTCGGTTCCTTTTCCACCACCCCAGCACCGACCAAGGCAGTAACGACATCTCTACTAAAAATAGGCGTTTCAAAACCCATAAAGCGCAGAAAGTAGCGGCCACTCTGTCCGCCTAAGCGAGCGCCACGCTTTTTCAACAACAGCCACATTTGCACAAAATCATCCTCTGGCCAGTTAGCCAAAAACTTACCAAAGGAGCCGTGTTCATGACGAATATCCAGCATAAACTGGGCATTCTCGCGCACACTGCGAATTTTGGTGCCGTGGCGCACAATCTCAGTATTTTGCTGCAATACCTCTAAGTCTTCGTCAGAAAGCATTGCGCAGTGCATAACATCAAACTCATTGAACGCTTTCTCAAACCCCGGCCACTTGGCTTGAATGATTTTCCATACAAAACCTGCGCGAAAAACACAGGCGGTCATTTCAGCCAGCACGTCTGCATCATTGAGTTTTGCCAGATTGACCTTCTTCTGCGGAGTACCCAGTAGCGTCTCAAAAGCGTTTTCGCCGCCCTTGCGCCGAGCAGCCCGCTGGTAAATTTTGTCAAATGAATCCATAGAATTTTTCCATTACATACCATTGAGGTATGAGATCTGATCAATATTGATGATGCGCTGATTGGGGTTGCGTTTAGCAAGCACAAGATTATCGACAACATAGATAAAACGGAGCCTTACTTAAAGGCCAATAGCCACTTTTCACTAACGAATTTCGAGCCAATCACTACTGGCTATTAGCGCCACCTTTCGGCATCTTAACCTGCACAAAAAAGGAACAACAATGTCATCTATTCTCAGCCAGTCTCTTACCCTACCCTGCGGCGCAAGTGTTCAAAATCGACTTTGCAAAGCCGCCATGACCGAGGGGCTAGCCTCTCCAGCCGGACTGCCTACGCCAGAGCTAGAGCGCTTATATGGTTTATGGAGTGATGGCGGAGCCGGTATTTTACTCTCTGGCAACATACAGGTAGATGCCGACCACTTAGAGCGCCCGGGTAATGTTGTGGTCGATAAAGTACCAGACAATGAAATGCATGCGGCATTATGCAGTTGGGCAAAAGAAGGCACCCGAGCGGGCAATCACTTTTGGGCACAAATCAGTCATGCAGGGCGACAAACACAAACAGGAGTAAATAAGACTCCTAAAGCGCCCTCGGCTGTGCCGGTGAATATTGCTGGGGGACAATTTGGTCAACCTGTTGCGCTAACTATTGAAGAAATCCAGTCCATTGTTGAGCGCTTTGGCATCTGTGCTTTGGCCTGCAAAGAAGCTGGCTTTACAGGCGTTCAAGTTCATGCAGCACACGGCTACCTGCTGTCTCAATTTCTCAGCCCGCGCAGCAACCTTCGAGAAGATCAATACGGTGGTAGCCTAGAAAATCGCGCCCGAGCACTGATCGAGGTAATTACAGCTATACGCAAAGCGGTTGGGGATGCTTTCCCAATTTGCGTAAAACTCAACAGTGCAGATTTTCAAAAAGGCGGCTTTGCCTTTGAAGACAGTATAGTTGTCGCGAAATGGTTAGAAGAAGCCAGCGTCGACATAATTGAAATCTCAGGCGGCACCTATGAACAACCTAAACTTATTGGTGTAGAGGGTGTAGAACCTGTTGAGGAGCAAAACGCCAAAACGTCAACCACCATGCGAGAAGCCTACTTTGTTGATTTCGCTATAGCCATGCAAGAGCATGTATCCATTCCATTGATGGTCACCGGTGGCTTCCGCCAACTCGCTGTGATGGAAGAAGCCGTCAGCACTGGCGGCGCGGATATGATTGGTATTGGACGACCAATGTGCGTTTTAACCGATGCGCCAAATAGACTTTTAGCAGGTGAAGTAGAACTACCTAGATATGAGCAAGAACTGTCCCTATTTCCTAGTTGGCTCTCATTTCTATCAAAATTAAAACCGTTTTGGGCGCTTGCTACATTTGGGGTGCAATTTTGGTACTACGCGCAGATTGAGTTACTTGGCAGAACAGGCGAGGCCAAACCAAATATGACCCCATTTCAGGCAACTAAACGGATACAGGCCTTCGAAAAGCAGTGGCTTAGCGAGCGTTAGGTCTTCAAAGTAGCGCGGCGTTAGGAATAACACCCCTTCACGCCGCGCAGCAATCTCAACTGAGCTAGTAGCGGCTACGCTAAAGCAATACTCGCAAAGATCATGTAAAAGACCACTCCAACTAGCGCAACTGCGCATATTGTTGTGAGCACATCGCTTTGTTCGCCATCAGCTAGCAACGCTTTGTCCGGCACAGCCAAGAACAGTAAAATGCGCAAGTACAAAACGTACTGAAGGGTCAACAAGCCAAAGCTCAGCATTGAAGTAAGCGAAGCTAGCTCGTAAATATCTTGCAAGCCAGTGACTATCGCTATGACCACTCCAACCAAACCAATACTGGGAAAATATCGGCTAAGCGCTTTTATTGGTGCACTCTTACCAGCGAATTTATTCAGCGCAATAATGGCAACAACACTCACTCCAACATATATCAAAGCCGCGCTATCAATGAATGCACTGGCGCTTGCCGCATAAAGTTCAGCGAAATAGACACCAATGACAAAGACTATTATTGCCACCACCTTATAGGCGATATGAGTAGTATCTTTATAACCCTCAACCTCACCACTGAGCATGTGCAGTGGTAATTTCAAGATGAATGCGAATACAACCGTAAGCAGAGCCATGCTAGCCATTAGGTGAAAGGCGAATAAATCTTCTTGTTTAGCCAACAACCCTACCGAGGCAATAAGCAAAAATAGCAATCCAATATCTAGGATAGTTTGATTACCAACTATCAAAAATCGACGCCACGAAAAGCCATTAGCCAAAAAAATCAGCAGTAGTGGACCAACCACCATAGCTATTCCCGGTATATCTATCGAACCAGCAAAGGCCAGCATAGGTCTCTCCCTCTTTTTATTGTCTTTTTATTATTTTTCTATACTCTTTCTAGCACTCTCCCAACAAAGTGCTTTAGCAGTCGCTCAGGCGTTTACTTAATAGACTATCCACAAACGCAGAGCAATCAGTCTAGGCTAGCAGGCACCCCTAGGCAAAGTGATCCGGAACAAAATAACCCAGCTTGCTACTCGTCAGCAATTCGCGCGAGGATAAAACCTGCTACTTCTCGACCATGAGAATTTTGCAAAAAGTGCCCCGCCTCAGGAATAACATCAAAGGATGCATTCATTTGTTTGGCCCAAACCCTGCCCCAGGACTCAGTAAAAACATCATCAGCGCCACCCCAGATAAAGTGTACATGCTTGCGCCATTGTAAAAGTGTTTGGTAGTGGTGGGTTTGTGCCGCTGCGTTACCGTTGGTATAACTGTCCAGTGGAATAGAAAGTGGGAACTTGCGGTAGCCGTTGAACGCCTCATCAGGCAAGCCTCTGTACGGTGCTGAAAAACCCTCATACATAGTCAAAGCTGCACCTTCAATCTGCGGTGGAGTACCGTTCATTAACGCTGGGAAGATCACCTCAGGCCCAGCGAGGCCAGCACTCAAAACCAACAACAGGCCTACGTCCGGACATTGACGGTGAAAGCGCCCGCCCTCATGCCATGACGCGTTCCAATTATGTATCGCATCACTGTATTCGTATTCAGGATGATGGAGCCAGGTATTCATAATGCATAACCGCGCAAAACGTTCAGGCATATAAACCGATTGCGCAAGCCCAGTGGGTCCTCCCCAATCCTGGCAAACCAATGTGATATTTTGTAAATCCAACGCCACTATCAAGCTGGTCAGCACTTCCGTATGCCGGGCAATAGTGTACCAATTAAAATCCGTTGGCTTATCCGAGCGACCAAAGCCCAAGTGATCTGGCGCAATGCAGCGATAACCGGCATTTACCAGCTGAGGAATGATATCGCGGTAGAGGTAGGACCATGCTGGCATACCATGTAAAAGCAACATAACTGGGCCATCTTTTGGCCCTTCATCAACATAATGCATGCGCAGGTCCTGCCAAGTATGGTAATTCGGCGTATAGGTGAAGTCTGCAATATGGTCGAAATTGCTGTCAGGTGTTCTAATAAAATCAGTCACGAAGTTACTCCCAGATAAAAACCATTTTTGTAATCAATACTTGCTCGGCTACTACTAAGCGGGTGTTGCTGCAAAACCAATGAAACCAGTGAAAATTGCCCAGTGTCTGTAAGATACTATCGAATAATTTTTGATAGAGCAGCCTTTGCCTAATCTCGACCATATCATGTACGCCAGCGCCGACTTAACACTAGGTGTGGAAGAAATCGCCGACCTAACCGGGGTAAAACCCGCAGATGGAGGCTCTCACCCTGGTATGGGTACGTGTAATGCCCTGTTATCCCTGGGCGAAGATCAATATTTAGAAATTATCGCGCCCGACCATAGTCAGAGGCTCTCTGGAACCACTGGCGAACTACTCATCAATCATGGAGGCTCGGGCATTCGCGGATGGGCTGTTGCCACCACGGACCTAGATGCTTTAACCGTAGTTGCGAGTAATGTTGGCTACGGGTGCAAAGACATCATAGATATGAGTAGAACCACACCCCAAGGCGTTCATTTAGCATGGCAATTGAGGTTCTTTACTGGAAACAGCCTTTTGCCTTTCTTCATTGACTGGAAAGCCTCTCCCCATCCTGCGCTAAGCACGCCTAAAGGCTGTTCTTTAATGGCATTTGGTGTGACCACCCAGGAGCCTCAAGCGTATCAACAACTGGTCCAAGATCTTAGCTTGGACGTATCGGTGACCCATGGTGAGGACCAGCTCACAAGTGTTTTGAACACACCTAAGGGGCTAGTCAATTTGAAAAGTTGGTAGGTGCCAACCCGGAACATATCTTTGCTCGGCGTTTGCACGCCAAGGGTAAATTAGGCCTCACTATAACTGCACTACAACTGCCTGAATCCAGCCGATTAACGCACTAAATTACAGTTGTGAGGTTTGAGCAATAATACGACAACCTTTTATCGGCTTTTCTGGCACCTCAGTCTAAAAGTGGTAACCATATCCGCTCCGAATGGGAGTATTAACGCAGATATGTGAGCCTGCGAGGGAGGTCTAAAGACGCCTTATCGACTCACATCTAGTCTTGCTCTATTTTGCTTTTTTCGAAAGGCGTACCGACTTTAGCACCGACCCAGCGATATCGGGTTAAGCAAAGCTAAAAAAGTGCCTTGGCTCAATAAAAATACTAACAATGTCCTTGAGAAATTTGCCAAACCTAGCAAGTTTTAAAATCCACTCATGGAGAGAATCATGCTTAGTAAAGGTTCAAGTATCAATCTTGTACTGCGTTCTATAAGGTTCTATCTGGTAGCGGCTATGCCTTTTGCGTTGTCATCAATTGCCAACGCAGCTGACACTGCTTCCGCTGATCAGATTATCGAAGAAGTAGTAGTTACCGGTTCTAGAATCCCACAAAACTCTAACCTTCTCAGTGCAAGTCCTGTGACTCAAGTTGGCGCTGAAGAATTGGTTTATGGCGGTATTGTCAGAATCGAAGATCTACTCAATGACCTACCCCAAACCCGGGGTAACAACGCCTCTACTGACTCTAACGGCGCAGTAGGCACCGCTTCAGTAGACCTACGCGGGTTAGGCCGAGACCGAACCCTAGTACTCCTAAACGGCAAACGTCTTGTTCGTGGCTCACCCAGACAAGCGGGCGGCGGCGCAGATCTAAATCAAATTCCAGATATTGTTATTAAAAAGGTTGAAGTTCTTACAGGTGGCGCCTCAGCTGTATATGGATCCGACGCTGTAGCAGGTGTTGTTAACTTCATCCTTGACGACACCTTTGAAGGTGTCAAATTCGACTATCAGTTCAGCCAATATCAACACAAGAATAACGATTCGGGGGTTCAAAATATTGTTTCGTCATCAGGTTTTGATCTACCAAGTGGTCGCGTCAGTGACGGCGACATTGGCACGTTTTCATTCGCCTATGGAAACAGCATAAATGATGGCGATGGTCATATGACTTTATACGCTACACATAGAGAGGCGGATCCAGTTATCCAAGGAAACCGCGACTATTCTGCTTGTTCCCTTAACAGCTCT
>CAJJDH010000113.1 GCA_905182905.1 marine gamma proteobacterium HTCC2089 | reverse complement strand
CGAAGGCTTCCATAGTATTTGGCGCGAAGTTTACTTCACGTTTACTCACACGCTTACCATCGGCGTAGTACATAGAATGATGTAACCAATTCTCATCATCGCGATCTTGGAAATCATCGCGCGCATGAGCGCCTCGGCTTTCCTTACGGTGCTCTGCTGCGACGGCAGTTGCCTCCGCTACTTCTAGCAAATTATCTAGCTCTAATGCTTCTAAGCGTGCTGTATTGAAGGCATTTGACTTGTCCGTCAAATGCGCCTGACCAATCCGCTCACGCAGATCAGAAAGCGACTTCATACCTTCTTGCATATTCTTTTCTGTACGGAATACGCCAAAGCTATTTTGCATAGTAGTCTGTAGCTCTTTCTTCAGATCGAAGATAGATTCACCGCTGGTAGATTCATTCCAACGATTCAGGCGTTCCATTGAAGCCTCGATATCAGACTCACTGGCATCTCTGTAGCTTACCCCTTGGCGCATAACTTCTTCGATATGCATACCTGCGGCACGACCAAATACCACCAAATCTAATAACGAGTTACCGCCTAAGCGATTCGCGCCGTGGACTGATACACAAGCTGCTTCGCCTGCGGCATACAAGCCTTCCACAGAAACATCTTCGCCCTGAGCATTTTGGGTGAGTGCCTGACCGCTAACCTGAGTTGGAATGCCACCCATCATATAATGGCAGGTAGGAACAACTGGAATAGGTTCTTTTACTGGATCAACGTGAGCAAAAGTTCTTGAGAGCTCTAGGATGCCCGGCAAACGACTGTTCAAAACATCTTCGCCTAAGTGATCTAGCTTCAACATGACATGATCGCCATCAGGGCCACAGCCTCGGCCTTCGAGAATTTCAATGACCATAGATCGTGCAACAACATCGCGACCAGCAAGATCCTTAGCGGTTGGCGCATAGCGCTCCATAAATCTTTCGCCATCTTTATTAATGAGGTATCCACCCTCACCGCGACAACCTTCTGTGACCAGTGTTCCTGCACCAGCAATACCGGTTGGGTGGAACTGCCACATTTCCATATCTTGAACGGGGACACCTGCACGCAGAGCCATACCAATGCCGTCACCAGTACACATCAACGCGTTAGTAGTAGATGCATAAATACGCCCTGCGCCACCTGTTGCAACAACCGTTGCGCGAGAGCTGACGTGAACGAGTTCACCAGTTTCAATGCAGATGGCAATAACACCAACAATTACACCATCTTGATTCTTTATCATATCAACAGCGAACCATTCGTTCAGAAAGGTTGTGTTGGCCTTAACATTGGCTTGAAACAAAGTGTGCAGTAATGCATGACCGGTTCGATCAGCCGCTGCACAAGTACGCGCTGCCTGAGTCGGATCATCGGGACCTTTAGATTGACCACCAAAAGGACGCTGATAAATACGGCCTTCCGCAGTACGCGAAAAAGGCAAACCCATATGTTCTAGCTCGAAGACCGCTTGCGGCCCTTCTGAACACATATATTCAATCGCATCTTGGTCGCCAATGTAATCCGACCCTTTGACGGTGTCATACATGTGCCAACGCCAATCATCATTGGGGTCATCACTGGCAATAGCGCACGTAA
Organism: marine gamma proteobacterium HTCC2089; assembly: GCA_905182905.1. GTDB lineage: Bacteria > Pseudomonadota > Gammaproteobacteria > Pseudomonadales > Azotimanducaceae > UBA4421. The sequence goes on along the minus strand of CAJJDH010000113.1, from coordinate 7,979 downwards.
TGCCACCTTGAGCCGACACTGTGTGCGAACGAGTTGGAAATACTTTGCTGATTACAGCAGTCTTCAACCCTGATTGAGCAAGCTGTAGCGATGCACGCAATCCGGAACCACCGCCACCCACGATTAGCCCATCGAACTCCATTTTACGAATTTGAGACATTAAAACTTCCTAAAATTGCCAGACTAGACGGAATGCCCAGACCAGATAGATAAATAGTGCGAGTAAGCACGCTGCTTGATACGCAAAACGAATAACCGTGGAGTAGCTACCTACGTGAGCTTCGAGTAGATAATCTGTACCAATTGTCCACATGCCAATCCAAGCATGAGCGACGGTAGACAGGACCGCCAAAGTACTAGCAATCTGCATAGGTGCGCTAGAGAAAAAGCCCACTAGAATGGTGTAAGTCATCTCTGGGGTGAGCAAGAAAAAGCCCAGAACCCAAACTGTGTAAATAGTTAAGATAACCGCCGTAGCGCGTTGTACTACGTAATCTGACAAGCCGCTGCGGGTAAGGTTTAGTACCTGAGTTACCATAATACAACTCCTATTGCGCCCGTAACGATGAGAGTTAAAACAATGACTGCGATGGATCCAAAATATGCAGCTCCTACGGTATCACCCACGTGAAAATCCATGAGTAAGTGCTTGAGACCTGCAATTATGTGGAACGTCAGTGTTGCAATAAGACCAAGCAATATGAACATGCCTAGGGGCTGGGCAACGAGCACCTTTGCTGCCGCAAAGCCTTGCTCTGACGAGGTCGCCAAATCTAATGCGTAGAGGGCAAATGCCACACCCACAAACAACATAACGCCGGTAATACGGTGCGTAATGGACACTATTGCGGCCAATGGAAAACTGAACACAAGCAGGTTCAAGTTGACAGGTCTATCTGTCTTCATTCTCTCTATCCCAAAATTAGTAAACGAAACATGTACAGTGAGTTGCTCTCGATGTAATCGGAGACTCTAATCCGCCGCTGCACAGCGACCGGCGGGGTATTTTAGTAGGCTAAGGCGGCAAAGCCAAGCCATGTCACAAGAAAGTAGCAACAAACTGCCACTTTATTTCGCGCTGGCGCATAATCACAGCAATCCGCAACACACAAGTTTCAACCTAAAGGTGACATTGGATAGGGTCAAAATCTAGATCCACAGCTACCGGGAGTAAATAAAGTCCAACAAATTTTGCGAAAAGCGCAAACTAGTGAGTTGTCAAACTGGAAAATCAGTTCAGTTTCGTCAATCATTAGCGGCTTGCAGTTTTTTCACCTGCACAAAAAATAGAACATCACTGCAAGCAACGTATATGCTCACTGTTACGCGCCAAAATAAAACCAATATTGCGCGGATCAACAATTAGAATTAGCCCTGCAACCTTATGCAGAGCATCAAATGGAAAGAACAATGGCCGATCAGACAACCAAACACGCAACCCTCGCAATAGACGGAGTAGATGCGCCCATCGATCTACCCATCTATTCCGGCAGCCTAGGTCCAGATGTCATCGACGTAGGCAAGTTGACCAGCCAAGGATATTTCACCTATGACCCTGGCTTTGTATCCACTGCGGCATGTGAGTCTGGTATTACTTACATCGACGGTGATCAGGGCATATTGCTGCACAGGGGCTACCCTATCGACCAGTTGGCGGAAAAGTCAGATTACCTGGAACTATGCTACTTGCTCCTAAACGACGAGCTCCCAGCGAAGAAAGACAAAGAAGAATTTGTAAATACGATCAAAAATCACACAATGGTGAATGAGCAACTAAGGACGTTTTTCCAAGGTTTTCGTCCGGACGCCCACCCAATGGCTATTATGTGCGGTGTAGTTGGCGCTCTCTCGGCGTTCTATCATGACTCATTAGACATCGATAATGCAGAACATCGCAAAATCACTGCTCACCGACTAATAGCTAAAATGCCCACTTTGGCTGCAATGAGCTACAAGCACTCCCAAGGCCAGCCATTCGTCTACCCACGCAACGACATGGGCTACGCAGAGAACTTCCTGCATATGATGTTTGCTACCCCCTGTGAAGAGTACAAAGTCAGCCCCACGCTTGCGCGAGCAATGGATCGTATTTTCCTACTGCACGCAGACCACGAACAAAACGCCTCGACCTCTACTGTGCGTTTGGCAGGCTCAACAGGCGCAAACCCTTTTGCCAGTGTTGCTGCTGGTATAGCGGCCCTTTGGGGACCATCACACGGCGGCGCTAACGAAGCCGTATTAAACATGCTCGATGAAATCGGCAGCGTAGAAAACATTCCTGAATACATTCGCAAAGCTAAAGACAAGAACGATCCCTTCAGAATTATGGGCTTTGGCCACCGGGTGTATAAGAACTATGACCCGCGTGCCACAGTGATGCAGCAGACCTGCCACGAAGTGTTAGAGGAACTGGGCGTAGAGAACGATCCTATTTTGGCTATGGCTCGAGAGCTCGAACGTATTGCGCTGGAAGACGAATACTTTGTAGAAAAGCGTTTGTATCCGAATGTGGACTTCTACTCAGGCATTATCTTGAAAGCGATCGGCATTCCGGTAGAAATGTTCACCGTGATCTTTGCCACAGGGCGAACACCAGGTTGGATTGCTCATTGGAACGAAATGATAGGCAGTGCGTACAAAATTGGACGCCCTCGTCAGTTATATACCGGCAGCCCCAAGCGAGATTTCGTGGAAGTGGACAAACGCTAAAAGCTCTGCCAATAAGTTCTTAGAAGCCAGTTAACCGGGCGGCAAGCAGCCGCCCGCAAGCTCTTGATCTATATTCTTGAGAAGCTCTATATCTACGTTCTTGCAGTAAATCTGCGCAATAAACTAGAAGTATCCCAACGCCCACCACCCATTTCCTGTACGTCAGCATAAAACTGATCCACCAAAGCAGTCATTGGTAGCCGTGCATCCAGCGACCTTCCCGCTGCCAACGCTATAGACAAATCTTTGCGCATCCAATCAACGGCAAAGCCAAACTCGTATTCATCTTCAGCCATAGTGCTGGCTCTATTATTCATCTGCCAAGACTGGGCAGCACCTTGCGAGATAACATCGACCACCTTGCCAACATCCAAACCAGCTTGCTGAGCAAAATGCACCCCTTCAGACAGCCCTTGGAGTACCCCTGCAATACAGATCTGATTGACCATCTTTGTCAATTGCCCAGCGCCCGCAGGCCCCATCAATGAGTACTTTTTTGCGTAAGCTTCAAAATACTCGCCTACTCTTTTGAAGTTGTCTTCACTGCCACCTACCATAACGGTAAGCGCACCATTTTCGGCCCCAGCCTGCCCACCTGAAACCGGCGCATCCAAGAAGGCTAAGTCGCGCTCCTGGCATGCTGAACTCAGCTCAAGTGCTAGATCTTGCGACGCTGTGGTGTGATCAACCAACAACGCACCGGAATTCATACCACTTAGCACGCCATCGCCACCCATAACGACTTGGCGAACATCATCGTCATTACCTACACAGACAAATACAACTTCAGCTCCTTGGGCGGCCAAAGCCGGGGTTGCACACCGAGCAACATGCACGTTTTGCGCCGCTGCTTCGGCATATTCGGCGCACCATAACTCTGCCTTTGCGCTTGTACGGTTATATACATTGACGGAATAGCCGGCGCGCACTAAATGCCCTGCCATTGGGAAACCCATAACTCCCAAGCCAATAAATGCCACCTGCCCTTTTTGTTCTGCCATAGCAGACTTCCCCTTTAAATTTTAATCAGTAACCATAAACTATGGATCAAACTTTCTGCGACAAATTCATAGCGGTACAATGCGCCTTTAGCGATTCCAGAAACATACAGGAATCTAAACGTCGGAGAAAAAATCGACGTATAGTATAAGGAAATATTTGAGTACCAACATGCCCGAACTTCGAGATCTACCTGCCGTAGACAGCCTGCTCCAAGCGCCCGAACTAACAAATCTGCTTGATGAGTATGGTTTGCAAACTGTGAAGCAAACCATTCGCGCACTACAACAAAGTATGCGAGAAAATAAGCAGGTGCCCGAGTGGGCTATTACACCTGTAGGTTATAATGAGGCCATAAAGGATCAGCTAGGCAAAGTTGGTTACACGCCCATCTTCAATCTGACTGGCACAATTATTCACACGAACTTGGGTCGCGCACTACTCAGCAAAGAACTATGGCGTAATATCGAACCTCTGATCACACGCCCCATGAACCTAGAATACGATATTGACGCAGGCCGTCGCGGAGATCGCGATGCAATTGTTGAACAACGCATCTGTAGCTTAACTGGGTGCGAAGCGGCGACCATAGTCAATAACAACGCGGCAGCGTTAATGATCGTACTGAACACCTTTGCCTTAAACAAAGAAGTACCTGTGTCTCGTGGTGAGTTAGTAGAAATTGGCGGTAGCTTTCGCCTGCCAGAACTGATGAGTCGATCTGGTTGCACACTGCTGGAGATAGGCACAACAAACCGCACGCGAGCAGCAGATTTCGAAGCAGTACTTGATCGCGCAGCCATGCTGCTAAAAATCCACCCGAGCAATTTCTATATCCAAGGTTTTACCGAATCTGTTGGCCCCGCCGACCTCGCCAGAATGTCCAAAGCCAGCGGTGTGCCCAGCTGCATAGATTTAGGTAGCGGTAGCTTGGTGGACCTCACCCATTGGGGTTTGCCCGCAGAGCCAACGCCCCAGCAAGTTTTGGCTGAAGGCATAGACCTTGTGACCTTTAGCGGAGATAAGTTACTCGGGGGTGTACAGTCGGGCATTATCGCCGGCAAGAGCGAGCTCATAGAGCAGATTCGCAAAAACCCAATGAAACGCGCCATGCGAGCTGACAAAATTACTTTGGCGGTATTAGAGGCCACTTTAAAGCTTTACGAAAACCCCGAATCTCTACATAAGCACTTACCCTTACTGCGCACTCTACAACTCACTGATCTAGAGTTGCACAAAAGGGCTGAACGAATTTGTGCTAGCTTACCAACCGCCTACACAAGCGAAACTGTTCCCAGCGAAGTACAAATAGGTAGCGGCGCGCTACCTGATCAAACCATAGGAAGCATTGCGGTGAAAGTCACCCACCCAACACTAAGCCCTGACAATATAGCCAAAGCGTTACGAGCTTTAGATACGCCTGTAGTAGGTAGAATTAGAGACGATAGTATTTTGTTAGACATGCGCGGCGCTGATCATATTGACGAGTTGTGCAATCAACTAAGTAGCATGCCCTTATGATCATCACCCTTGCAGGCCATGTAGATCACGGCAAAACATCTTTGGTCAAAGCACTCACCGGGGTAGAAACAGATCGCCTCAAAGAGGAGAAAAAACGCGGACTAACCATAGACTTAGGCTTTGCCTATATCGACGAAGGCAACATTGGTTTCGTCGATGTACCTGGTCACCATAAATTTATTCACAACATGGTCGCTGGTGTCGCAAGCCATCAACATGCCCTAATGGTTATCGCCGCCGATGACGGACCCATGCCACAAAGCCGCGAACATCTCGAGATATTACGTTTGATAGGCGTGAGGGAAGGTACAATTGCGCTCACCAAATGTGACAGAGCCAGCCCTGATCGAATAAAAGAATGCCTCGGGGAAATCGAAGATTTAGTTGGGGCTAGCTTTTTGGCGGAGGCCAAAGTCTTCCAGACCTCAATAGAAAATCCAGAAAGCACTGCAACTTTGTTGGCTCATCTGCGCGGCAGCGCAAACCCCGATAAAGTCGAGAAGAATCAAAAGCCATTTAGAATAGCTATTGATAGGTCTTTTACGGTGAAAGGCGCGGGACTTGTGATTACCGGTACAGTACACAGTGGCACTGTAGAGGTAGATCAGCAGTTAACCCACTACCCTAGCGGCAAAAAAATACGTGTTCGCAGTATTCGCGCACAAGATAAGGCGGTAACACAGTCTATGTCTGGCGACCGGTGTGCACTGAACATTACTGGCATTGATGAAGTTGATCGAGGCGACTGGATTATTCAGCAACCTAGCCAAGGTTACAAAAACCTGACAATCGAACTAGAAGCGAATAAAGATTTCCCAAGGGCCATTAAAAATTGGACGCCCATACACATTTATCACGCTACGAGTCACAGCACCGGCAGGATAGCTGCTGTGCGGCAACTGGATGCCAACCGATTCATCGCAGATATCCTCAGCGAAGAATCATTGGCCTGTCATCAGGGCGACAGACTTGTTTTACGTGATCAAAGCCTAGATTTAACACTAGGTGGCGGCAAAGTAATTTATGCAGACAATGACCAGCAACGCCGACGCAGCGACCCAAAACGTCTAAATAAACTGAAAGCACATACAAACTATGACGCCGAGCAATGTCTGGCTCAATTATTGGAACAGGGGCCAACTGACCTAAAAGAATTTGGCGATTTTTGGCATCTAAATGAGACCACCCTCCTAGGATTAACAGGCCAACGAAATCTACGCCAAGTGGGTGACACGGCAATCGCTGACAAATATTGGTTGGAGCTGAAAAGTTCCGTTACCAACCTACTAGCAGATGTTAAGGACGCTCAAGGTGTTAAAGAAAATCACTTTGAGCAAGTACCCAGCCTTTTCAGGCAGGCGCTGTTAAATGAGTTAGTCAGTGAAAACACACTGGAATACACCGGCGGGGAATACAAGTTACAGGGCGCAAAAATTGACCTACCGGCCCCACTAGCTGATCTGTGGGGGCGATTAGAAAACGTATTAGATGCTAAACAGCCGCCCAGCACTGGCGACCTGTCCAAATCAATGCAGAAGCCGCAGCAAGAACTAGAGCGCAGCATGAACGAATTGGTGAGAAGAGGGTTGATGGTAAATATTGCCAACCACCGCTACTACCTACCCAAACAACTAAAAGAATTAGCGCAAGATATTAGAGAACTGGCGGCAAACAATACTGTAACCAATGCTTTTACGGTAAGGGAGTTTAGAGACCACACAGGAATAGGCAGAAATGTTGCTATAGACGTACTGGAATATTTCGACGGCAAAGGCTACACACGCCGACAAGAAAACCAACGCATTGTTACGGGCACTTACCCAAAACAATAAAGGCAACTTACAAGAGACGATTGAATAAGAGGTGAGCAATGAGTGACACACGACTATGGGCAGATGATCCAAGCCTACAAAGAAAAGCAATGAACATTACATTTCGCGGCAACGAATTCACCGCAAACCTCGTAGCACCTGCAGCTGAACAAGGCCCGCGACCCTTGGTGATAGTGATACATAACTACCAAGGGCTTAAATCGTTTGATGTTGACGTTGCTGAATATCTCGCAAGAGTCGGTTTTGTTGGGCTGGCCATAGATATGTACGGCGCGGACGTTCCTATGGATGAACGCGACTTCCCAACTGACCCGGAGAAGATACAAGGTTTTCAAAACAAGTGTTTTAAGGGCATGGTGCGTTTGGATCATGACCACGAGTACTTTCGCGGGTTACTCGGCGCATGGATTGAAGCAGGACTCGCAGAACCTTCAGTCGAGACAGATACCCCACCCGCCGCTATCGGCTACTGCTTTGGGGGTATGGCCGTTATAGAAGGTGTTCGCGGAGGACTCAACCTATCCGGTGTTGTGTCCTTTCATGGCCTTCTACAAACAGGAGAAGATCCAAATCCTGCTCATTATGGAGCGCAGCGACCAGCACTAAAGCTCTGCCCAAATAATTACAATACAAAGACGGTAGTCGTTATCGAAAACGGCGCCGACGATCACCTAGTATCCGATGAGAGCAAACAGCGCTTTTTCGCGGAAATGGATGAGGCTGGTGTCGATTGGAGCTTCCACCATCACGCTAAAACCCCACACGGGTTTGCACTTCCACCTCGCCTTGGACCTCCAGGGCGACTACATGAGGCAGCGGACAGGCGCTCAACGCAAAACATGCTGAGTCTATTCAAAGAATTATTCCCTCACGTGGTACAAAACCCAGTGACCAACAACGCCTCAGGGACACGTATAC
>CAJJDH010000112.1 GCA_905182905.1 marine gamma proteobacterium HTCC2089 | reverse complement strand
TAGGGCAAAGCAATGACAAAGGTCAGCCCATGGTGCTGGCGATTGTTGTCGGCCTTGGAATTACGGTTGTCCTCGGCGGCGGTTTTGGTGGCTACTTAGGGGGACAGACAAGCCATTGGGTAAGCGCCAGCGCAACAGATGCAAACGGCATATGGTTGTTCAATTGGACAACTGACGGTGGTGATCTCAGAGTAGCCCACTTCTTTGGCTTACATGGGATGCAGGCAGTGCCGTTATTCACCTTGCTTCTGCCTAGGCACTTAGACAGAAATTTTGCTTGCGCTTTAGTGCTCACCTTTGCAGCGGTTTACGCAACATTTTCTGTATATACCTTTGTGCAGGCCATTCAGGGTCAGTCATTCATTGGTTGAAATACAAGACTCGAGAACATTCCAGTGCAATATGATTTGCGGCTCGTCACGTCATAGAGGTTTAATTGCTTGTATGCCAAGCGCTCGAATGGCCTAGTACAGGAAGTTGGGCTATACAGATAACCATACGATCCCTTTAACCTAAATTCCGAAATGTCTAAGAAGTCACAATATACCCAATATTCGGCGCTGGACCTTTCAATACCGTCCTATATACCTGCTCGACTTCATTCAGAGGTGCTTCTTGAATTGAAACCCAATTGTCGACTACGGCAAAAAATGCGTCAGTCGCCTGGGTTATCCTTTGTTGATAAACCTCCGGGCCGAGTTCTTTGTTGCGCTTAACAATTTGGCTTGGTGCAAAGAACATCGTCGGCGATGCGCCCGGCAGTGATGTAGGGTCCTCGCCTTGCCGAGCATCCCAATGGGTAATGCCCACGCTACAGCTATTCACGAGATTTTCTCGCAAGTGGTGGTGCACACGAGCGAGAACCTCTTTGTTCCCTGCCATATCAATGTAAGCGCTGGGTTCGTCGGCGAGATTCTCTACCTCGTCGTAGCAAAGCACTTCGTCATATATACCCAACTTTTCAACAAAGTCTTTATTGCTTTGGGACGTTAAACCAACCACTTTCTTGCCGCCGCGACGATGCAGCATGAACGCCAAACCAAAAGCTGTCTTGCTTGACGCACTGCCTAAAATCACACTGTCAGCGTTAAAGAAATCGTTGTCGGCAAAATAGTCATCCAGTACGAATGAGGTTGTGAACAGCGGGCGGTAGAGCATGGCGTGATTATCGAGTCCCGGTGCGAATCCGTTTTCAGGTGACACTAGACTGTATTGGTTATAGACGACTGGTAACGCTGAGCGATGCTCGCTCGCATCAGCAAACCCGCGCTGGGTGATCTTAGCCGGTTTGACTCTCAGTTCTTGGGACATAGGGAAGTAGCCGTAAAAGCGTTGGCCGATTTGAACGTCCGGGTGTTCACTGCTGGATACCTCGCCAATCCCCCATACAGGTATGCGCCCCCAATCACCTTCCGCTGGAAAGAACTGCCAGTATCCTATGAGGTCCCCTGCAACACCGTAAGTTATGTTGTTGGCTGTGAGCGCAAATTTCTCAATACGCAGCACTATCTCACCGCTTAGCGGAACCAAAGGCGGCGTTTCTACCGCTCTAGCTTGATTTAAATCACCACGCAAGACTTCAAAGTTTGCTGACATGTTTTCCTACCACCTTTGTTTTGTTGGCGTAGTTTCGGGGATTTGGTGGGGAATTAGCAATGAAGTTTGCAAAACTATTATTGCTGTTGATGGTTGCTTTAGGCCTAGATCGGAGAAACTCAAAGAATCTTGTCGCTGGGTGCCGCGCCACGCCCGATCACGGCTTGCGATATTTTACATATTGAATGGGATAGTCGCAGGAACGAACTTAGGTATTATCGCTCTGATGAAAAAGGTTATGGCATATTGATGCTCGTGTTCATCCCGACTCTGGTGTAGCTTTTTCGTTCCCTATTAAAGCATTAGTATTTGGCGTTGGCTGAGAGCGATCAGTGGACCTTTACAACTGAAGAACGGAATATAGAGAACTATGCGAATTGCTATTGCCGGAATCAATCACGAAACCAACACTTACGTGAGAGATGAAACAACTCTAAAAGATTTCTACATTCAACGCGGTGAGCAATTGTTCCGTCTGCGTAGTACCCAGACCCAGACCGGTGGTGCTATTGATGCTTGCGAGCGTTTAGGTCTTATACCAGTACCCGTTTATCTGGCTTCTACACAGCCTTCCGGCACAATTGCAGCTGATTGCTACGCCACAATGAAGGCTGAATTGCTTGAAAGGCTTGCCTCGGAGATGCCCGTTGATGCCGTGTTTCTAGACCTTCACGGTGCGGGCGTAGTCGATCAATGCCCGGATCTGGAGGCAGATCTAGTTGCACAAGTTCGGCTATTGGTGGGGGAAGCAGTGCCCATAACCGCAGCCTTTGACTTGCACGGCAATATTACCCAGCGCATGGCAGATGCCCTTGATGGGGTTTTCGCCTGCCATGAATATCCACATATTGATATGCATGAACGTGCAGGGGATGCCATTGAACTGATCAAACATATGCTCGAAGGCAATTTCCGACCCACTGTGCAGGTCGAAACTGTCCCTATACTGATGCCCACCACAACCACGTTTGTAGGCATTGGCCTTGCCCTTCGGCAGCGTATGCGCGAGCTGGAAGCAAACAATGCTGATGTTATTCAAGTCAGCTTTTTTCACGGCTTTCCTTATTCAGACGTACCCCAAGTTGGCTGCCATGTTGTTGTCACAAGTCGATCTGATGCGCATCAGGCAAGATTGGTTGCGCAGAGCATAGGCAACGAACTCTGGCAGCAAAGAGAATCTTTCCGTGCTCTAAGTCTCTCTGCGGCGGAAGCGTTAGACGTTGCACAGGCTGCGACAGCAAAACCCGTAGTAATTAATGAAACGTCAGATAATTGCGGTGGTGGTTCACCTGGAGATGGCACGCATTTGCTCCGTGCCATGCTTGACGCAGACCTGAAAAACGCCTGTTTTGGATTTATCGTTGACCCAGAGGTCGCCCAACAAGCTCATGCAGTAGGGGTAGGTAGCAGCATTGATATCAGTCTAGGTGCAAAATATGACGACATGCATGGTGAACCCCTGTTGCTTTCGGTATATGTCAAAGCACTCCATGACGGACGTTGCATTATGCAAGCCATGGCAAAAGGCAGCCGTATTAACTACGGCAAGATTGCTCGGCTTCAGATAGGGGATATGGACATTGTTGTCGCCAGTCACCGCTCTCAAACCTTTGATACTGAACCATTCGCCGCGGTGGGGATTGATGTCAAGGCCAAGGATTATATTGCCCTGAAATCTAGCAACCATTTTCGCGCCGGGTTTGAAGAGATTGCGGGCACCATTGTCACTGCAGATCCGCCTGGACTTACTACTCACCATATTGAAGTGTTTGATCGTGAATATGCGACCCAACCGCTATGGCCTGTGGACCCCGCTGCCGCATACGATGAAGCCTAGATGAAACAGAATGAAGCCCTCGACTTTATTGTTATTGGTGCGGGCATCGCCGGGTTATCTGCTGCCGCAGAACTTGCCGAGCATGCAAAGGTTTTAGTGCTAGAGCGTGAGCAGCACCCGGGCTACCACGCAACAGGTAGATCTGCTGCATATTTCGCACCGGCCTATGGCAATGAAACGGTGCGAGCACTCTCGGCAGCCTGCGAGGGCTTTTTCACTACACCCCCCAATACCTTTACAAATGTGCCACTGATGCGCCCAAGACAGGTCATATTTGTTGGTAGGCACGACCAACGCGATGCTATTTCTGCACTGGCTGCTGAAGTAGAGCAATTGCGTCTTATAGACGGGGCTGAAGTTTGCTCGCGGGTACCAATACTCAATCAAGACTACGTGGCTTGTGGTTTGCTCGGAAAATCTGGGGGCGACCTCGATGTTGACGCTTTGTTGCAGGGTTATCGCAGGCAGTTAAAGGCTCGTGGTGGAATACTCCTCACAGCTACGAAAGTAGAAGCTATGGAGTTTGAACAGGGTCGTTGGTCGGTTAAAACCACAAAAGGCAGCTTTAGCGCGCCCAGTGTTGTTAACGCAGCCGGGGCTTGGGCCGATCAGGTTGCGGCGCTTGCGGGTGCTGACCCTCTGAATATCCAACCTAAACGCCGCACAGCGATGTTGGTCGACCTCAGCGCTGAGTTTGAGTTCGCCGATTGGCCACTCGTAGTGGATGTAGATGAACAGTTTTATCTCAAGCCCAATGCCGGTCAGCTACTTCTTTCCCCTGCGGATGAAACACCAAGCGAGCCGTGTGATGCTCAAGCAGACGAGTTTGATATTGCTGTAGCCATAGACAGGATTAGTCGCGCAACGAGTCTCGAGGTGTCTCATATCAAGCACCGTTGGGCCGGCTTACGCAGCTTCGCCCCAGACCATACTTTTGTTGTGGGGCAGGACTCCCGGCGCGAGGGCTTCTTCTGGTTAGCTGGGCAGGGCGGCTATGGTGTTCAATCAGCACCAGCATTGGCGCAGTTGACCAGTCACCTACTCACCCAGTCGACCCTTGGTGGCGATTTTAAGGACATTGCTGCTTATAAACAGGCTGTTTCACCAGAACGTTTCAGCAAAGATTGATGACTAAGATCAAAATTAGCTGCTGTCGATATCTAGTCTTGTAATACCGAACTTCGCGAAATGCTCTGTGACCTGTGCTTTGTAGGTGAGAATCATCGTCGCCTTTGCAATCATCTTATTCTGCTAGCGACACTCCGCGGCCAACCCTATTGGAAGAGGAGTGGGGCTTGAATGTGGTTGTAACCGGCCCCGCACTCGCTAGGGCAGTTCGCGCACTATTGACTTTTTCTAGATTTTGTTCGATACCTTTGGGCTGAATTTAACTTCTAGGGAAAAGTATGTCTGTAAGAGTTGATCCGCAAAGTGGACTGAAAATTTTTGCTACTCGCGCTGCAAAAGCATCGGAAAAAATTGCTGGCAAAGGCTACTCAACTATTACAGATGAAGCGCTGAAAACCTTACCTCCTGCCCCAGTCGGTGCCGTATTTGATGCTGTTGAACAAGCCAAATACCGCGAGTTCAAAGAGTCTCGCGCAGGTGCAGCCGACTACATGTCGATGGAGGGCGAATTCAGTCGTTATCTAGAAGATGTCTATTCCGCGGAACCCGTTGAGCGCGAGTCGTTGTCCGACGAGTGCGATGTTTTAGTCGTAGGTGCTGGGTTTGCTGGCCTCTTGCTTTGGTACAAGTTGCGCCAAGCGGGTTTTGACAACGTACGCTTTTGTGAAAAAGGTGGAGATGTCGGTGGTACTTGGTATTGGAATCGTTATCCAGGTATTGCTTGTGACGTAGAGTCCTATAGCTATTTTCCGCTGTTGGAAGAAATGGATTACATCCCTTCTATGAAATTCGCCGCAGGTTTCGAAATCATGGAATACTGCCAGAAGATGGCAGAAAAATTTGGCTTCTACGATAAGTGCCTTTTTCATACCACTGTGGAAAAAACCAAGTGGGATGAAGCCGCTGGTCGCTGGACTGTTACGACGGATCGTGGTGATGCTATGCGCGCCAAATATGTGATCTTGGCTAACGGTATTTTGACAACGCCGAAATTGGCTCGCATAGACGGTATGCAATCCTTCCAAGGTGAGTCGTTTCATACTTCGCGTTGGGATTACGATATCGACTTAAAGGATAAGCGGGTCGGTATTATTGGAACCGGCGCGACCTCTGTGCAAGCAGTGCCTGAATTGGCAAAAATCGTCAAAGAGTTATATGTATTCCAACGCACGCCGTCGTCTATCGATGTGCGTGACCAGCGCGAAACTTCCGTTGAAGAGTTTGCAGAATGGTCGAAAGAACCTGGCTGGGCTAAAGCGCGCAGAGCCAGATTTGCGCGCATTTCGGAGGGTCGTACTGCTTTGAAGGCGAATGACGATTACCTCGCTGGTCGAGTAGCAGATTTCAAGGAACGAAAAACTCACTCAGGCGACATAACGCCGGAAGAATTAGTACAAAAACAGTTGGATACTAATTTTCGTATCATGGAACAAATTCGCGCGCGGGTTGATGCCATTGTTGAAGATCCCGTAACTGCGGCTGCGTTAAAGCCCTATTATCCCTATGGATGCAAACGACCAACGTTTCATGATGAGTATCTGCCTACCTTTAACTTGCCTCACGTACACCTCGTCGACACCGCGCCGCGCGGGGTGAGCGAAATCAATCCGCGTGGAGTGGTGCATGATGGTACCGAATATCCAGTAGATGTTTTGATATACGCCACTGGTTTTGAGTGGATGGCGACTTCAACCTTCAACATGATAGAAGGGCGGGAAGGGCGTACCTTACGTGATAAATGGCAACAAGAAGGGACCAAAACGTTTTTGGGTTTGCATAGCGAAGGGTTCCCCAATTTATTTATCGTATCGGGACCGCAGGGTGGCGGCGGCAGTTTTAACTTCACTAATGCCATTGAAGAGCATGCTGATTACGTGGTGTGGATGCTCAACACGATGCGCGAAAATGGCGCAGATGTCGTTGACGTAAAGCCCGAGCCTGAAGAAGCATACGCAGCGCACTGCCAACAGGCAGATACGCTAACTCGCCCACTGCGTGATTGCATTACCTACTATAACGGGCACGGTGAAGCAGAGGCGGGTAGCTTGGCTTACTATGGCGGCGGTGCGTGGCATAAATATCGTATTCGCGCCCAGGAAACCATGGATCCCTACGTGTTTCAAAGTAGGGAGAAATGAATCAGCCCCTAAACTGTGGTGAGCTTTGTAGGGTGCGATGATCGTAGCCAAACCTAAGCAATAGCCCGCTAGCTACAACCGCCGCAATTATCTGCCCGTTGTTGCCATGTTTTGAATCTTTCAATGGTTTTAGAAGTGCTGCACCCTCAAGCTAAGGGTAGTGCTAAGGTGTCTAATTCTGCTGCTATGCGCTGTTAGTGAGTAGATGAAAGGTAGATTTTTATGGGCAGATCGTGCCAGCCGGGGCAAACCCTGCACACACCACAAATTGAGATTCTAGATCGTTGTTTGTTAGTCTCGCAATGCGCGTTCTTGGCACTTGGCACTAAGGTGCTCCAACACAAACCATGTCGCTAGTAACGAGACAGATAAAACACACAAGGCTGCCAATCGAAGCAAAGGATTGCTTCGGACACATGCATAGTTAACGGGAGAGAACATGGCTGAGCAGAAAGTCGAAACAAATGATTTTGCGAACATCGACGCGCATCTAGATTATCAGGCGGTGGTCATCGGAGCAGGTGTGGCGGGTATCTATCAGATTAAGCGTTTAGCAGACCTTGGTATTCGTGCCACGGTACTGGACGCCAATGCCGACCTTGGCGGTACTTGGTACAACAATCGATATCCGGGTGCTCGCTTCGACTCCGAGAGCTATACCTATAGCTATTCGTTTTCCAAAGAAGTGCTCGATGAATGGCACTGGACCGAGAAATTCTCGCCCCAGCCCGAGACCCTACAATACCTGAACTTTGTAACTGATAAATTTGCGCTGCGTAAATATATGCAGTTTGACTGTAGAGTGGAATCGATGGTGTTTAATGACCAGTCGAATGCCTGGACTATTGGACTCAATGACGGTCGTCAAATTACCACCCGCTTTATCATTACCGGTGTGGGCGTCTTGTCGACACCCACGCTGCCCCAATTCGAGGGCATGGCCAGTTTCAAGGGAACGTCTTTTCATGCATCCAACTGGCCTCACGAGCCATTAGACCTAACCGGGAAGCGCGTTGCTGTTATTGGTAGCGGCGCAACGGCGATTCAACTCATTCCCGAGGTGGCTAAAGTAGCAGAACGACTTACAGTCTTTCAGCGCAGAGCAAACTGGGCTGCGCCGTTAAATAACGGGCCAATTTCCGAAGCTGATATGGCCCAAATACGAGAGCGCTATGATGAGATTTTTGCTACCTGTGCACGCACTCCGGGAGGATTTGAGCATGAACCGGACCGCCGAGGTTTTTACGATGTCACCCCTGAGGAGCGCCGAGAACTTTGGGATAGGCTCTACGATGGGCCGGGGTTTGGTATCTGGCTGCAAAATTTCACAGAGATATTTTTTGATGAAAAAGCTAATGCCGAATTCTCAGACTATATAGCTGAGCGCATCCGTCAGCGTGTAAACGATCCAGCCGTTGCCGAACTATTGATTCCAAAAGATCATGGATTTGGAATTCAGCGGGTACCAATGGAGACGGGTTATTTCGAAACCTATAACCGCGACAACGTAGAGTTGATAGATGGAGCGGCATCGCCAGTTACCCGCATTACACCAACGGGTATCGAAACAAGCGAAGGGTCATTTGAGGTCGACGTTATCGTTTATGCAACGGGTTTTGATGCGTTCACCGGGTCTTTTGACCAAATTGATATACAAGGCACAAAGGGTGAGTTGCTGCGCGAAAAATGGGCGGCAGGCCCTGTTACCTACCTTGGCACAACGGTCCACGGAT
The DNA here is from genome assembly GCA_905182905.1 of marine gamma proteobacterium HTCC2089. Taxonomy (GTDB): domain Bacteria; phylum Pseudomonadota; class Gammaproteobacteria; order Pseudomonadales; family Azotimanducaceae; genus UBA4421. The sequence goes on along the minus strand of CAJJDH010000112.1, from coordinate 8,528 downwards.
TCCCCAATTTCCTCATGCTTGTGGGTCCCCAGACTGCTGCGTCGAACTTTCCACGAGGGGCCGAACTGAGTGTTGACTGGGTGACGCCTTTTCTCGAACACATGTGGGCGCGCGGCTATCAGCGCTTTGATGTGGACAAGGTGGCGGAAGATGAGTGGTTTGAACACGTTAAGGGCATGTACGAAGGACTATTGCTGCGTAATGCTAAGAGCTGGTTTACGGGTTACAACTCCAATATCAAAGGCCACGAGCACGGCAACATGCGGTACAACATTTACAACGGTGGTGGGCCAAAATATGCCAGAACCCTCAATGAGGTGGCAGACCGCGATTACAAAGGTTTTTATTTCAAGTAATTACTAAACGCACCTGAAGAAGCCAAAAGGTATCGCTCACTGGCTCCTCAATCATTTTTAGGCCGAGTTATTAACACGCTGTTTGGGCGTAGCAGCTTGGGTCTTATTTTTGCAGGGCATTGATGCAGAGGTGGGTGAGTCCACGGCTGCAGGCCGTGTTGTGCTAGGTAAAATAAACCGCCGAATAGGGCGCAGTATTCTCGAACAGGACACCGCATAGTCGAAAATGCCAAATGCTCCTAATAGCTTTGATCAGGACTTTGCAGGTTGTTCGACCTAAAATAATGATTTGCACAAAACTACTTAGTGTAAAACTGCGTAGCCTATGTTTCATACCAAAGGAGCGCACAACCACTGGCTTGAAGGAGTAGCGTAAGCGGATATGGATAAAGAAATTGTATTAGTGACAGGTGGTGCAAGTGGTATTGGTAAAGCCACTGCCAATCGATTGGCGTTGGGTGGCGCCCACGTAGTTGTGGCGGACATACAGCTCGAGCTTGCTGGGCAAGTTGTTAGCCAGATTAAAAATGTTGGCGGTAGTGCAGAGGTGTGTGAGCTCAATGTTGCCGAAGAGGGTGCTGCAGCCGCGGCTATTGCTGCAATTGTTAGTACACATGGGCGTTTGGATGGTGCGTTCAATAACGCGGGTATTGTTGGGCCGAAAACTAAACTGCTTGAGATTGATCCGTTGCAGTGGGCCCAAGTACTTGCCGTTAATCTGACCGGTGTATTTAGCTGTGTGCAAGCTGAGATCGCGCAAATGATTCAGCAAGAATCCGGTGGAAGTATTGTCAACGCAGCCTCTATTTGCGGTTTGGTTGCCCTACCTCACGCCGCGGCATATAACTCGGCTAAACATGGTGTAGTTGGCCTGACTAAGTCAGCTGCCCTTGAATATGGGCCGAAGAATGTGCGCGTTAATGCGGTTTGCCCCGGTTTTATCGATACGCCAATGCTTGAGCAAGGTGCGGGAGCTAATGCTCAAATACTTGCAGGGGTTGTCAGTAATGTGCCAATGCGGCGTGTTGCAGAGGCCGAGGAAGTTGCGGATGTGGTCGCATGGTTATTGTCGGCACAGTCAAGTTACGTGACCGGTGTGGCGATGCCCATTGATGGTGGGTGGGTCACACAGTAGATCTATCACTAGGGTGCTCGCGGTTAGTTTCTGTGACAGTTGTTCTAAAGAAGGAGAAATTTATGGCCGCAAATACAGGTCAAATGGGTCCAGATGATCACTGGCTTGCAATGCTGCAAGAGGAAATTCTTGAACCTGAACTGCCCATTATCGATCCGCATCATCACCTGTGGGTGCGCAATGGCTATACCTATTTAATGCCAGAACTCGCCGCAGATTTAGCCAGTGGACATAATATTATAGCGACTGTGTTTGCGGAGTGTCATTCAATGTACCGCGCAGACGGGGCTGAGGTGCAACGCTCTTTGGGTGAAACAGAGTTTGTGCGTGGGCAGGCTGCAATGAGTGCCAGCGGTGGTTTCGGCAGCACTAGAGCGTGTGAGGTGATGTTTGGCAATGTTGATCTGACCCTAGGTGGTGGTGTGGAGCCGATAATCGAGCAACATATTGAAGCGTCAGGTGGCGGTTTTCGTGGGCTCAGACTCTCAAGCGGTTGGCATGCGGACGGGAAAATTCCTAATGTTGCAGACCAGGCTAATCTTTTGATAGACCCTCGGGTGAACGAGGCGGTAGACGTTATAAATCGTATGGGACTGTCATTAGATTGTTGGCTCTATCACCCTCAGCTAGATGAAGTAGCCCAACTTGCAGATGCTTATCCAGACCTGATAATTATTCTTAATCACGTTGGGTCGCCAATTTTGGGTGGGCCATACCGCGGTAGAACACACGAAGTGTTTGCACAATGGAGCGCCGCGATTGCTCGGGTGAGTGAGCGTGAAAATGTGTATGTGAAACTTGGCGCAATGCCCATCCGCATGCCCAGTTATGACGGCGATCGCACTTTGCCCCCAAGTTCACAGGAGGTTGCCACTGCTTGGCGGCCCTGGATGGAAACCTGTATCGAAGCTTTTGGTTCTGCGCGATCAATGTACGAGTCTAATTTTCCTGTGCAAAAGCGTTGGTGTAGCTATCAGGTTTGTTGGAACGCATTTAAACGCATTTCTGAGAGTGCATCGGCTACAGAAAAAGCAGATTTGTTTGCCGGCGCCGCAGCGCGGGCCTATCGCATGGGAAATGTACTATAGGCTGCTGATCTATATTGTTTGCAAAGAGAAGTTTCCTGTAATTCGTCATAAGCAATTGGAAATTTATCTAGGTTGTGCCGCAAAAAGTTACAAACTCACCTATACTAGGTATTGCAGCGCAACTAGTTCTCAGCCGCTGCTCAATTAAGTTTTATTTAATAGGTGCTTCTAATGCGAGCGAAAGACATAGCTGTTATTCCCGGTGATGGTATTGGTCCTGAAATTACTCAAGCGGTACTGCGGGTAGTAGACGCGGCGGCTGAAAAATCTAAAACCGATCTTAACTGGATATTTGTTTCTGCTGGCCTTGGCGCTTTGGAGGAAAGCGAAGAGCTGATTCCTGAACGCACTATGACTGAAATTGCGCGTTGCAAGGTCGCTTTGAAAGGACCCTGCACAACACCAGTGGGAGAGGGCTTTACTTCGGTTAATGTGCGTTTGCGTAAAGCCTTTAACCTCTACGCGGCTGTGCGCCCAGTCCGCAGTTTGCCGGGTGTAGAGACTCGCTACAAAGATGTCGACATTGTTATTATTCGGGAAAATACAGAAGGCCTGTACAGTGGTGTGGAAAACGAGATTACTCCGGGCGTGGTCATGAGCATGAAAGTCGCGTCAGAAGTAGCTTGTCAGAGAATCTCATCTTGGGCGTTCAAGTTTGCCAATCGCCGCGAGCGCAAAAAAGTCACAGTACTGCATAAAGCCAATATCATGAAGCTTACTGACGGTTTGTTCTTGCGTTGCGCAGATGAAGTGCATCAAAACGATTATCCCAATTTGGGTTTTGAGTCCGTCATTATCGATGCAGGCTGTATGAAATTGGTACAAGACCCTTCCCAGTTCGACGTGCTGTTATTAGAAAATCTTTACGGCGATGTGGTCAGCGATCTTTGTGCAGGTTTAGTTGGTGGTCTGGGCGTAGTACCTGGTGCTAACTATGGCGACAACGAAGCCGTATTCGAAGCAGTACATGGCAGTGCGCCAGATATTGCGGGGCAGAATTTGGCTAACCCTCTGGCTTTACTAATGTCCGCCGTAATGATGCTCAACTATCTTGCCGAGACAGAAGGCAGAGGTAACTATGCTGCCTGTGCGAGGCTGATTAAGACTGCCTACGACGACGCGTTGATTGCTGGGGAGACCACCAAAGATCTCGGTGGATCCCTTGGCACAGCTGAGTTTGCCGACGTGATCATTCAGCGCATTGCGCAACTATAGCGAGTGTTGGTCATGCAGCATCAAGTGACTGTTTGGTTCGACTCTAGTTGTCCGTTGTGTATTCGAGAAATCGGTTTGTTTCGCCGCCTAGACAAAAGATCTGCAATAAATTTCGTAGACGTGCTGTCAGGCCAAGCATGCCCCCTCGATCAGGCCACTTTGCTGGCCCGCTTTCATGCTCAAGAAGTTGGTGGTGAAGTGGTTTCTGGCGCAGCAGCATTTGCTGCCATGTGGCGCGCAATTCCTCTATTGCGTCCAGTCGGATTACTTATGCGTTACCCGATCATTTTGTCCATTGCGGAAATTGCCTATATTGTATTTTTGCGCCTGCGGCCAAGTCTGCAGCGCTTGGTGCGCAAAATGGGGTTCGAATAAAAAGCAGGGTGGGGACAAAATAACAGGTGCGTATAGGGCTGTTTTAGCAGCTATAAAAAGCGGCGCTAAAAGTAAAAAGTAGAAACTAAAAGGTAAAAAGTAAATAGGGGAGAACAAATGCTCAATTTTAGATTAGAAGGCAAGGTTGCGGTTATTGCGTTAGACGATGGCAAGGCCAATGCCGTAGGGCATGCATATGTAGATGCAATGAATGAGGGCTTAGATAGAGCTGAAAAAGAAGCTGCTGCAATAGTCATCACAGGACGTGCGGGTGTGTTCAGTGCTGGCTTTGACCTCAAAGAAATTGCCAAAGGGCCTGCTGAACAAAGTGCTTTGGTAGGTAAGGGCGCCCAGATGCTACTGCGTCTATTTACCCACCCTCAGCCAGTAGTCGCCGCCAGCGCTGGTCATGCTATTGCTGCTGGTGCACTGGTGTTGTTGGCTAGCGATACCAGAATTGGTGCAGCGGGGGACTTTAAGTACGGATTAAACGAAACAGCCATTGGTATGAGTTTGCCGCCTTTTGGCTTACAAATGGCCATTTGCAGACTTTCGAAGCGGTATCAAACCCAGGCCATTATCCAGGCTAATTTGTACGGGCCTGAAGAAGCTTTAACGGTGGGTTATTTGGACCAAGTTGCAGCGCCGCAAGCACTGGAAAAATCCGCTATTGAGCAGGCCACTGCACTGGCTGAATTGCCGGCCAAAGCCTACGCGGGTACCAAATTAGATCTGCGCGCCCAGTATATTGAGATCATAAGGGCCAGCCTGAAGTAGGATAGGTTGGCTCAAGGCTGGCTATGAAGTCGCAAATTTGTCGCTTTTTGGCAAAAGTATACGATAATCCGTGACTTAGCGGCTTGAAGTGAAGCATTTTGGGCAGTAGAATGCGCTCCGCTCTGGCGTCCGCGTCATTGTGTGGGGGGAAGCAAAACTTCGGTTTTATCGTAATTTGCATGGCAAATTGTGAAAATCCTTCGTTAAATCAGCAATTGCTATGCAATGGACTGATTGTCGTTACTGAAAACTTGGTAACGGCGTATGACTCTTAGAGTTCATACACACTGGACGACATATGTATTCGTGTTGCGCTAACTTTTAATGAGTTAGGCGAGACAGCAAAATCGAGCATGAATTGTCCGTTAATTTGGTGAATGTGGAGACGCCCATTAAAAAGACGAGTAAGCGAATTGATCGCTCGTTGTTAAATGACGATATAGAAGCAAGCAGTGTGCGCCTAGTGGCAGCAGACGGTAGTCAACGTGGTGTAGTACCGCGAGCCGAGGCTTTGGCCGAAGCGAGACAATCAGGCCTAGACCTTGTGCTGGTTGCAGCGGATGCGAATCCGCCAGTTTGTAAAGTCATGGATTATGGGAAGCATCTGTTCGAGCTGAAGAAAACTAAAGCAGCTCAGCGCAAGAAGCAAAAGCAGATCCAAGTTAAAGAAATGAAATTCCGTCCTGGCACGGAAGAAGGCGATTATCAGGTAAAACTACGCAACCTGAGACGCTTTTTAGAGGAAGGGGATAAAACTAAAGTTTCCTTGCGGTTCCGCGGTCGAGAAGTAGTTCACCCAGAAATTGGGATGAATCTAATGACTCGTATTGCAGCAGACTTAGACGATTTAGGCTCGGTAGAGGCTGAACCAAAGTTTGAGGGACGGCAGGTAATTATGGTCTTAGCCCCACGAAAGAATAAGAAGGCACCAAGCCTCAAATCAGAGACTGAATAATACCGCTGGCAATAGTGGTGTTGGACGGAATCTTACCGACCTGATTTTGGTCGAAGAAAAGCAGAGACATTTTCTAATTTTAGAAAAACAGGTGGATCTGATTTTAACGACGCACCAGTGACAAACTTGGTTAGGTTTAGCTCTAACGAAGGGGGTGAACTGGATAGCGAATAAATGAATCGCGTGGAGAAAGGCAAATGCCCAAAATGAAAACACACCGGGGTGCTGCGAAAAGATTTCGCAAGACAGCTACCGGTTTTAAGCACAAACAAGCTAACAAAAGTCACATCCTGACGAAAATGACTTCTAAGCGTAAGCGTCATCTTCGCGGCATGGAAGGCGTTGCAGCAGCAGATGTTCCGTCGTTAAGACGCATGCTGCCAACAAAGGCTCGATAGGAGAATACTATGCCAAGAATCAAACGTGGCGTGGCATCTCGAGCCCGCAGGAAAAAAATTTTAAAGGCCGCAAAAGGCTATTACGGTGCGCGTAGTCGTACCTTCAAAGTTGCAAAACAGGCAGTCATTAAAGCGGGTCAATACGCTTATCGTGACCGTCGTCAGCGTAAGCGCCAGTTCCGCCGTTTGTGGATTGTGCGTATCAATGCTGCTGCACGTATTCACGGCTTGTCATACAGCCGCTTTATCGCCGGTCTCAAGGAGGCAGGGATAGAGGTGGATCGTAAGGTACTTGCAGACATTGCAATGCACGAGAAAGATACTTTTGCCGCATTAGTAAAGCGCGTTGCTCCGGCAGCTGCTGCACAAGCCGCTTAAGCAACGATCCAAAGGCCGCTAACCGCCTCCGGGAGACCTTAATAGAGTGTTCTTCCCGCAGGCTAGTGGCTGACAATCGTTAGAAAAGGGAAGAACATAGTTCTTCCTTTTTTTTGTGCCGCCTTATTTGTAAAGGACAAGCAGCGTGTGTGAATAATAGGCAGCGCAAAAAGACCATTTAGGACAATACGATGGATATTGAAAACATACTCAAGCGCGGGCGCGAAGCCACTGAAAACGCGGCAGACCTGCGCGCCTTAGATGATGTTCGTGTGGCTTATCTCGGCAAAAAAGGTGAGCTCACCAGCTTGCTTAAAAGCCTGGGACAGGTTGATGCAGGTGAGCGACCTAAAGTAGGCGCAAAAATCAACGAAGCTAAAGTTGCACTGCAAGAGGATCTGGCTGCGCGCAAGGACACCCTTGAGCAGGCAGCGTTGAGTACGTCGCTATTGGCGGAAAAAGTGGATGTCTCTCTGCCTGGTAGACGGCCTGCCACAGGTGGCCTGCACCCGGTAACTCAAGCCATGTATCGTATTGAAGAAATTTTTACCGGCGCAGGTTACGAAGTAGTCAGCGGGCCAGAAGTTGAAAACGACTATTACAACTTTGAAGCTCTGAATATTCCTAGCCATCACCCGGCGCGTGCCATGCACGATACCTTCTATTTTGGTGACGGCACGCTTTTACGCACTCACACTTCGCCTAGCCAAGTGCACACCATGGAAAAGCAAGATCCGCCCATTCGAGTGATCTGCCCTGGTCGTGTGTATAGACGAGATTCAGATTTAACCCACAGCCCCATGTTCCATCAAGTGGAAGGGTTGGTTGTGGATGAGGGCATTAGCTTTGCCGATCTAAAAGGCACGGTCATCGACTTTCTCCAACGTTTCTTTGAGAAAGAGTTAGAAGTGCGTTTTCGCCCCTCTTATTTTCCATTCACCGAACCCTCTGCTGAGGTAGATGTGCAGTGCGTACACTGCTTAGGTAAAGGCTGCCGGGTGTGCAGTAACACCGGTTGGTTAGAGGTGATGGGCTGCGGCATGGTGCACCCCAACGTACTGAATATGGCAAACATTGATACCGAAGTTTATTCGGCATTCGCCTTTGGCTTTGGTGGCGATCGTTTGGCTATGCTGCTTTATGAGGTCGACGATCTGCGGCTGTTTTTCGAGAACGATTTGCGCTTCTTGCGCCAGTTCAACTAAGGATTAGCGCACATGAAATTTAGTGAAGCGTGGTTACGACAGTGGGTTAATCCAAGTTTGGATAGCGCAGAATTATTACATCAAATGACCATGGCGGGGCTTGAGGTAGATGGCACCGAACCAGCGGCCAAAGTCTTTAGCGGCGTGGTTGTGGCGCAGATTCAATCTGCCGAGCAACACCCAGATGCCGACAAGCTCAGAGTTTGTCAGGTTTCAGACGGTTCGGATGTGTTCCAAGTGGTATGTGGTGCGCCCAATGCACGCGCAGGACTCATTACGGCATTCGCCAAAGTAGGCGCAGTGCTCCCCGACAACTTCAAAATTAAGAAAGCCAAGCTTCGCGGCGTAGAGTCCTTTGGCATGTTGTGTAGTGCCGAAGAAATAGGCTTGGGCGAAGAAAACGACGGCATTATTGAGTTACCCGATCACTCAGAGATAGGCACAGATTTGGCCAGCATCGCAGGCGCAGATTTGCCCTTAGACGACCTCACAGTGGATGTTGATCTGACCCCCAATCGCGGTGACTGCTTGTCTCTTAAAGGCCTGGCCCGGGAAGTAGGGGTGCTGAACAACTTAGAAGTCACGTATCCGCAAATTCCAGCAGTAGCGCCGCAAATCGACAGCACGTTTCCTATTGAGGTTGTGG
>CAJJDH010000111.1 GCA_905182905.1 marine gamma proteobacterium HTCC2089 | reverse complement strand
GACTAAAACTGGGGTGGATTGACTCATTAAGTACTCCTCAAATTCTTATCAGCGCAGGTCTACGCCCCAGTAGATGAGGGCTCAGCAGTACCAGCGCAATTGTAAAGTCACAGATTGTACATGACAGATGTAGGCAAAGCGTAATCTGTGTGTTGTGGCGCTGTTACCTAATTCATTGCATTATGCTTTGACTAAAAATTGTTATGTCGCGGCGCAATGTAAATATAGATGTGACTAAGTGACAACAACTGAGTAAAAGTAGTATGACCGAAGACGTAGATTTTTCACCGGCTGATGTGTTGATTATCGGCGCAGGCGCTTCCGGTGCCACAGCCGCTTGGAATTTGGCTGAAACTAAGATGCGCATTGTTTGTCTAGAGCAGGGGGGCTGGACCAATCCTTCTGACTATCCAACCACCGGGCGAGACTGGGAATCTAGGGCACAATCGGATTTCAGTATTAACCCTAATCGACGTCAGCAACCTGGCGACTACCCTGTTAACGATGATGATTCTCCGATCAAAATTGCTAATTTTAATGGCGTTGGTGGAGGCACCGTTTTATATGCGGGCCATTACCCGCGATTTCACCCTTCAGATTTTAAGGTTAAGTCGTTAGACGGTGTCGGCGATGATTGGCCACTTAGCTACGATGACCTAGAACCATTTTATGCCGAGAATGATCGTATTACCGGTGTCTCTGGGCTTGCTGGCGACCCGGCTTACCCGGCTAAACAATCGCTTATGCCACCGCTGCCTATGGGTAAGTCTGGACAAAAGTTAGCTGAGGGGTTTAACCAATTGGGCTGGCATTGGTGGCCATCTGATTCTGCAATTGCGACACAGCCGTATAACGGTAGGGATCAATGCATTAACTTAGGCGCTTGCATTTACGGTTGTGCGCAAGGGGCTAAAGCCAGTACCGATATAACTTATTGGCCTGAGGCTATCCGGGCAGGAGTAGAGTTGCGTACCAACTGTCGCGTTAAGGCAATAAATGTTGGCGATGACGGTCTTGCTAGCGGCGTAACCTATTTTGATGAGGAAGGCGTAGAACAATTTCAGCCTGCCCATGTGGTAATTATGGCCTGCAACGGCGTGGGTACGCCGCGGATACTTTTAAATTCAGTGTCTGATCAATTCCCCGATGGGTTAGCCAATAGTTCAGGGTTGGTGGGCAAAAATTTAATGCTTCACCCCTACGCGTCCATTCAAGGTGTTTTTGCAGACGCCTTAGACGGCTACCGCGGTCCTCACGATAGCATTTGGAGCCAAGAGTTTTATGAAACTGGGGAGGAACGTGACTTTGTTCGTGGTTTTACTTACGAGACAACCAGAGGGCGTGGCGCGGTGGCTACAGCTTTAACGGGCGTACACAGTGGTCGCATACCCTGGGGTGAAGGGCATCACCACGCCTATCGCAAACTGTTTAATCGCATCGCCGGAATGGTGGCAATTTGTGAAGACCTGCCTGAAGAACACAATACCGTGACATTGGACCCAAACTTACGCGACGCTCATGGTATTCCCGCGCCCAAAATGACTTACAGCATTAGCGACAATTCGCAAAAGATGCTGGACTTTGCCGTTGCCAGGGCATCAGAGACTTTACTGGCAGCTGGCGCTGAGGATTTGATTATTGAGTCGCCCTTGGCTGCCGGCGGATGGCACTTGATGGGCACGGCAAGAATGGGCGTGAATCCACAAAAGTCCGTAGTTAATGAGTGGGGTCGCAGCCATGACGTAAAGAACTTGTTTGTAGTGGATGGGAGTATTTTCGTTACCAGCGCAGGAGTGAATCCTACGCGCACAATACAAACACTGGCTTTATATATAACCGACCAAATGAAAAAGCGTTTAACTCAGTTATTTGATTGAGCTTGGTTTTGATACATCTAACAGAGAGATTTTTATGTCCGTAACTATAGCTACCGATAGTTTGTTTAATAGCGAAGAAAGGGATGGGTTGCGTTTGTTGGTGGGTATGATTATTCCTGCGAGTCAAACTTATACTCTGCCTGGAGCAGATGACGAAAGAATTTTTGCAGATATTTTAGATTCCGCTCGTGCTAACGAAGTACAAATTCGCAACAGCCTAGCCTATGGCGTAGAAAATGGGTTAGGCGCTAAAGTGTCTGCTGCAGAGCTGTGTTCTAGACTTGAGGGTCAGCCGGTTATGGCACCGTTGGTGAGTTTAGTCATGCAGTGTTATTACCGTGACGACCGAGTGATGCTGGCCTTAGAAATGGAACCCAGACCACCGTTTCCCAATGGCTATGATGTGCCTCAAGGTGACTGGTCAATGTTGGATGCCGTACAAAAGCGTGGCAAAATTTGGCGCGACGTATAGGTGTTAGAAACCGATGCTCAAGAAGTCTGGGGTCAATTGGTAAACTGTTCATTTACAAAAAGACCCCAGTGTTTAAAGCTGATAGCTAGATTTAAGGCAAGGTTTAGAACTAGATTTAAAACTAGGTTGTGACCGCCTTAGACGCGTCAATCTCTTCCTGAATTTCAGCCAGTTTTTCCTCGGTAAGGGAGTAATTCCACAGCAAGGGCATTGCCACAAATTTAAAAATGGCAGGAACAATAGAGTACAAGCACGCCAACCAGAGTAACGAGTAGTCGCTATTGGGTGCATTGATTGGATCCGCTAAAGAATTAAACCCAACTATCGTTGCCGCGGTGGTGCCGACAATAAGTCCTGCGGCGTATGCAAGTTTGCGCGTCATCGTCCAAATACTAAAGTAAGCACCGCCTTGGCGTTTGCCGGTACGGGCACTATCTAGGTCAATAACATCTGCTGCCATGGCATAGGGTAGTGCGCTTAGCGCGCCGATTGCGCTACCTTTAAGGCACATGACACCAATAAAGAAAGCGAATTTTCCGGTAGGAATACCTTCAAAACGCTCGTTTAATCCCAACAACCAGCTATCAGGTAAGAACGCTAAGGTTTTACTCAATTCGAATGCCTCGAACCAGATTTGTGGTGCCATAGCGATAAGGGGAATGAAACATGACCACAGTGCGTACCAGAATATAGCTACCATAGTTGCTCGATGCTTGCCGATTTTTGCCGACAGTTTAAACCACAATGGTATGGCGACAATCTGGGAAAGGAAGTAGGGGGCTAGATAAAAACCGTATAGATCGCCTGCTAACAGAACATGTTTGACAAAGAAAAAGCTCAGCGAGTTGGTCATCGCAGAGCCGATTGTCGAAAATAAAAATATAATCACCAGCTTGCGATAAGGTTCATTGGCCCACACGTACTTGAAGCTTTCTTTTAGCGGTAGGCGTTTGGTATTGGTTTCTTTGACTGGATACTCTGGTACAGATTTGAGTAGGTTGAAGACCAAGAATGGCATGACTATTACTAGTCCAACCGTCAAAAAGTACACGTTATCAGCTGGTTTGGTATAGCCCCAGAAGACGATTATTGCTGGGCAAAGAGCGCCAATCAGCGATCCGGAGACGGTAAAAGCTTCTTTCCAACTCATCACTAGCGTGCGCTCGTTATAGTCTCTTGCAAGTTCTGCCCCCCAAGCGGAGTAGGGTACGTCTTGAATGGTGGCGCCAATATATAAAATCACTAGTGCGCCGAGTAAGTACGGATAACCCGTATTGAACGTCAGACCCAGCCAAGTCACCTCTGCGAATTCTATGGGAGGTATCCATAGTAACCAGACCCCGGCCATAAATATTGGCATGCCGATTAAAACGAAAGGTTTGCGTCGACCCCAACGGGTGCGAATACGATCAGAAATAAATCCTACAACTGGGTCGGTTAAGCCATCGAATACTCTTGAAAGTGCCAGCATTAAACCGACGAACGCCAAGCTTAAACCGAATCCGGCTGAGTCGGCGTATACCGGCGTGAGGTATACGGCCAATGGCAAGGCCACCATAGACAGCGGCATTGCTGGCGCGCCGTAGGATGCAAGTTGATATGTACTCAACGGTTTGTATTGTGACAAAACCTTCCCCTCAAATTAGTTAAATGTCAGATGACAAATTTCAATTTTTGCTTCTCGTTTTTTGTACTGGAATTAGTTGCGCATCTTCGCCAATCAATTCATCAGGAAAGGCGACATCGACGTTACCAAAGGCTATTCGTTGGTGATCTATGCGCGTGCCATTGATGTTGCCTAGCGTGCCATAAGTCTTAAGCCCTAGCCTGGCGCGTAATTTTGGGCCTGCTGATTCGAAGATGTCATGTGATGTTGCGGCGGCAGCGTTTTCTTGTTGGCGAACCCAAGGTGCGCAGCAAAAAACAGAAAGTGCACGACGCCGATGACCTTCACGGTTTGCGCCGGTGCCGTGCCAAAGTCGGCCGTCAAATGCGAAAACGCTACCGGGTGCCAAGTGCACTTGGTGGCCCAACTCGGCCTTTGGTGGATGAACTCTGTGATTCAAAGGCCAGCGGTGGCTGCCTGGGAAGACCACTGTGCTGCCGCGCTCAGGTGTGAATTCGTCAAGGGTGTAAAACAGATTGCAGATCGCCGGGAATTCAACCGATGCAGGTATTTGGCCTTGATCTCGATGAATCAGCTCTATAGTCGGCGTGGTGCCGAGGAACATGTGAGCGGTTAGGCTTGAGAGCAAAAAGTCTTTGCCTAATAGATATCCAGCTAAGGCCTCGGTTTCGCGCCGCTCTACAAGATCTAAGTAGTGCTTGCCTTTGTTGACCAAGTTTGGGATCACAATTTTATTGCTAGGGCCTCGATCTGGACATTGTTCGCCCAATGCCTGTTCTGCTTCAAACTGTCTGTCCATCCGCGATTTCAAATCGCTGACTATTTTTGGATGGAGAACATTTTCTACAATGCAGCAACCGTAGATGCGCAAATCTTCTTGGGCTTGCTCTAGGTCTTGAGTGGCCTTGGGAATTGGTAATACAACTGGACCGTCTAGCTCTTCAGCCTGTTGATAACGGGTCTGTGCCTCACGCTGATTTACCATATTACATTCTAACCTCTATTTTTTTGCATATGAGCTGCATATGATTTGTGGTTTTAGCTCCAACGTTGGCTGTGATTTACCACTCGTTGAAACGCACCATTTGTGACATATCGCGGCGTCTTATACTGCCGTGTCCGCCCAGCACTGGATATCCGATGGGTACGTGGGCGCAGGTGTACCAATCATCAGGTAGATTAAGTAGGGCTTTTACTGACTCTTCTTCATAGCAAAGCAGAGTGGTTAAGACGCATCCAAGACCTTCATTACGGCAAGCAAGCAGAAAGTTTTGTACCGCCGGATAAACCGAGCCGCCGCCGACAACACTGGGTCTGCCTAACTTTGCGTCGGTTATAGCCATAAGGTTTGGGTTGAAGCAAAAAACTGCAATCATTGGCACTTCATGCATATGGCTTGCAAGGTAGTTGCCGGCATCCATTGCTTTGATGCTTGAGGATTTCGCGTCCTCCGGCATGTGTTCGAGACGCGCTTCGTAACCTGGGAGGTAGGCGTCCCAATGTGGACTATAGAGATCTTGGAGCGCCTGCTTTTTGGCAGGGTCCGTTACAGCGACTATGCGCCATGGCTGAGTGTTGCCCCCTGTCGGTGCCCAAGTGGCAGCGGTCAGAACGCGCTCAATGACCTCTTTGTCAATTGGGTCAGGGCGCAATCTACGCACAGCACGCAAAGTGCTCATAGCATCGTATAAATCCATAACAATCTCCTCTCTTATGCTTAAACATCTACTAATTCCGAGAAAAATTCCAGTGGATTCTGACTACTTTACTGATGGAAGGCCGGCCGCTTGAATTTTGATGACACCGACCTTGGGCCTTTAAGAAAAGCCTTTAGGCGAGGAGTGCTGAGTGGGGGGGGGGGCGAGTTCCTAGCGTTGTAGGCAGTGCTCAAGGAATAAGCTTTACGGGTGGCTTGTTAGATGAGCCTCTTAGTCGTGTCGAAGAAAAAAATGTAGTAACAATGTAGCAACAATGTGGGGGTATTCGTATTTGGGCGATTAGTGGGGCATAAAAAAGCCGCGCTATTGCTAGGGCGGCTCTTCGTGTAACTGCTGCAACTAGGTTGCGCTGCTAATATTTTAGATCAAAGCTAGCGCCATCATTACCAAGCAGGCGACTGAGCCAAGCCACAGTATGGTGCGCAAATAGGTAACGCCAACTAGATAACTAACGACGTATGCCACTCTAAGCACTAACCAGTAAAGCATGAGGTCGGAGTTGTCTACTGCGAGGACGACGGACAAAATTGCTAATGCGAGAAAGCTGGGTAAGCTTTCCAGCAGATTACTTCCCGCCCTCTTTGCTCTTCCCACGAGTAAGCTTTCAGGATTACTTTCGTCTCTGTTGCCCAATAGGTAATCAACGTTACGAAGATTAAATGCTAGCGGCAGAAGGCCTACTTGGATAAACGTTAGCAGTAGAGCCATTACAATTAGATAGGTCATTTGTCATCCCTCAAAATTTATAGTTTCGTTCCCTCTCGAGAGCATACTAATTACCGCCTTGTATCCGTGCAACTGGTCAAATTGCGCCTGAAAGTAACAGCCCACATTGCGCGTTGAATCGAAAATAAAGTCGTCAGGTAGGTTAATACTATTTTCATTTTACCGCTTGGGAAGCGGGTGTTGCAGACTAAATTTAAGATTGCGTGCGCTTAGATCGGGTGTATTTTTTTGAAGCGGTTGAGGATTTTCTCTTAAAACAGTTTATGTAATTTTTCCGCAAACAGGCGCGCGCAAGCTCTTGGGCGTTTGCTAATTCCTGAGAGGTCATTTGTCTGGCTATGATGGATTTGTTTTGACTGGCTTTTCTATCGCCGCTGGCCGCGGCTAAGTTCCACCACATATGCGCATAGACATTGCTTTGAGGTACGCCCTCGCCATTAGCAAACATAACGCCCAGACCATATTGAGCTTTAGCGCTGCCTTGTTCGGAAGCCAAGCGGTACCATTTGACTGCCTCTACGTCGTCTTCCAGAACCCCTTCTCCATTGTCGTACATAAATCCCAAAAAGTTTTGCGCGCGCGCGTCGCCTACTCGAGCTAAAGGCATCCACTGGGCTAATGCAGTTCTGTAATCACCGGCTTGGTAAGCGGCTACACCTTTAGCAAAGTCCGCGCTCCAGGTGAAAGGTGTAGCTAGTGACAAGCAGGCGAGGGTCGTTAGAGCAAAAATCTTCATGGCTGGGTTTTTTGTTGTTTTTTTCACTATAGCAAATGTAGAGGATTGAGCGTGTGGTCAAGTTTGATTCATTGGCTTTTTGCAAATTGGCGGAGCTGAAGCTAGCAGGCCAATGGGCAAGTGACCGCTGGAATAATTTGCAAATGATAGGTCAAGGAGCGGTTTCGCACTAAGCATCTCAAGGCGGAGTAAGAGTTGCTGGTTGTCAGCTTTAGATCAAGCCTTAGATCACTCGGGCAAAGTCAGCAACAGACATAGATCCCATATAGAAAACAAACGCAGTCTTCAATTGGTCGACAACCATCTAAAACTAAGCAATTGGTTCTTGGAAATTCAAGCAAGCAAGTATACTTTTGGTGTACTTAATTTCTAATCGCTTGGACTAGGGTCGAAACAATGAAGCGTTTTACATTATTTGCCATCAGCATTCTCATACTGTCCGGATGCGCCTCTATTAGCAGAGGTACTACTGAAACTTTTAGTATTCAAACCATGCCCGCTGGCGTTTCCGCAAGGCTTTCAAATGGTCTAGCCTGTACAACACCGTGCACGCTTACGGTCAAGCGCAAAGGAACTTTTACGGTTACGTTGGAGAAAGCAGGCTACGAAACAATAATGACCAGTGTTGTTTCATCTCGCGATGGCGCAGGCACAGCTGGTATGGCTGGTAATCTGATCGTAGGTGGAATAATTGGGATCGGTGTAGATGCGGCAACAGGG
>CAJJDH010000110.1 GCA_905182905.1 marine gamma proteobacterium HTCC2089 | reverse complement strand
GTTTCTCATCTCGATATTGATCTAGAACATGGGGAAACCTCAAGGTTTGCTCAACAACGGCTAGCTTGTTATCCCCGTAACTCTCCTTCAGGGCTTTTTTCGTAACACGCGGTCTACCATCCTTGAGAAGTTCAACTAGTCCACTGTTTCGCTGCAATTCGTCATGTTGCATCTCTGGAAGCAAGTAATGTTGATAGTAACCTTGATAGTCATAACTTAGCCTGTGTCTGACGAATATCTTAGGAATAAAAATGAGTTTCCCTTCAGTACTCATAGGAAGCGGTACAAAATTTTCTTCCCAGACCTGATTCTGAGGGTTCCAGATTGGTCCAGATGAAACACTAGGAGTCAGCGGAATACCATAGAATGAGCACATTGCTTGAGTGTATTCGATCAATGGCCCCCGGATGATGTTGCACACAGCGTCCGAGACCATATCTTTACCAATCCCTTCAATTAGGAGGCACGTATCTTCCAAATCTCTTAGCAAGCCGGACTTTGACGCACGGCTTTTTGATAATGCTCCCCAAACGGATTCGGCCGACTTGGAACCGAAACCATGTCCCCTAGATTTTCCGGACGAAAAGCCCAAATGAAATTCGTTTCTTTCATTAAGAGCGGCAACTAGAGACTGTGCTTCTCGATCTTGTCCGGCCTTCATTCTTTCCAGGACAGCTTCGAAATAGTATTGTACCAACGACGCACACTCACTGCTCCAGGGAGAAACCAGTGTTTTGAGGGCTGTCGGGTCTATAAAGACTTCAATGTCAGTGTCGATTGGCACATCAACAAAGTCTAAGTACGCTTGGCTCTTTCCTAGCTTAAAATATTCTGAAACCCTCATATACGGAACTCACTCTCCATTGTTGCCTAACGCCCGCGCTCAACGGCAAAATGGGCGCGTAGCGTCCATTTTGTCCGTCTGCAGCGCTTTGTTAGGTTACACATCGACTTTGTAGTCTAATGATAGTTCATCGCCGGGCTTCCCTCGAATACCCCAATTGTGCCTCGGTGTTTCAAATATTGTTATTTCCACGTCCTGCGGTTTTATTCCCACATCGCGATCTACGTTTTCATAGATCAAATTTATTAGTTGTTTCTTTATTTCAACCGAACGACCTTCAAAAATTGATATTTCGATTATTGTATAGCTTTCGCTGCGATCCGAAGGGTATACAAACTCACCCTTATCTAATGGCAGGAATCTATGAAATTTCTTTTCCTCAGGATATGCAAGCGCCTCGATTACTGCACTGTGGATGGCAAGTGACAGTGCTTCCCCATTTTCCGAGAGCGACGCTTTCAGTCCGTATATCTTTATCTGTGCCATTGTGTCTGCCGTGTAACCTAACATTTGTATATCGCGCATGCGCATTTGGCTGCGTTCTCTAGCTTAAGAAGACATCACTAAACATCTAATTTCGTTAGGCAATATTTATAACCGCTAAGGCTCTCTCCAAAACAAAGTGTGCATATGCAAAAATACGTTCCTGACGGCGTAGATTAGTTCTCTTCGCTAACAGCGAACTATGGATGCGTTTTGCACCCATTAGAATTCAGACAAGTGGAATATTTTTTGCGCCGGACGGTATTCAGTCGAAGAAACTAATCGATGGGGACTTTCCTACTTATAAAGCTGCAATAAACTTCGAGCACAGCAGCTAGCGGATGCTGATACGAACACAACGGAAGTCGCATTTAAGAACTTACGCTAAGCGCCTAGAGAATCGCCAGTCCATCACCGGCTGTGCTATCGCTGTAGTTAACAACCAGTTTAAGACTGCGCCTAAACTTTTTGTAATATATCTGCAGCATCAATAAGGCTCAGCACATGGTGGGAATTCTACAATTAGCTTGAAAAAGTAAAGGGTAAGGTTGACGAGCCGGAAATCAGACTCCACAAACAGGGCTTATGCCGAAGGATGACTACGGACGCGGATTGTCGGCGTGCTCGCTAACTTTTACGCTAACGAACACGCGCAGGTCTATGTTAGACGTTAAAACGAAAGTGGAGTACATCGCCATCTGACAATACGTACTCTTTGCCCTCTAAGCGCCAACGGCCTGCATCTTTGGCTCCGGCTTCGCCGCCTAATGTTACGTAGTCGTCGAAGGCTATGCATTCCGCGCGAATAAAACCTTTTTCAAAGTCGGTGTGAATTACACCAGCGGCTTGAGGTGCTTTGGCGCCAATAGGTATAGTCCAAGAGCGAACCTCGGATGGCCCAGCGGTAAAATATTGATGCAACCCTAACAGTTTGTAACCAGCTCGAATCACTCTATTTAGGCCTGGTTCTGAAAGACCTAATTCTTGCAGAAACTCTGCACGCTCTTCGTCTTCTAGCTCGGCGATATCTGACTCAATTTTATTACTTACAACCACCACTTCTGCTTCTTCGGCATCTGCAATGCCACGCACAATGTCTACCAACGGATTATTTTCTAATCCGTCTTCTGCAACATTGGCTATATAGAGAATGGGCTTGGCGGTAATAAAGTGGAACTCATGCAAGGCTGCATGTTCTTCCTCGGTAAATTCCACTGAGCGCACCGGATCGCCTGCCTCTAATGCAACTCGAACCTTATCCAACAAAAGTAGCGAGGCCTTAGCGTCTTTATCGCCTGAACTGGCTACACGACTTATTCTGTCGTGAACTTTCTGCAATGTGTCTAAGTCAGCTAGGGCTAATTCTGTATTGATGATTTCAATATCGTCTGCTGGCGAGACCTTGCCGGAAACGTGGACAACGTTTTCGTCTTCAAAGCACCGGACCACATGAGCCAGTGCCTGAGTTTCACGAACGTGGGCCAGAAATTGATTACCCAGACCTTCACCTTGAGACGCGCCCGCAACCAAACCTGCAATATCTACAAACTCCATGCTGGTGGGGATAATTTTCTTCGGCTTAACAATATCTGCTAGTTGCAGCAACCGTGGGTCCGGTACGGGTACAACACCAGTATTTGGGTCAATTGTGCAGAATGGAAAATTTTCCGCATCAATACCTGCCTTGGTTAACGCATTAAACAGCGTCGACTTACCTACGTTGGGTAGGCCTACAATACCGCAATTAAATCCCACTACTATTCTCCTAGAGAAATTTTAACTAAATCTATTTTGTTACTAACATCTGCTCAGTTAGGCGTTTTGATCGGCATCACCTGAGTTATTTTCCGCTCTCTTTTCTGTTTTCTTTTCAGCTTTCTTTTCTGGGTTTTGAGCTGCGTCTCTTTGGCGTTTGAGCTGGGCCTTTTGCTCTGCCTTGGCTGCTTTTTCTTGTAGCTCTTTTGCCGTTGGCGGCGGCGAATGCAATGCGGTCATGGCGCTTTGCCAATTGCCCGTCACTATATCCGCAAGCAAAGCGTCTGCGAAGTGCCCTGCTGCTGCAGTTAACTCGCGCTCACTTTGCTGGGGTGTTTGCTGTGTTAAGTATGCGCTTACTTTATCTTTAGAGCCGGGATGCCCCACACCAATACGCAACCGATGAAACTGGTCTTGATTAGCGCATCCAGCACGAACACTCTTCACACCATTGTGGCCGTTGTCGCCACCACCTGTCTTTAACTTTACGACACCGGGTTCAAAGGCAACCTCGTCGTAAACAACCAGTATTTCTTCGGGTTCTATCTTAAAAAAACGCGCTACCGCGCCGCTAGAGTCGCCGCTCAAATTCATAAAGGTGCTGGGAATAAGTAGCCTAAGGTCCACACCGGCAACAAGCCCGCGGCC
Source organism: marine gamma proteobacterium HTCC2089 (assembly GCA_905182905.1). GTDB lineage: Bacteria > Pseudomonadota > Gammaproteobacteria > Pseudomonadales > Azotimanducaceae > UBA4421. Next base: position 9,328 of record CAJJDH010000110.1, on the reverse strand, counting down.
TATTTCGCCTTTAAACTTAGTATCTTGAGCAAGGGGAATATTGAACCGCTGAGCAAGTTCTCGAACCCAAACCGCGCCGACATTATGGCGGGTTTTTTCATACTGAGCGCCGGGATTACCAAGTCCTACAATGAGTTTTAGAGCGGTCAATTTGATTGGCCCAAAAGAGCTAGGGCTGACATAGAACCTAGCACAGTGCAGCCGAGGCTTACATTGAAAGGTAAATAGTCCTTCCAACAATTCGCGCTATAAACATTATGCGAATTGCTGAAAGTCCTAATAGCCAAAGCGGTCGGGAGTTTAGTCCTCACCGCCTTCTTCGTCTGCATCATCTGCAGCTGGTGGCTGGGCTGGCTCGTCACTAATTACTTCATCTTCACCACTACCACGGCGTGCTGTAACACTAGCCACTGGAACGTCGCGATCTTCACCAAAGGCAAGTGCTGCAATTGTAACGCCTTCTGGAATAATCAAATCACTGAGGTGAACAGATACGCCTGCCGCTATCTCGGCCATGTCGACCTCAATGTATTCTGGCAAGTTAGCAGGCAAACAGGTGATTTCAACCTCTGTCATATTATGCGTAAGCGTACCGCCTTCGGTCTTCACACCAACACAAGCATCTTCGTTGATGAAGTGTAATGGCACGCTAACGTTAATAGGCTTATTCGCACTAATGCGTAAAAAGTCGATATGCAGTACCCGCTCGTTGGCTGGGTTACGTTGCATGTCACGCACTACCGCCTGCTGCTTCTTACCCGCAACATCTAGATCAATGATCTGGGAGTAAAAGGCTTCTAGCTGCATAGCCTTGCCCACTTCATTAGCGGATAGCGTAAGCATCTGAGGATCTTTGCCCTCGCCGTAGATTATGCCGGGTACTTTATCTTCCAAACGACGTAGACGGCGGCTCGCACCTTTCCCTACATCTGTTCGGAGTTCCGCGGTCAGTTGAATATTATCTGACATCTTGTATCTCCAAAGTTTTAATTGTCGTTGTCAGCTGATCTGCGACCAATCTGCCGACCCTTTTACACCAAATGCGCGGTATTTCGGCTATCGAAACATCGCGCTGATGGATTCTTCGTTGCTCACACGCCGGATGGATTCGGCGAGTAAGCGGTCTAAACTTAACTGATAAATCTTACTGCACGCTTGCGCTTCTGGGGACAGAGGAATGGTATCTGTCACTATCATTCTGTCCAGCTTCGAAGCCGCTATACGCTCTATGGCTGGACCAGAGAAAACCGCATGAGTGATATAACACACCACTTCTTTTGCGCCTTCAGCCTTTAGTGCTTCTGCAGCAGTGCACAGGGTTCCTGCAGTATCTACAATATCGTCAACAATAATGCAGGTTTTGCCTTCCACATCACCGATAACATTCATTACCTCAGTCACATTTGCTTGAGGGCGGCGTTTATCAATAATAGCCAAATCAAGATCATCAATTTGTTTAGCAATTGCTCTGGCTCTCACTACACCGCCCACGTCTGGTGAAACCACAATGGGGTTAACGTAGTTTTGCGCCAGAATGTGGTCAACCAACACTGGCGAACCATAAATATTATCTACAGGGATATTAAAAAACCCTTGGATTTGGTCAGCGTGCAAATCTACTGTGAGAATTCTATCTATGCCAACAGTGCTGATCATATCCGCTACAACCTTGGCACTGATCGCTACACGCGCCGAACGTGGTCGACGATCTTGGCGAGCGTAGCCAAAATAGGGCACCACGGCGGTAACACGGTGCGCAGATGCTCTGTGGCATGCATCTGCCATAATCAGCAGTTCCATCAAGTTGTCGCTAGTAGGCGCGCAAGTTGATTGCAGCAAGAACACATCTTTACCGCGAACGTTTTCGTGTATTTCAACAGTGACTTCGCCGTCGCTAAATCGGCCAACATCTGCATGGCCCAAATCTAGATGTAGTTGTTTTGCAACCCTGGCAGACAAATCCTTGTTTGAACCGCCTGCGAACAACATCAAATTAGCCATATCACTTTCCCCAAGTGTTTGCGCGAAGACCGTGAGCTCGGACCAATAGCATTATGAATGGCTGGGGTGGCAGGATTCGAACCTGCGCATGCCGGGATCAAAACCCGGTGCCTTACCGCTTGGCGACACCCCAAGAACTTTTAGAACATTTTTTCTTTTGCGTTGCGCGCTCTTACCTGCTCTTTCACCGACGCAAAGTTTATACGAGCATGCGATCGGAACGGATAAAGTGCTTAGTTGGTCAGTCAAATTTTACTCTGCTGCAACTTCAACGACACATTTTTCAAGCGCGCTATTGTCCTGATAGCACCGCGAAGTGTCAAACACCTTTGCAGCTAAAGGCACAAGGAGGGCATTGTTTTTCGGCGTTTGTAATCATTTCGGCTGTTTCTGGCTAATAATCAATCTCAGTTGCAGATCTCGACCCTTGATATCGATTTTTCTTGGCCTCCAAAGACCTGCGTTTTGCACATGGTTTGCATAGCTCACAGACCACCCGGCTTGGGTGAAATTTAGCAGCCGCCCCTGGTCGTCTTGTTTAATCATTGCCGCTGCGGATGTTGGCGCCACCTGACCTCTGAGCCAAAATGGTAAAACATCCACGGGTGCTGACCAGCCCAACTGCCGCTGCATAATTGCCCCAGGCTGTCCCTGATCAAGCAGCTCATTGCCCTGCTTTATCTGAGCATAATCAGCGGCCCCAGCAATCATCGTACGCCCTACACCCAATGGCCCCCACAATGCCATTTCAAAGGTTCCATCCTGCTCCGACCAACGAAAACGAGCACTACTACGACCGCTAGATTGAATAACAATCATTTTGCCACTAATGGTGTACGCGCCGGTCATTGCCTTGGGTAAAGGTGTTGAAGATACAGGTGGCGAGGAAATGGAAGCACAACCGCTGAGAAATAACAGAAAAGTACTTAGATAACACCCTAAACGGCGCGGCGGGAAAAACGTGACAAACGCCGGCACCAAACACAAGCTTTTGGCATTGCGATGCCTATATAAAGTGGCATTTTTCATCTTGTGTTACATCCCAATACAGGTTCGAAATCAGCAATGTATTTGCCGCAACGTGTAAACCGCTAAAGCCGATCAAGCATGTCCAAAAGGTACACACAAATCGGTGCCAAGAGACTAATGGCTGAGGCCACGTTCTGTTATCATCTGCTGTCATTTTCAGCGCTTGCGCATTCATGAGCATATTGGCATACGGTTTAAATTATCGCACGGCCTCTCTAGACCTTAGGGAGCGCATTGCCTTTCCTGAGGAAAAGCTCGCCCACGCATTAAAATCCGTGACCAAGGATATTTCAGGTGTCTCTGAGGTAGCCATTGTTTCTACCTGTAATAGGACCGAGTTTTATTGTGCCGCCGATCCTAACAGCGCGGAGGAGATATCGCGCTGGCTTGCAGAGACAAGGCTCATAACCCTCGACGAACTAGAAAACGCCAGCTATCGCTACTGGGACAAGGACGCGGCCCAGCACATTATTAGAGTTGCCTCGGGTTTAGATTCTCAAATGCTCGGCGAACCACAAATAATGGGCCAGGTGAAGTCTGCTTACGATATTGCACGCAGCAGTGGAACCATTGGGCCAGAGCTAAATTTACTGTCTCGAATTACCTTAAAAACAGCAAAACAAATCCGCAGCGAAACAGGCATTGGTAATAATCCGATATCTATCGCATATGCAGCGGTATCTATGGCGAGCAAAATCTTTGCTGATCTGGGTACAAAAAAAGCCCTACTCTTGGGCGCTGGCGAAACCATTGGTTTAGTTGCCGACCACCTAGCCGCGAAAAATATCGGGGCGATGACCATCGCCAATAGAACCTTGGCTAATGCTCAAGTGCTGGCAACGAGATATAACGCCGACTCTATCCAATTAACTGATGTAGCCCAGACACTGCACGAGTTTGATATCGTCATTGCCTCCACCGGCAGCAGCCTCCCAGTGTTGGGTAAAGGCGCAGTGGAAGCTGCTATCAAAAAGCGCAAACGGCGCCCCATGTTCATGGTGGACATAGCGGTACCAAGAGATATTGAGGCTGAAGTAGCCGAGCTACCTGATGCTTATCTTTATACCATTGATGATCTCACCGAGATCGTCGAGAGAAACCTTGCGCAACGCCAAGTGGCCGCTTCGGAAGCTGAGAGCATAGTGGCGAAGGGTGCAAAAGACTTTCAAAGGGAGAAGCGTGTGCAACAAGATAAGGACCTACTTACCTCATTTCGCACCCAAGCCAACGAAATCCGCGAGACAGAGGTTGCTAGAGCACTTCGGGAACTTGCTAAAGATGGTGACGCTGAAGCAGCAATTTTGCGGCTGAGCCAAAATTTAACTAACAAACTAATCCACCCAGCTACTGCCGCCATGCGCGAAGCTAGTGCCGAAAATCGTCGAGATTTACTGGGTTACCTAAGTACCATTTACGCACTCCCTGAGAGTAATGTATCGGCAGAGACTCAGCCCTTGAGCAAGCCTTCTGATAGCCAATCTACTGAACTAGAAGACTAAATATGACCTTGTCCGACTCCATGATGTCTAAATTAGGCAGCCTTACGGATCGCTTTGAAGAAGTATCCGCCTTACTTTCTGATGCTGAAGTAATGTCTAACCGTGAAAAATTCACGGCTCTGTCCAAAGAATTTGCAGAAATAGAACCGGTAGTACTGTGCTATCAGGAAGTAACGCGATTAAACGAAGAACTAGAAGACAGCCAAATACTGCTTGAAGACGATGACGCGGAGATGCGTCAGCTAGCCGAGGCAGATATCCAAGAGTGTAAGGGGAAAATCTCCAATCTGTCGCAGCAGTTACAAACCCTGCTGCTACCCAGAGACCCTAACGATCACTCCAACGTGTTTCTTGAAATTCGTGCCGGCACCGGTGGCGACGAAGCGGCATTATTTTCAGGCAGCCTGTTTCGTATGTATAACAAGTTTGCCGAAAACCGCGGCTGGCGAGTTGAAGTCCTCAATGAGCGTCCGGGAGAACACGGCGGTTACAAAGAAATAATTTCACGTATTGAAGGGCGGGATGTATACAGCCAATTAAAATTTGAGTCCGGCGCTCACCGTGTACAACGAGTGCCTGAAACAGAATCACAAGGCCGAGTGCATACATCTGCGTGTACAGTTGCGATCATGCCTGAGGTTGATGAGATCGGCGCTATAGCTATAGAGAAAAAAGACCTACGCGAAGATACCTTTAGAGCATCTGGGGCCGGTGGACAGCACGTTAACAAAACTGATTCGGCTATTCGCTTGACCCACCTGCCCACTGGAACGGTGGTTGAGTGTCAGGATGAACGCTCTCAGCACAAGAACAGAGCAAGGGCTATGTCACTCCTGCAGGCGCGACTATTAGACGCTGCCCAAAGCAAACAACAGAGTGAGCAGGCTGCTAATCGTCGGCAGTTAGTTGGCTCTGGTGATCGCTCAGAAAGAATTCGCACCTACAATTTCCCTCAAGGCAGAGTCACTGATCACCGCATCAATTTAACACTGTACAAGTTAGACGAAGTCATTGAGGGCGAACTCAATGCAATAGTTGATCCTCTTATTCAGGAACATCAAGCGGACCAATTGCAAAACCTGTCCGACGACTAATTGTGGCGAAGCTTAATTCAGAAGCTAATGAACAGGCTGTAACTACACGGCAGTGGATAGGCCTACAAACTGACCTTCCGCGCTTAGACTGCGAATTAGCATTGTGCCAAATATTAGGCGTGAATCGCGCCAGCATATTGGCGCAACCTGAACGAGCGTTGTCACTCCTCCAACTAGAAGAATTAGACTATTGGACTAGCTCTCTGCGCAAAGATATTCCCTTTGCCTATTTATCTGGTGAGCAAGAATTTTGGGGACTAAGTCTTAACGTATCTCCTGACGTTTTGGTACCAAGGCCGGAAACTGAGCTATTAGTTGAAAGCGCGTTGTCGCTTTTAAAACGCAATGCCCAACTATTAGATTTAGGTACCGGTAGTGGTGCAATTGCTTTAGCTATTGCGAGTGAACGCCAAGACGCACAAGTTACCGCAACAGACGTTTCCGCCAAAGCACTCCAAGTAGCTAAACAAAATGCCGAACAGCTTGGTATTACAGTTAATTTCCAAGAAAGCCATTGGTTCAAGAACCTTGGCGGCACTTGGCAAATCATTGTCAGTAACCCGCCCTACATTGACCCCGATGATCCGCACTTAAAGCATTTACATGCTGAGCCCCAACATGCACTGATCGCCGGTGAGAAGGGTTTGGCAGACTTACGCGAAATCATTAGTGAGGCTCCAGCTTACTTGAACAACAAAGGTTGGTTGCTGGTGGAACATGGCTATGACCAAGCAGAGCAAGTTCGACATTTACTAGAACAACGTGGCTTCCAAGCAGTGACCTCACATAAAGACCTAGCTAATATTGAGCGCATCAGTTTAGGCCAATATATTTATGAATGACGAGCAACTACTTAGATACAGTCGGCAGATTATGTTGCCGGACTTTGATATCCCGGGCCAAGTGCAACTGTTATCAGCTAAGGTATTGTTAATTGGATTAGGTGGCCTAGGCTCACCCATAGCAATGTACCTAAGCGCGGCTGGTGTCGGCGAACTTATATTGGTCGACGACGACTTCGTGGATGCTTCAAATCTACAGCGACAAATTGCCCATGGGCAAAGTGATATCGGCATTAACAAAGCCCGGTCCGCAGCTAACGCCGTTAATGAGCTGAATAACACAACAACGGTCACGGTCATTGAACATCGTTTACAAGACGCACAACTGCAAGAACAGATTGCTTCCGTAGATTTAGTAATTGATGCAACTGACAACTTTGCAAGCAGATATGCCATCAATGAAGTTTGTTGGAAAACTAAAACGCCACTGATCTCAGGTGCCGCTATTCGTTGGGAGGGTCAGATTGCCGTATTCGATCCCAACGATCCAACCTCGCCTTGTTATCAATGTTTATATCCCGAACAAGACACAGACAACCCTGCACTTAATTGCTCAGAGAACGGTGTTATTGCGCCACTTGTGGGCATCATAGGAAGTTGTCAGGCGTTGGAAGCAATAAAGTTGCTTACAGGTACCGGCAGCACTTTGGTGGGCCATAGCCTTTTCTTTGACGGCAAATATATGGAATGGCGCAAACTCAAATTGAGCAAGGCAGTGGATTGCCCGGTCTGCTCTACGAGCTCATAACCCTTTCGCTTAGACTTAATTGTTGGAGCAGGTGTCGGCACAGATCTTTCCTTACTTGCGCAATATCTACCCCAACGCAGTGGTCGGCCAAATGAGTCACACTGATGTCCGTTAACCCACAGGGGTTGATCTGACTGAATGGCGTCAAATCCATATCAACGTTCAAACTCAAACCGTGGTAACTGCACCCTTTGCTAACGCGCAACCCCAGAGAGGCTATTTTAGCGTTATCAATATAGACCCCTGGCGCATCATCGCGCAGTCGGCTGACGATTTGATATTCTTCAAGAAGACTGCCAACAGCCACCTCTATACGCGACACTAGATCACGCACACCTAAACCAAGGCGGCGCAAATCCAACAACAAATACGCTGTGATTTGACCTGGCCCATGATAGGTAACTTGGCCGCCTCTATTGGATTGCACAACCGGAATACTACTCGGAAATAGTAGATGTTCAGCCTTACCTGCCTGTCCCTGAGTAAATACTGGCACGTGCTCAGTCAACCAAATTTCATCCATGGTCAAAGCAGTGCGGGAGTGGGTAAATTCCTGCATACGTGCGTAAATGGGCTGATAATAAGTTTCGCCAAGGTCAACTAACTTCACTTGCCTAAAGTTGTTGCTTGAGTCAGCATTTGCAGAGGTATGAGTATTAGATACATTGTTCATGAGTTAGCTGTGGTTCCGTGGATCAAAGCTGCCTTGGAGTAGCACCAGTAAGATAGTACGTATTGCGAGCTAAATTACCATTCTTACCGCAGCGTCTGTCATGAGGTCGTCGTACATCTGTTTTAGTTGCACCGGCCCTTGGGCCATCAAGTTGATGCGTACCGATACGAATTTGTCGCCACTGCTAGCCCGAGTAGTTATATCATCCGGTGTAACGTCAGGGGCGTGTTTGCGCACCGTTTCTATTACACGGGTTGCTACGCCATCATCCATCCGGCAAATAACCTTTATCGGATAACGGCAAGGAAATTCTATTTCTGGGGCTTTAGTCATCGCCGAACATAGACTCGAACAGAAGAAATACAAAATCTCCAAGCCTAGAGAGCGCACCTGCTTCTGACACTTCCAGCAACGTGACTAAGTCGCCTTCATAGATCACTTCGTCGGCCAGTACTAATGTCAACTGTCCTACCACTTGCCCGGCTGATAGTGGTGCGTCCAACTGATTAGGAACTGAGATTTCTGCAACAACATCTTTATAAAATCCACGGGGAACCGTGACAGAAACATCTTCGAGCACTCCAAGGCCTATGTTTTCCAACGTGCCGTAATAAACAGGTTCAACTTGAAGCTCTACACCCGCCTTATAAAGCGTTTGCGTATCGAAGTTTCGAAAGCCGAAGGACAAGAGTTTTTGGCTCTCGCGCATACGCGCCTCGTCACTACTAGTACCCAATACAACACTAATTAGGCGCATGCCTTCACGCTCTGCCGAAGCCACCAAACAATAGCCGGCATCTTGGGTATAACCTGTCTTCACACCGTCAACAGACCGGTCACGCCAAAGCAGTTTATTTCTATTTGGCTGATCAATATCGTTAAATTTGAAGCGCTTCTCAGAATAAAGCTCGTATTGCTCAGGATGTTCGTTAATAAGAGCCCGAGTGAGTTTCGCCAAATCTCGTGCAGTACTATAGTGGTTATCGTCTGGCAGACCGGTAGCATTTTCAAAATTACTGTCGCTCATGCCCAAAGCTTTTGCCTGCTCATTCATGAGTCCAGCAAAATCAAACTCGCTGCCTGCAATATGCTCAGCGAGCGCGACACTTGCATCATTACCCGACTGAATAATGACGCCTTTCAAAAGGTCATCAACCTTTACGCGCGTGCCTTCTCGAATAAACATTTTTGAGCCGCCAGTGCGCCAAGCATTTACACTGATCTGAACTTCTTCTTCCAGCCCAAGCCTGCCAAGATTGATTTCTTGCTCAACAAGGTAGCCGGTCATTATTTTGGTCAAGCTAGCTGGTGCTTTGCGTTCGTCGGGATCTTTTTCGGCAAGTATTTTGTTGGTCGTTGCATCAAGCAATATATACGAGGTCGCTTGGATATTTGGCGGCGGTAAGGTAAGCGGTTTCTGCGCAAGAGAGGCACCAGAAAAA
>CAJJDH010000109.1 GCA_905182905.1 marine gamma proteobacterium HTCC2089 | reverse complement strand
GTAGTTAGGTACTGAAAGCAGTAGTTCCTTGCTGCCGTCTGGCTTGATCAGTTCAAACTTAGAAGCCACGCCTCGGTAGTGTGAGTGCGGGACGAAATCGTGCAGTAGGGCTGGCTTATCAAACTCGAAATATGACACTTCAGGATGCCGGGCGGTATTCGGCGGAATACTGATAGTGGGGTTGATTACTACATCTTGGCGATAAAAGTTCTCTGGCTTCTCGTCATGAAAATATAGACCAATTTTTGAGTTATCTACGGTTTCAAGGCCGTTGGGTGTGTAGTGAATTTGGAAGGTGAATTCACCGCCGGGCGCAATGAATACGCCAGTTTTTGCTGGGAAAATATTAGACTCATTGCCTGGGGCGTAACCAATTAGGTAGTTATCAAAAACGCCGCTATCGCGTTTTGCCTCAGAAGCATCGGCATCAATTGATCCAGCCAAAATGTGGTGCACTACTTCTCTATTGCCTGCGATGACGGTGGCTGATTTTACCCACACGCCTGTATCTAGTGGGTTGGCAAGTCTTGGGAACTTATATTCAACAACACCTGAGGCTGGAATAGTGTATTCGGGCAAATCCAAAATCAGATCAGGCTCGCCCAAAGGCCATTGCACTTGGGCAATAGAAAGGCCCTTTAATGGGTCTTCGCCTTCGCCCCTTGGAGCGCCTGCTTCTATCCAATGTACTAATGTTTGGGTTTGTTCGACGCTTAGTGACTTATCGTTCTTCCATACGCCTACGTGTGGGTCCGCGTGCCAAGGCGGCATACGCTTTGTGCGAATAACTTCGCGCATCATGGGAGCAAAGCCCCGCACTAATTCGTAGCTGGACATCGCCCAAGGGCCAATGCCACCTTCAGTGTGACAAACCACGCACTTTTCTTGCAGTAAGGGAGCAATGGTATCTGTATAACTTATCTGGTCGTGGGCACCATTCTTTTCAGCGAAATTGATTAGGCAACCAATTGCATCGCGGCTTGCAACGGCGACTGTGTTACCCGCTATAACATCGCGTATTGCATCGCTGGCATAGTGAGCTGAGGCTTCCTGCTTTTGACGCTCATAAACTTGGCGGTCATTGATAGGGCCACGATATTCAATGTTCCAAGTCTTGGGGTTAATTACCAATACTTCGGCAGTCCGCACGAGGTCTAAGGCTTCGCCGATAAGCTGTGTTTCGTCATGCAGAATAGGTATGTCGATACTGTACTTTTTTGCTTCAGCGGCAATGGCGCTGCGTGTATCTTGCAGGTTTGAGTTGAGCATGAAGAACTTAGCGCCCTGTGACTCAAATTCATCACGCACTTTTTTGTAGTCGCCAATAGCATTGCGCACGATAGGACAGCCGTTGCCTTGAATCATGATAACGATAGCGCTGGCATCTTGGTGATAGTAAAGGTTTTGCGCATCACCGTTGTGGTCTAGCAAGACAAAGTTATCAATTCTCTCGGCATTGGAATTGATGCTAAACATCAGACCTAACACAACCAATGGCGTTGAAAACAAAGTAGATAAGAAACTGCGGTACATATTACTGCTCCGGAAATCCATTAAGGGTTGAATAATACGCCCTTAAATGGCTTGTACAAGGACTCAGATTGCACCTTTGCACCTTTGCACGTTTGCGCTAGGGCAAATCCTACTCACCTTTTTGATTGTGCTGCCACAGCAATGTGCCGCCAGCTACCGCAGCGGGCAGCAAGAAGAAATTCGCCAAAGGAATAGCCATAGCCAAGCTAGTCATGAAACCAAAGCCCATAGATGGGGCCAGATTCCGTTTGAGCTGAGCAAGCGACGCTGTAAAACTCATTTCATGATTGTCAGCAGCATAGTCTGAGAACTGCACCGACATCATCCACGCGCTATAAAGTCCACCAACCAAGGGCGCTAGAAGGTTCACCACGGGAATTAGACTAAGGAGTAGGAGGCCTGCAAGCCTAGGTAAATGGTAACGAAGCTTGCGTAGTTCCCGAGAAATATCTTTTACAAGGTCGTTTGCCATTGATCCGGCAACTTCGTTATGAGGGTGCGTATCTTGGTGTTGCAGCGTATCGGAGAGATTTGTGTGAGCGGAATTTTTCACGTTCGTTGGGCCGGCCTGCGCAATCTCGCTCTCGACTGCCGTTGCTAGTCTGCCGAATAGCGGTGAGGCGACGATGATAGTTATAAAGCTAACTGACCATGCGGATATCAGCGCAAGTAGTAGAAGTAGTGCGGGTACGATTATCCATTCTAGCCACTGTAACCAAGTCGGTAGGTCCGGTGTGGCTGCGGAAATGATGCTCGCGCCAAAGAAGTACAGGGTTACTACCGTAAGTGACAGGCCTATGCCCGCAGGAATCCAAAAGAAACGGCGTAAACGTGGCTTGTTGGCTAGCGCCAAACCCTGAAAGAAAAAACTAACGCCGATAAAGAAACTCATCAGTGCACTGTACACATTTGCGAAAAATCTATGAAGGGCGATAAAGCATTTCTCACAAATACCTACAATTGATTCAGATATGGGTATTATTCTAGCGCTGGGTTGCGTTAGCAGCTTCAGGGCAAAAGTGCGTGTTGCTTTTGTGATGTGGAATATTTGAGTAAAGATAATTAAAGCGGGAGAGCGAGATGGCTGGAGCAATTGCAGGAGATATTCAGGGTATAAATGTGGCGGCAGTTACGGCCTGGATGCAAGCGCATATTGCAGATTTGGCTCTGCCTTTGGAATTTGACTTGATAGCGGGTGGGCACTCGAATCTTACCTACGGCGTGAAAGATGCTCAGGGATGCGTTTATGTACTGCGCCGCCCTCCGTTAGGCCACGTTCTTGAAAGTGCTCATGATATGGGCCGAGAACATAAGATTATTTCTGCATTGAGTAATTCTTCAGTGCCTGTGGCGCAGACGATTGGTCTGTGTACAGATGTTTCAGTGAACGACGCACCCTTCTATGTAATGGAGTACGTTAGCGGACCAGTTTTGCATGATGCTGAGGTTACCCAGGTAATTCCTGATAGTGAGCGGGCTACCCTCGGTGCAAGCGTTATAGAAGTGCTCGCGGCTCTGCATAATATGGATCCTGACCAAGTAGGCTTGGGTGATTTAGGCCGTAAAGAAGCTTACCTGCAGCGCCAGATGAATCGTTGGTCCAAGCAATGGGCCGCCACTGAGACCCATCAAGTGCCGGCTATGGACGAAAGTACGCGTCTGCTTGCCGAGCGTATGCCAGAGCAGGTAGGAGCTACTATTGTTCACGGTGATTATCGGCTGGGCAATATGATAGTAGGTGGGGGTAAGGTGGCCGCGGTATTGGATTGGGAGCTTTGCACCTTGGGTGACCCTTTGGCTGATGTAGGATATTTACTTAATTCTTGGGTGCTGCCGGGTGAGGGTGAAGAAGATGTTGTGCCCACTGCCGCCGGTGGTTTTTGTAGCCGAGAAACCTTGTCTGACCTCTATGCTAAGGCTTCTGGGCGTGATCTGTCTGAGATTAACTATTATCGAGCTTTTTCCCATTGGCGCTTGGCCGCCATTGGTCAAGGTGTCTACAAACGTTACTTGGTCGGAGCCATGGGTGAAAATCGCGATGTCGATTTAGATGCTCAGAAACAGGGCATTACTTTGCGTGCTGAAGCTGCTTTGGAATTTTTGAGTTATTAGATTGAACGCTTAGAAACAAGCTCACCCCGAACTGAGTTCGGGGTGGCTCGGAGGGCTTGAATAAAAAGGCGCGTCAGACCCAATTGTCTGAAGGCAACTCGACTTCGGGGGAGAAGGACACTGTAAGGAAGGGTGTTTTGAGTTGAGCGCGCGCCTGAAACTGGAATATGCAAGAGATTGTACAGTACAAAATGCATATCGCAAGAGATATTGATCCAAAATCAGACTTTTTGTACAGGTTATGTACGGTTTTGGCTGTTTCTAGCCGATATTTTGAATTGAAGGCGGAATCAGTGGGTGGATAAGCCTTCCGGACGAGGATTTTCTGACTGTAGAGGTCTAGTGGATGATCGTTGGTAAACTGCACTGATTAGTGTGTCTAGTGCGGTCTCTAGTTGTGCCCTAGCTTGGGCTGTTTCTGTTCTAGTCTGTGCGAGGGTGCCTAGGTTGTCGCGTTTATCCGCGCTGCCCTTAACTTCTTCTTCGCCAGCACAGGTCTGCAGGTAGCTCGTTAATGCATTGAGTTGATGTATTTGTTCAACCAAATGCTGAGCGCATTGATTTGGATCCTGATCTTCCGCTGCAATGGCAATCAGCTCCTCGTCGCTAAAGCGACGAGGTGCGCTGACGCCATATAACCTCGGCAGGCCAAACTCATTAATGCAGGTATATTCTATCTCGGCCCAAGACAGCGGCCATTTCAGCGTAGAAACCTGCTGTTCTTGGCAGCGACTTATTTGATTGGCCGTAGCGAACTGATAAAGGGTGATTATCTTTGCGTTGGGTAAGGCTTGCTGGGCTTGGCTAATAGCTTGTTCTGTGAGTACAGGCAGCTGTAAAACCAGTACCTGAGGTGCATCCATTTCACCCGGCGGACTGAGTTGTTCGCCGAGAAATGCATCTAAGTTTGCCCAGCGAGATACAATATCTAAACGCTGACTGCTGCTAACTCTTTGTTCTAATTGCAAAAGATTGGCACCGATTAGGCCAATTTTTGGCGACTGCCCAACCAAATTTTGTGCTTCTGGGATACTTTCGTAACTGCTCGAGCGAACGTCAAGTTGCTCTTCGGTTAAGTTAATAACGCTGGATACGGTTTGCCCTTGATCAATTAAGCGTTTGATTTTCTTAAGTATTTCAAGCTGGTCTTTGCTGTAAAAGCGAGTTTTACCGTCTTTGTAGGCAGGACTGAATTGGTAGCGTCTTTCCCACGCACGCAGGCGCTCAACGGCTATGCCCGTTAAGGATGCGACACTACCTATGCGGTAGTAGTCGTTTGTATTGCCTGAAAGCGTCATGACGATAAATGTACAGGTAAAAAGGATGGATAAGAGTTGCACGAAAGCTTTTCTGTGTCTACCCCTATGTATCTGCCCGTTTTACCAGCGTACAGGCAATTTTACGGTTAGTTTGGGCGAGTTGAGCGATTACTCTACATCTTGATTTTCAGGACCAATCCACATGTGTGGATTCCAAGGTATTTCCCACAAGTGACCGTCTAGATCTGCGAAGTATCCGGAATAGCCGCCCCAAAAAACCATTTCTGGTTGTTTAACCAGTTTGGCACCAATGCTCACAGCTTGTTCAATCAGAGCGTCTACCTGTTGTTTGCTGCTGACATTATGCGCTAGGGCTATTCCGCGAAAGCCACTACCCTGACTAGATACTTGTGCATCCTCCGCCAGCTTGTCCCAAGGATAGAGAGACAGCCAAGTGCCGTTTAGTTCGAAAAATGCAACTTCGTCGTTAAAGGGTGCCAAACGCGGTAGGCCTAAGCCGTCGGCATAGAATTTAATAGAAGCTTCTAGGTCCATCACACCAAGAGAAATCATGCTGATTCTAGATTGCATAACTAACACCCATTGTTTTTAGGTACATCCACTATGCCTGAGAATGTTGCAAACACCGACTACCACTAGTCTGGCCAATGGTCGTTTCATAGATCTATATCAGCTTCCATGATTTGCATTTGACCACTGAAAAATAGCCCTTAGTTACTGTACTTAAGCTCTGTTATTGAACAATAGTTTAGTCAACAATAGAGGCTGTAAATGAGTCATTCTACGAGAGCAAAATGAAAAATAATTTAGGTCTGTTTCTAAGTAAGCGTGCTTTTCTTTCACCGCATCGGGAGGCCTACGTTGAAAGCGACGGGAGCTTAAGGTTGACCTTTAAAGAGCTCAATGCACGCTGCAATCAGCTTGCTAATGCCTTTGCAGAAGCGGGAGTCGAAAAAGGTGAGCGGGTGGGTTTATTGCTCATGAACTCAAGTGAATTCATGGAATCTTATTACGCTCTGGCGAAAATCGGCGCCGTAGTTGTGCCATTGAACTGGCGCTTAGTGGCAGATGAGCTGGAGTTTATTCTCAAGGACAGCGGTACATCGCGGCTCATATTTGATAATGAATTTGTTGATACGGTGGCCGAACTGCATAGCCGTGGTGACAAGACTGATATTAAACAGTGGTTACAAGTCACCGATGGTGATGTGGCGTACTTCGCAGAAAGCTATCGTGGCTTTAGAGATGCAGCTGCCAGTGACGAGCCGGAGGTCACCGCAGCAGACCACGACATGCTATACATAATGTACACCTCAGGTACTACCGGATTACCTAAGGGCGTTGTACATACTCACCATACCTCTATTTGGGGTTTGCTGAGTATTGCCGCGACAGCGGTTTATCATGATCCAGAACGATATTTAGCTTGCTTGCCTATGTTCCATGTTGGCGCACTCACACCATTGGCAGTGAATGTTTATAGCGGCGTTACTTCTGTTGTGATGCGTTCGTTCGACCCTGTAAAGGCTTGGGAGATTATCGAGCGTGAGAAAATCACCAGCGGTCTTGCAGTACCCGCAATGCTCAATTTTATGCTCCAGGTACCTAATTTTGAACGCTTCGATTATTCCTCGCTGCGCTGGATTATGACGGGTGCTGCACCGGTGCCGCCGGCGTTAACTAAAATTTTCCATGAGATGAATATAGGCATTCAACAGGTTTATGGGTTAACGGAAACCTGTGGCCCAACTTGTTTGATGGATGCGGAGAACGCATTGGCTCGACCCGAATCTACAGGCAAAGCTTTCTTCCATACTGATGTGCGTATCGCAGACGAGCAGGGTAACGATTGTCCTGCAGGCGTTGCCGGTGAAGTATTAGTCCGTGGCGAACACATAATGACAGAGTACTGGAATCGCCCTGAAGCTACGGCCGAGACTATTGTTGACGGTTGGCTGCATACCGGTGATGTCGCGATTATGGATGAAGAGGGATTTGTCTCTATTCAAGATCGCATTAAAGACATGATTATCAGTGGTGGTGAGAATGTTTACCCCGCTGAGATTGAAGGTGCTTTAGCCGAACACCCGGGTATTCGCGAGGCCGCAGTTATTGGCCAGCAAAGCGAGCGCTGGGGGGAGTCACCGTTAGCTATTGTTGTGGTTACGGATGAGGCTCTTACAGCTGGGGACGTTATGGAGTTTTGTCAGGGCAAACTGGCTCGCTTTAAACAGCCCAAGGCTGTTGAATTTGTTAGCGAAATACCGCGCAATCCAAGCGGCAAAATCCTGAAACGGGTGCTGCGAGAACAATTCGATAAAAATGCGTCGGAGTAAATCGGCCAGTCTTAATGAATAGCTTGGCGATTAAGCTGGGCTAACGGCAATATAGTTAACCGTAGGTTGTTAGGAACCTGCATTAGCAGATAAATCTTGGGAGCGGGGATGGAGTTAGAAGAACTTAGGGCGCGATTAAAACCCTTTTGTGAGGCACGCTATCCTTCTCCTGTAGAAATACAGGAAGTTATCACCATGCCCGGTCATGCTGGGTTTGCCTATGGTTTTCGTGTCGCTTGCGCAGGTCAGGTAGATTCGTGGTTTATTCGCTTGCCGCCGCCGGGTGTGAACTGGGTGGGTACGGCAGATGTACTGCGGCAAGTTGCAGTGCTTAATGCGCTGGATGACACAGATGTCCCTCATTGTTCAGTGAAATGGTCCGGGGATGATACCCAATGGTTTGGTAGTCCTTACTTTGTGGTGCCATGGTTGGAGGGCGACGTGATGCGCCTTGGGATTGATGATTGGGGTTCTAGCCTCAAAGCTGAGCAGATTCATGAGTTTGGTCGGCAAGCTATGTCTTCTTTGGCGGCAGTACACAAAGTTGATATCAGTAAGGTCTCCTATCTAGGTGACTCAGTACCTTTTGCAGATGACGTTACTCGTTGGGATCGTTTCTACGCCAAAGCAGCAGAACCAGAGCGGTTGAAGGACGTTCCCATAGTGCGCCAAAGGTTGCTCGACACAGTACCTCAGGGTGCGCCAATCGGTATTTTTCACGGCGATTTTCAAACTGCAAATTTATTTGCGTCTAAAGATGCACAGCTTCTTGCATTAATTGATTGGGAGCTCACTGGTGTTGGTGCAACTTTGAATGACCTAGGTTGGATTTGTACATTCAGCGACATAGATGCTTGGGTAGAAAATACCGAACGCACTATGTTCCTAACGCCAGATACTCTTATTGATCTATATCAAAACGCCTACGGACAAGAGGTAGAAAATATAAATTGGTACAGGGCGTTAGCAGCATACAAGTTTGCCATTATTAGTGGCTTGAATTTGAGTCTGCACAGGCGCGGCAAGCGCGAAGATGAAGTCTGGGAAACAACAGCTTTGTCGATGAAGCCTCTGATAGATAGGGCATTGGACTTGCTGGCTAGCGAATAGCTGGCACTGTTAAACCGGTTTTTTTTCGCGTAAAGGCAAAGATAGCTTAGCCGCCAACGGTCCAGTTAGAGTTTTGGGCTAGAACTAATGCTGGTCATCTGGACAGGGACCAACTTCAACCTGAATGGTTGAATGCTCAATGTTGTAAACTTGGCGCAGCACTCGCTTAATGTCTTCTATCACCACTTGTATTTGCGACCCTTCATTCACTAGTGCGTGCAGGGTTATTAGCGGCTTTTCTGCAGTTAGCCCCCATGCATGCACATGATGTATCTGAATAACATCGGACACTTCGCTGGCTAGAGTGGTCTTTATCTCGCTCAGGTTGACCCCGTTGGGAACCCCCTCCAAAAGAATGTGCGCGGACTCTTTGACCACGTAGTACGCACCTCTAGTCAGGATCACGACAATAAGCAGTGTCAGAACTGGGTCTGCGTACAACCAACCAAACAAAAGTACTGCAGTTGATGCCAAAATAGCGGCAGTGGAACCGAGTAAATCCCCCAAAACATGCAGGGCGGCGCTGCGAATATTTGTGTTACCGCTGGTGTTGTGAAGCCATCGAAAGGCGATAAGGTTAACGACAAACCCGACGATGGCAACCAATAGTGCGGGGAGTGGCAACATGGCTTCTGGGGAGAATAGTCGAAGGGTTGCCTCAACACTGATCCACACCACAAGTGCTAATAAAGTCAGGCCATTTACGAACGCAGCTAATACTTGGAAGCGGTGATAGCCATAGGACAAGTGTTGATCATATCCGCGCTCGGAAATGTGCGCTGCCCACCATGCTAGGCCTAGTGCCGTGGCATCCAAAAACATGTGCCCCGCGTCTGCAATGAGCACCAAGGCATTGGTCCAGATGCCCACGCCCAATTCCACGACCATAAAAGTAGAAATGAGCAGGAACGCCTTCTTTAACGCCTTTTTGTCGCCGCCGTGATGGTGGTGCCCGTGGCCGTGACTGTGGTCATGACCATGGTTCTCACTATGGCTTTTATTGTGGCTCTCACCATGGCGGCGAGAAGTGGCATCTGTTGCAGTGTGTTCGTTGGTATCGCTCATAAAGAAAGCATAGCAAAGGGTGTGGTGGTCAGCTATTTGCATTTTTTTGGACCGAAGGTTGGCAAGGCAGCATCGTGAAATCAGCCCATTTGCGTGCTCATTGCAGGTCTTTGAGGTAGTCTTTTGGGCAATAGTTTAAAAAGTATAAAGGGAGATTTGCTATGGAAAGAATGCAGCTAGAGTTTGTCGGTCGCGTTGCGGTTTTAAAGTTTAACCACCCAGAGGTTATGAACGCCATGGGCGGTCAAATGCTTAGAGATTTTGCTGACGCTGTGGCCCAGATTAAAGCTAAGGGTAGCGATGTACGTTGCCTTTTGTTAAGTGGCAACGGCCGCGCATTTTGTGCTGGTGCAAATCTTCAAGACGACGATGCGGATCGCAAATCCGGTGAGGCTGGATCTAGCCTTCGCAATAGCTACCACCCATTGATGTTCGAACTACGCGGTTTAGAAATGCCAATGGTCACCGCAATTAACGGAGCCGCAGCGGGCGTAGGCATGAGTTTTGCCATGATGGGCGACATTGTTTGCGCTTCTAAGAACGCTTTCTTCTTACAAGCCTTTGCCCGCATCGGTCTAATTCCAGATGGCGGCGCTACCTTCTTATTGCCCCGTATGATTGGCTGGGGTCGGGCCATGGAGCTGTCCATGTTGGCCGAACGTTTAGGTGCAGAACAAGCCCAAGAGTGGGGTTTGGTCAACCGCCTGTTTGAAGACGGTGACAGCTTAGACAAAGGCGCTTTGGAAGTGGCCCAACGCTTAGCAAACGGACCACGCTCGTTGACGCTTATTCGCAAAGCCTACTGGCAGACCTGGTCTAATTCTTATGAACAACAGTTAGAGCTGGAAGCACAATTGCAAAACGAAGCCGGCAAATCTGCAGATTTTCGAGAAGGTGTTTCCGCATTTTTGCAAAAACGCGATGCGCAGTTTAAAGGGCAGTAACTATTCAGCGGCAAAATCAGTTAGACATAGCAAAAAATATAGGGAGAGAAAATGTCATTAGCAGGAAGAGTGGCTTTGGTCACAGGCGGTGGTCGTGGTGTTGGTCGCGGTATTGCATTAGCGTTGGCTGCAGACGGCGCAACGGTAGCAGTCAATTATCGTCGCGATGCTGATTCTGCCCAAGAAGTGGTTGATCAGATTGTTGCCGCGGGTGGCACGGCGAAAGCTTATGCGGCATCGGTAGATGACTATGATCAAGACGCAGAAATGGTGGCCGCAATTGAAGCCGACTTTGGCGGCATTAGTATTTTGATCAACAATGCCGGTATAGCCAGTCGTGGACAAGCTGTAGTAGATACGCAGCCTGCTGAAATGCGCAGGGTGATAGCCACTCACGCCTTTGGACCGCATTATTTGGCTGGCCTTGTTATTCCCAAAATGCGTGAGCAAGAACGGGGCGATATCATAATGATATCCAGTGTAGCCACGCGTTCATTAGGCAGTCATGGTGCGCCCTACAATATGGGTAAGACAGCGATGGAAGCTTTGGCCTATACCTTGGCTAAAGAAGAGCGTGCTCACGGTATTCGCGTCAACATAGTCGCGCCTGGATTAGTGGATACCGATATGGGCCAACGCTTAATTAACGCGGTACAAGGCGTAGAAGATATTCGCACCTTAGATGAAAGCATGCCCTTTGGTCGAGTGTGCCAGCCAGAAGACGTGGCGAACGTTGTACGTTTCTTGGTTGGTGAGCAAAATTCGTACTTAACCGGCGAGCGTTTGTATTGCGATGGTGGGGGACAAGCGTTAGGTCGTGTGTAACTAACATTCAGCAAAATGCCCGGTAGGGTTGGTATGCCTTACCGGGCATTTTTCGTTTATTCGCTGCTTTTTGCTGCTGGGTTGCCATCGGGTAACAGGCGACATAACAATGCGCCAGCAATGACAAAGTAAATTACAAAATACAGCATGTGATACGCCACCCAATTCAGAGGTTGGAGCCACCACACTACTTCGCTGCCATTGATCAACAGCGTAGCTAACACGCCGGTTATAACAGCCACCTGCATTCGTTCACTTCTGCCGCTGACTTTGCCGAGAATCAAGGCTAACAAATACGCTGAAGCCAGATTGATTAGAAACCCGATAAATAAATCTAATGGCTCGCCTTCTGCGCTAGGTGAGTGATCAATACTCAGTAACACCGCAGGTCCTTTTGCCAAGTTTTCTGCAAATTCGCTGCCCGGGCCGGGAATGAGGTATGCGCCGCTGTCTGGAAAAAGTCTAGCGACGCCTTGTTGCGTGACCTGTTCATTCTTCACTTTGTTTAGAGCTGTATATGGGAGAGGGTTTACTGCCCAATAAAGAAACCCATAAAGAAAAAGTACAACGGCGGTGATGAGTACTGCGGAAATAGTTTTGTTCACAAGTGGTCTCCTGTCCTCTAAAAGTTGAGACGCTAAGATTAGGAATTTCAGTTAGAGAATGGCCAACTTGACTAGATCAGCGGTAGAAAAAATTCTTCAGAGGGTGTTGATGAGGGGGGTGTTCGGGAGTTTTTCGGTTAGTTACTCAACGCCAAGATATGTGCTGTGGCACTGTTGGCTAATGCGTCAAGATGATAACCACCTTCTAGTGTGGATATAACTCGCCCCTGTGAATACTGGTTTGCGGTTGCAGTAATAAGATTGGTGATCCAAATAAAGTCTTCTTCAAGTAAGTTTAAACCTGCTAGTGGATCCAGTTGGTGTGCATCGAAGCCAGCGGAAACAAATATGAGATCAGGTTTGTGCTGTTCTAGCGCGGGTAGCCAACTTGTTTCAATAGCCCGTCTGAAGTCGCTGCCATTGCTGCCTTCAGACAGAGGCGTATTAACGATATTTGCTCTATCGGTATCTGCATGGCGATTTGGGTAAAAGGGGTGTTGGAAGCTGGAGCAGACTAGTACTTCTGGGCGGTCTTTAAATATGTCTACAGTGCCGTTGCCATGGTGGACGTCGAAATCGAGAATAGCCACCCGTTCTATTTCTGGGTGTTCTAATGCCGCAACTGCACCTATTGCTACACTATTGAAGATACAAAACCCCATGGCGCTGTCTATTTCTGCGTGATGGCCAGGAGGCCTAACCGCGCAAAATACTCGAGAATCTTCATTGGCTAATACAGCGTCTACACCACTGCATAGCGCACCGGCAGCGAGGATGGCTGCGTTGCGACTTTTTGGCCCCAGCCACGTGTCCGGGTCCAAGGGTACAACACCTTCTTCAGGTGACATCTGTTGAATAAAATCCAAGTGTGCTTTGGGGTGCACGGCTAGTAGCCTAGCGGGAGATGCTTCACTAGGTGTTGCAAAGTTTAGATCTTGGCTAAGCCCTATATTGTCCCAGTGCGCGAGTAGATGGTTGAGTCGCTCCGGGCATTCGGCGTGACCGGCTGTTACTTGGTGGTTTTGGTACTCAGGGTGACTATAGATAATCAATTTACTGTCCTTTGCTGCAAACCCTACTGCCAGATGGACTGAAAATTGAGGGATCATAGTGATGTCTTGAAGTTAGTGTAGCGCCATAACCCTTATGAGGGCGAACAAAAATGCCAGGGAATATAGTCATCAGTATGGCTGGGGACAAAATGCGTTTACTATAGTCACAGTTAACCTTAGGGGCATTGTGTGCTGACATTGTTGTTATTTTTACGTACCGGCGTGGCATTGTCTTTGGGTCTGTTTGTTTGGACTATCACTACGGATCTGTTCTCAGGTTTACCGACTATGCTGGCTCTTTTGGGTCCGGTGTGGCTCGGCGGTATGTGTGGTGGATTCGTTTGTATGCTCTTCTCACCTCAGCAGGGCCTTTCAATAGCCCTCGTAGCGGGGGTGCTCATGGCGTTTGGCTTTGTTTTGGTTAGGCATGGTTATATGGGCATTGCACTGGGTACAAATACATTTGTCACACTCTGGCCTATGTGGTTTCCGCCAGCCTATTACCTAGGTGCCTACAGCTATATTCTTGTCCTGCGTCGGGGCAAGTGAAGTGAAACAGTAATAAGAAAATATATGTCCAATTTTGCACAAGAAATGGCACGGCTTATTCAGCCGGGTCAACGTATTTATGTAGCGGGCAGCAGTAACGAACCCACGGGTCTGTTAAATGCGTTAGCGACAATTGAGTTGCCAGAAAATTTGGAATTTATTCAGTTCCCGCTGCCTGGATTGAACGCGACAGATTTTACCGCTTGGAATACCACGACATCGTTGACGACATTTTTTATGACTGCAACGCTTGCGAAAGCTGATCAGTCGCGGGTGAATTATCTGCCTATGCAGATGCGCGCTGTATTTGATTACCTGACGCACAACGTGGACGTATATCTACTTCAGGTTGCCAAAGATGCCAACGGAGTGCTGCGGCTAGGGCCGAATGTAGATTTTCATGCGGGCGTCATGCAGTCTGCAAAGGTCATTATTGCAGAGTTAAATTCTGCTTTTGTAGCGCCGACTACCGCCACTCAAGTTGATCCAACACAGATCGACTATTTGTTTAATAGCGACAGGTCTTTGACGGCAATGCCTACACCGAAGATTGATGACGCTGCGCTGAAGATTGGCGCTTTGGTCGCTCAGTTGGTAGCGGATGGTGATTGTTTGCAAACAGGCATAGGCGCCATTCCTGCGGCCATACTCGCTCAGCTAAAAGATAAAAATGACCTAGGTTTGCATGGTGGTCTGATTGATGACGGCGGCATGGCGCTTATTCAAGCCGGGAACATCACAGGCGCAGTAAAAGCCATTGATAGAAACCAGCACATCACCGGCATGGCGTTGGGTAGTGCTGGCTTAATTGACTGGCTTAGTCGTTCTGGCGACGTGTGTTTTCGTGGTGCGGATTACACTCACGAAGTGCAGGTTATTAGCCAGTTAGAAAATTTTGTTTCTATTAACTCTGCTGTAGAAGTGGACTTATTTGGTCAAGTGAATGCAGAGGTGGCAGGAGGTCGGCAGATTTCCGGCACCGGCGGTTCTGTTGATTTTATGCGTGCCGCGAAGTCATCTAAAGGCGGTCGCTCCATTGTCGCCATGAATGCAACTGCAAGGGGCGGTAGTGTTTCGCGTATCGTGCCGAAGGTTGAAATGGTTACTGCCTTGCGTACAGATGTTGACATAGTGGTTACTGAGTTCGGAGCAGCGCACTTGAAAAATCTGCCTAACAGGGCAAGAGCGCAAGCTTTGATCGATATTGCCGCGCCAGAGTTTCGGCAGCAACTAAGAGATCAACTCTCCTAGCATATCCCCCCAACTGATGATTATTCGGGTGCCTCTGGCTTGTTTTCTATTCCTAGGGTCAGCAAAAAGAAAGCGTACTCTTCAGCCAATTCCTTTAGCGCGGTGAAGCGACCCGATTGACCGCCATGGCCTGCGCCCATATTGGTTTTTAACACCAATACGTTTTCGTTAGTCTTAACGTGACGCAGCTTAGCGACCCATTTTGCTGGTTCCCAATAGGTCACTCTGGGGTCGTTTAATCCCGCAGTGACCATGATTGGGGGGTAGTCTTGGGCACTGACCTGATCATAGGGTGAGTAAGATTGAATAAATGAGAATGCCTCGGCGTCGTCAATTGGATTACCCCATTCTGGCCATTCCATTGGTGTGAGCGGCAGGTCTGCGTCAAGCATGGTATTAAGTACATCCACAAAAGGTACGTGGGCGGCCACGCTACCAAAAAGCTCTGGGGCCTGATTAACAACTGCACCCATTAGCTCGCCCCCTGCGCTGCCGCCACCAATGGCAATACGCCCTGGGGCTACATACCGGGTTTCTATCAAGTGTTTTGCGCAATCGACAAAGTCGTTGAACGTATTGGTGCGCTGTTCTAGTTTACCTTGGGTATACCAGTGATAACCCAAATCATCGCCGCCCCGAATATGTGCGATGGCAAAGGTAAAGCCTCTATCGAGTAAGGAAATAATATTGCTGGAGAATGCTGGTGGAATTGCATGGCCGTAGGCACCGTAGCCATAAAGATAGAGTGGCGCACTGCCGTCCACGGGCGTGTCGTGGCGCTGCACCAAACTTATTGGCACTTGAGTGCCATCACGGGCAGTGGCCATTAGCCGACGTGTAACGAAATTTTTCGCCTCATATCCGCCGGGTACCTGCTGCACTTTGCGTTGTTGTAAAACTCTAGTTTCTAAGTCGTAATCGTAAACGGTATTTGGTGTAACCATAGACGTATAGCCCAGGCGTAAGAATTTTGCGCCGTAGTCTGCGTTGGTACCAAAACCCAAAGAGTAAGATTCTTCGGGCATTTCGATGAGATGACTTTCGCCGTTTTGCGCCACCACCATCATTTGGTCTAGACCGTCTATTCTTGCCTCAACAAATAGATGCTCTCTAAATACCAAGTGATTTGTTAGATATGTGCGCTCGTCGCCAGCAAGGATGTTTTGCCAATTGGCAGGATCTAGTCGGGTTGACGGCTTGCCAGCTGAGTCGTCAAGTGCCAGTTGATACAAATCAAAGTTAGCCTGACGTAGATTGCTTCTGATCAACAGTCGGCCCGATTGAGCGTCGTCTCCTTGATGATCTGCATAATATTCGTGGGCAGTTGAGCGTTGGCTGATGAGCTGCGGTGTAGCCAGTAGGTTGGTTCTAGGCACGTACCTAACTTCTGTAGTGACATGATCACCAGAGTGTAAGAACACTAATTGCTGGCTTTGACTTAAATCTGCACTGAGGAAAAACGACTCATCAGTTTCTTCAAACACTACAGCGTCATCTGCCGCTGGGTCAGCGGTGTGCAAGTTGCGCATCAGTGCCTTATTGGGCCGCCATTGATCGTTGACGATTAGATAAATAAAGCCATCACTATTCGCGTTCCATACCGGTTCACCTGCGCAGTTTTCAATACTCTTTGTCAGGGCCTCGCCACTAGCTATCTGTATTGTGTGTAGCTGGTAACGCTCACTGCCATTGGTATCCACACTGTAGGCTAGCTTCTGTCCATCCGGACTCACAGACAGTGCACCCAAGCGGAAGTACTCATGACCTTCAGCAAGGGTGTTCTCGTCCAATAGTGTTTGCCATTGGACATTCTGATCAGTTAGTGGCGTTAGAGATTCGCTGCGATACCACGTGCGATATTGCGCGCCTTTGGCAAAGCGCCATTGATAGCTAAAGTTGTTTTCGACAAAGGGTACGCTTTCATCCTGTTCTGGCTTGCGCGCCTTGAGCTCTTCGAAGAGGGTATTCACCAACCCGCTGTGTGGGGCAAAAAATTCGTCAAAGTACGCGTTCTCATCATTGAGATATTGCAGAATTTCGCTGTCATTGACTTTGGGGTATTCAGGGTCCTTGAGCCACGCATAGGGATCCTCTACAACATAGTTGTGTAGGGCAAAAGTTTGCGGGCGGCGCTGTGCTTTTGGAGGATTTGCAGGGCCTGAAACGGCATTGGTTCGGGTCATTATTAAACTACCAAGATATGCTCTAGAGGTGTCGGTCCCACCATGTGCAGTGGGCCCTAGTCGAGGTGTAGATGGTACGGCAATTTGTTGAGCAATTGCGCCGTAATTTACTGTTATGCGCTAGGGTTTTTCTTATGCTTTTGGGATGAATTGTGCCAACTAGTTGTACAGCTAGCCCTTTACCGCCAAGATTAACGCTATTAGGTAGCTGTCGTAAAATAATCAGGAGATGCAACGTGGCACATATCCCGCCGTTAGATTTTGATGAGTTAGAAGAATTGAAACCAGTAATGGCGATGTCCGAGGCGACTATGGGTTTTGTACCTAATAGCATGCGTACAATGGCCCACATGCGTCAGCTGCCGGTAGCTTTTTCAATATTATTTGGCACGGTAATGGGCGGTGATACGAAGGCGCTGTTAGAAAACATGCTCAAGGTGGTGCCGGAGCAAAATACCCCTGAAGAAAATCTGCCGCCGGCATTACTGCAACTTATCGCGTTCACTGTCAGCGTCAGCGCGGGGTGTATTTATTGCCAAGCGCATACCGGACACAACAGTAAACGTATGAGTGACGAACCCGACGCTCAAGGTGAGAAGCTTTTGCAGGTGCTTAATTATGCTGAGGCGGATTGTTTCAGTGACGCCGAGCGTGCGGTGGTAGGTTTGGCTTTGGCAGCAGGGCAGGTGCCTAATGGTGCGGAGCAAAGTCATTTCGATGCATTGAAAGCGCATTTTAGTCACCGGCAAATCGCGCAAATAGTGGCGGTGATTTCCACCTTTGGTTTTCTTAATCGTTGGAATGACACTGTGGCTACAGCATTAGAAGACGTACCTATTGCCTTTGGTGAAAGCCATTTGCAAGAAACTGGCTGGGCATTGGGTAAACATCAAAGCTAGCTATGTGCGGACGTCTCAATATTAAAGCCGGTGAGTTAACCCAGATGTTGCTGGAGTTTCTTAATGAAATTTATCCTGGCGAAGACAATTTCAATGCAGCACCCACTGAGAGTATTCCTGTTTTGCATACAAACGATTCGGGTGAAGTACAAATCACTCCAATGCGTTGGTGGTTAACTCCCTCTTGGGCAAGAGAGCCGAGTACCCAATACAGTATGTTTAATGCAAAGTCGGAAACTGCTGGGTCTAGTCCTGCTTTTCGCGGGCCGTATGCAAATAGGCGCTGCGTTGTTCCAGTGAGTGGCTTCTATGAATGGTGCCGCCAGCAGGGACAAAAAGTACCTTACCTAATTCAAGGGCAGCAGGAACAACCTCTGCTACTTGCTGGGTTGTGGGATAGTTGGTCACCAAGAGGAGGTGCTGGAGAAGTCGCCAGCCTTCTAAGTTTTACTCTTTTAACTACTGCTGCCCATGAAGAAATGCAGGCAATTCATCATCGTCAGCCTATATTTTTGACGGTAGAACAGGCTAAATCTTGGCTAGATATGAGCATTCCCACCGTGCAGCTTGAACCATTATTTGCCTCTAAGTTGCCTGTTCCCCTGAATGGCAATCCGGTTTCAACCTGGGTGAATAGTGCTCGGAATAAGGACGCGCGCTGTTATCAGGTTATTGGCCCGGTGTTGCAGATACAGGCCACGCATTAACGCATACAGCCACAGGGCGGCTAAAAATCCCAAAACGAAACAAGTATTTTAACGGAGACGGCATTGATTCTTAAACGAGGCGATTGGATAGGCAAAGGTAGTATTTTAGTTGACGGTGCGACATTGGGCGTAGGCCTCGAGCTAGCACTAAAGATTGTCGATGATGATGACGGCTTTACGATAACTGGTGATGTGTCTGGTGGCGGCCAAGGTCCGATTTCAATTCGTATTGCGCCTAACGATGTTGGTACCTACGTAATAGATGCGCGAATCCTCAAAGCAGCATTGGACGGTATCGCAAAACTTGAGAGTGAGCCAAATTTGGCTTTGGTGTGGAACGAGGCGCAAACTCAGTCAGGTACCGTGGCATTGTTTCATGTAGATACAGGTATTGGTTGTCGTGGTTTCTTTCGTGAAAACGATAATGCTGTTACTTGGGAAATACTTGTTCAGCCAAAGCAAGAAGTAGTTTCAGGTGAAAACATTGTTTCTTTTAGGCCGCGGCGATAGCAGGTTTACTCGACAGTTTGAGAAAATTGTCGGCACTAGTTTGAGCTAAGATCAGCTAGGAGCAGTCCGTATTGTTCTTGGCTGGTTTGCAAAACCGAACGCTTACTGACTTTTTGGAACTTTAGGTATCGTCCCAGTGCATAGTCGCTAAGACAAATCAGCGTGTAGGCGACTAACTGCAGGTCTAATTGCTCGCGTAAATGACCCATACCTTGGGCCATCTGCAGCAGTCCGTGGGTTCTCTCGTAGATGCGTGGATCTAGTATTCTGATCAGTGAGGCTTCTTCTGTTTCTTGATTGTGCGCACCACTGTCTAAGTTAGCGTACATATTGTTGGCGACAAATTGCCAGGTTGCCATGCCGGAATTCTCCAAGTGATCTAAGCGGAGAGTGTCGATTACCCCGAATGCCTGAAGTAGGTCAGCTTCGTAGTTTTTTACTACTAGATCTAACTGCGCGCTTAATGGCTTTGCCCCCTCTCTCAGCGCGTCAGCGTAAATTTGTCCCTGGGTTGGGTAATGGTTATATAGCGATTGATAGCTGATGCCTGCTTCGGCAGCAATTTGCCTGCTAGAAATTGCTTGGATACTTTGGCTGGCTAACAACGATTGGCTGGCTTCGATAATGCGATTTCTAACCAATACTTTATTCTGTTGCCTGGTGGGCATGGCCTAGGGTTTTACCGGCGGATTACTTTCCACCATGTTCAAGGCTATTGCATCGGGTATTTGCATTGACTGCTCATAGACCCCTGGAGGGTAGTTGCTCATGTGCGGACCTGTAGAATCGTTTATGGCAGGTTGCGCAATACTGCCTTGGCTGTCAGCGAAGGCGCTAGGATTTTTGTAGCGGTCCAGCTCTTCCTTAGAAATGCCGGCTAGATCTACGACCTCTGGGTCAATCCAAAGCTCGTTGTTAATTGGTTCTGCCGAATAAGAAAGCTCCAAAGACAAGTTTTCTAGGCCTGCAAAGTACATGCTTACGCACATGCCGTGATCTAGCGGCCCAAGCACAGGCACACCTTTCGAGCGCAGACGGTCACGCATGGCCATAAGCTCTTGGTGATTTTCTACCTTGAAGGCCAAGTGTTGCATCGTGCCCGCTGCAGAGTTGGCACCCGGATTACCCGCGTGAGTGGTACCCAGCTGTGTTGGAATATTTGGTATGTCTGGATTGGAGACAAAGGCTAGTGAGCTTTCATCGTTCAGTCGTAAAAAGCCGTGCCACGTGTTTTCCACGCCGTGCATCCAGTACAGTGCCTGTAACTGCATGCCCATTTTATCAGTGAAGAATTCTATTTGACCCTTCATGTCCGATGTACAGATGGCCAAGTGATGGAGTCCTTCCACTTTGTTTGGGTTAGTTTGCTCTTTCATTGGTCTTCCTTTGGTCTTCCTTTGACTGTTCTTTCACTTTTTGACCTGCTTTTTTACTGTTTATAACAACGCTGAGTGCATCGTAACCATACAATTTATTCATAGTGCTGCCACCTGCTCGTTTTGCGGCTCTATTACGTGCCCAAGCAGCAATGCCTTTAAGGTGAAAAACCTTTGCATTACGCCTGGATAATTGTTGAATCATGGCTGTGCGCTTCTTGCGTAGTTTTTCATACTGCAAAAATGCAGCTGTTGGATTTTCTGTCTGATGTAAACATTTGGCTATTACTGCCGCGTCTTCAATGGCCATGGCCGCGCCCTGTGCCATAAAAGGTAGCGTAGGGTGGCAGGCATCGCCTAGCAGGGTAATTTTTCCAACACTCCATTGGGGCAACGGTGGACGGTCAAATAGTCCCCACTTAAAGAGGCCACCTTTGTCCACATTTGCTAACAGGGTGTTTATGGTGGGGTGCCAGTCCGCAAATTCTGCGGCTAAGGCGGTGAAGTCGCCTTTAATGCTCCAAGACTCTTCCTGCCAATCATTAGATTCTACAACGCATACGCAGTTGACCATGGTGCCGCCGCGCACATAGTAGTGAACGAAATGTTTTCCTGGTCCCCACCAAGCTGTTGCGGCAGGTTGAATAAGGCCTTTGGGTAAGCTACTGGTGGGTACTAGTGCGCGCCAGGCCACATTCCCGGTAAATGTTGGTGATGCTGAACCGAAAAGGGTTTCTCTGACTTTCGAATGAATACCGTCAGCTCCGATGAGGCAGCCGCCGGAGTAAGTGGCTTTGTTGACTAAAACGCTGACACCGTCTTCACTTTGCTCGATAGAGTCTATGCGGCAGCCAAGATTTAGCTGGATTAGGGGGTGTGTTTTGGCGGCATCTACCAACAGGTTGAGCAGGTCGCTGCGATGGAAGTGATAGTAGGGTGCGCCAAAGGCTTGCTCTGCGGCTTTACCCAGACTAGTTTCGGAAATAATTTTGCCGTTATGCCAATGTCTGAACTGGGTATATTGCGGCAGGAAGCCCTGATCCGCTAATTCTTGACTCAGACCTAGAGAGCGTAATACTCGCGAGCAGTTTGGGCTCAGCTGGATACCCGCACCAACATCAGAAAACTCCTGAGCCTGTTCAAACAAGATTACGGGTATTTGCCGCTGAGCCAGTGCAAGAGCGGTTGTAACACCACCAATGCCCCCGCCAGCTATGAGTACAGGATCTTTATCCAATGCGGCGTGCCACTTGCTGGGCGACCTTGCCCCAAGCAATGCTGCTAATTAGACGCAGTTTTAGCATCTTTTGATGAACCGCCTCAGACTTCAATGGGCTCTGCGCTTATGTTTGCAGCAATTGCGTTAGCTTTTTTCGCCGCTACCAAGTCAGGCACAATTTCATCCAATTCGCTCATGCTCCAAACGCCAGTTTTCTTTTGAAATTGTTTGATGATTTTGGGCTGCTGCATTATCGAAACCCCACCACGACCGGTATGGAATATCTCTCCCGTAATGCCTGCAGCTTCTTCGCCAGCGATCCATGCACAGATGGGTGCAATATGCTGAGGGCCACCTGAGGCCATATCATCTTCTTCCACTTTTTCGCCGCGATTTTCACGCAGCGGAATAGTCATGCGAGTTAACGCGCCTGGTGAAATGGTGTTACTGGTGCAGCCGTACTTGGCGAGCTCTAGTGCCATAACCCTTGAAAATCCTGCAATACCGGCTTTCGCTGCCGCATAGTTTGCTTGGCCAAAGTTACCAAATAGCCCAGATACGCTGGAGAAGTTGATGATTCTGCAACCGGTACGATTCTCTGCTCTGATGTAATTTGCAAACGGGCGTGTGCAGCAGTAGTGACCCTTTAGATGCACAGCTATAACTGCGTCCCAATCGGCCTCACTCATTTTAAAGATGGTTCTATCGCGCAAAATGCCAGCGTTGTTGACCAATATATCCATGCCGCCAAAATTATCTAATGCGCATTGAGTCAAGGCTTCGCCCCCTGCAACGTCGGCCACTGAGTCTGTATTTGAGGCGGCTTCGCCACCTGCTGCGCGGATTTCTGCTACCACATCGTCGGCGATCATCGCGGTACCTGTGCCGTCGGTATTACCGCCAAGGTCGTTTACGACAATTTTCGCACCTTGAGATGCCATTAGTAGGGCGATTTCTCGACCAATCCCTCTGCCTGCTCCTGTTACGACTGCAACTTTCCCCTCTAATCGACCCATGTTTTTCTCCTTTGCCCAGCAAATCATTAACTTCTACTGAGGCTTTTTCATTTTGGCTTAGCTCTAGAATGAGCATATCAATTGAGTTCCCACTCTACCTAAGATAGTAATACACGCTTTGAAGTAAGAACAAATCTCCAAGGCGGAATAAAATGTCGAATAACCAGCATGATCTAAGCACTCACCACGACCAGTATGGTCTTGCCACTGCCGATATGGTGAATGAAGTATTTGCACAAGGTGTGCAACGCGGGGTGCTGCTGATGCGCCACTCGGCTCGAGAATATCGTCGAGGAATACACGACCTTGAAAATCCGCTGACAGACCATGGTCGTGGATTGGCGAAAAAACTAGGGAAAAATTTGTCCCCAGACATTAACTGCCGTGCCTATGCCAGTCCCCCTCACCGCTGCATAGAGACCGGTGAGTGTCTATTAACTGGTATGAATGCTCGCGGACAAACTTCTGGCTTGGAAGATGCCGGCTTGCCAAAGGTTAGACCTTTGGAAGCGCTTGGAGTGTTTTATGCCTTGGATCAAATTCGTATGTGGAAGGGTCTGCGTTCTGCGGGTGGTTTGGCCGGTTATATTCAAACTTGGTTTGACGGCGAGATTGCCCCAGACGTCATGATGCGCCCGCGACAAGCCGTGGCTATGGTTTTGGAGGTGATGCTGGGTAAGTTAGACGCTGAGCCCACGGAGGCTGGCGTAAAGCAATTGGACTTGTGTGTGACCCATGATATGACCGTTTATACCGTGCGCCACGGTGCCGGTTTGGAATCGTTATCTGCAGCACCGGTGGATTTTTTGGATGGTCTACTGCTTTATCGTCAAGACGACGTACTAATGCTGCAAAGTCACTATGGCAGTTGTGTCCAAGTGACCGAACAGATGCTCAGCGGTTGAGAGGGTACGCTTAAGGTCTAATGCTGGAGTCTGTTTTAAATGGTGACCGGCATTTAGCCAGTCATTTCTTCTAGTTCAATCCACCGCTCGGTTGCGGCTTCTAGGTCGGCCTGAACTTGTGCAACCTCGCTTAATAGTGGCTCTGTCTCACTAAAGGGTTTGTCGTAAAAACTCGGGTCAGCCATAGCCGTTTGCAGGGCCTCCAGTTTTTGCTCCAACTCTTCGATTGTCTTGGGCAACTGGTCAAGTTCGCGTTGTAATTTATAGCTAAGTTTTACTTTGCTTTTAGGCGCAGTGGGCTGGCTGCTAGACGTAGTCGTGGCCTCAGATAATTCCGGTTGGTCGGGTATGTCCGGTGTGTCGTTAATGTTGAGTGACTTGCCGCGTGCTGCCCAATCACTGTAGCCGCCTTGATATTCCACCACATTGCCGTCGCCTTCAAAGACCAGGGTACTGGTCACTACGTTATCCATAAAGTCACGGTCGTGACTGACGATAATCAGGGTGCCGTCGTATTCAACCAATTTTTCTTCCAAGACTTCCAACATTTCTATGTCAAGGTCGTTGGTGGGCTCGTCCAAGACTAAAAAGTTATTCGACTGAGTAAATAGTTTAGCCAACAGAACTCTGTTGCACTCGCCACCAGATAAGCGGCTGACTGGTGTCATGGCGCGGGCAGGGGTGAAGAGGAAGTTCTTTAGATAACCTACTACATGACGGTCTACGCCATTTATGGTGATATTGTCTTTACCTTCGCCTACATTCCAAGCAACGCTTTTGTCCCATTCCAGTTCTTGTCGCACTTGGTCGAAGTAACCGATGGTTAGGTTGGTGCCGACTTTGGAACTGCCGGTGTCAGGAGTCAGCTGACCCAAAAGTATTTTCAGTAGCGTTGATTTACCAACGCCATTGTTGCCAATGATGCCAATACGATCACCGCGCATAACGCGTAAGTTGAAATCTTGTAGTAGTTCGTTGCCGCCATAACCGTGGGTAACGTTCTTTGCTTCAATGACTTTTTTGCCTGAACCATCTGCGCTGGAAATTTCTATCTTAGCTTTGCCCTGCTGATTTAGACGTTTGCTGCGTTCTCGACGCATGGCTTCCAGTGCACGTACTCTGCCTTCGTTGCGAGTTCGTCGCGCTTTAATGCCTTGTCTAATCCATGTTTCTTCTTGGGCCAGGCGCTTGTCGAACAGGGCGTTGCGTGTTTCCTCTTCTTCGTTGGCTTGTTCTTTGAGTTGCAGGTAGTTGTTGTAATCTCCAGGCCAAGAAATTATTTGCCCGCGATCGATTTCTACAATTCGGGTGGCTAAACGCTGCAAAAATGCACGGTCGTGAGTGATGAATATAACGCTGCCTTGGTAGCCGCGCACTTCGTGTTCTAGCCATTCGATAGTTGATATATCTAAATGGTTGGTGGGTTCGTCTAAAAGCAATAAGTCTGGTTTACATACCAGTGCTCGAGCCAATGCTACTCTGCGTCGCCATCCACCAGATAACTCCGACATATAGGAATCTCGCGGTAAGCCGAGTTGGGTGATAATTGCATCTACCTGTTGTTCAGGTTGCCACCCGCCGAGGGTGTCGATCCTCGATTGCATGGTCTCGAGTTCTTCTAGGTCTTTATTGGTGACCGCTGTGGCGCTGATTTCGCTGAAACGCTCGATCAGTTCAATGAGTTCACCAAGGCCCTGTTGAACCACTTCTAATACGGTTAAATTTTCTGCTGCAGGCAGTTGCTGTTCGAGCACGCTGACGGTCAAATTTTCGCGGCGGTGCATAACACCGCTGTCGGGTGGCACGTCGCCGAGGATGATTTTCAATAAAGTTGATTTGCCTGCTCCGTTGCGACCAATGAGGCACACACGCTCACCGGGCTCAATTGAGAAATTGGCATCGGTCAGTAGTGGGTAGTCACCAAAATGGATATTTAGGTTGTCACAGCGAAGTAGCGTCATATTTGTCGAGTGCGGGCCAAATTAATAGCGCGGCAGTATATCTGTGGAATGTGTCGATAACTGCAAAAACTTACAATCAAGGGCAGATTTTCTGCTGGGTCGACTGGATCTGAATCAGATGGGGTCTAGTTTTGCTCTAAAAGCGGTGATGTAAATGATCCGACTTTACAAAGCCTGTTGTAACCAGGACGCGCAACTTTGAGGTACTACGTTTTCGATCAATACTTCGTTGCAACCTTGAAACACAGCAAACTTCTTCAATGCTTGAGCTAATGCGCGGCAGACCTGTTTTTGTGCTTTTGATTCAGCCTCGATAAATGCAGCATTTACGCGCAGGGTTTGCTCTGCTCGTAAAGCTTTACAGTCAATTCTGCCCACCATTTGGTCTTTGTATAGAAGTGGCAGTGAGAAGTAACCGTAGCGGCGTTTCGCTGCGGGTACATAGCATTCAATTTGATAGTCGAAGGCAAAGATGTCGATGAGGCGTTTGCGCTGAATGGTTAAGTTATCAAAAGGCGAAAGGATCTTTAAATTCGGGTCCGCTTTGGGCAGCGGTCTATCCATAAAATCTATGGGCGCCAAATATTGTTCGCCGTTGGGTAGCATCATTTGCACAAGCTCTTTGCGGGCGAGTTTTGCATCGATTTGCGTCTTAATTTCTGTACGTAATTGAGGGTCTCGCCTTCCATAGGCAAAGTTCTTTAGTTGCACGATGCCATGACTTGCAAATTGTTCTTTGACCAAGTGTGTTGCCCATTCTTTTGCAGAGGGGGTCGTAGTATTGATGTCTTTGGGCAAAATGCGGTCAGTTAGATCGTAAGTTTTTTGAAAGTTTTTGCGCGAGGAGATCATTAGATCGCCCTCTAAGTAGAGCACTTCTATAGCTTGCTTAGCAGGCTTCCAGTCCCACCATCCGGTTTTTTTGCGCCGGTTGTCTTCAAGGTCTTTGGAGCTTAGTGGCCCTTCCGCTTCGATGCGCTTGAGAATGTCGCCCATTAGTTTTCGGTCTTTGGCGCGTCGTTTACGTAGCAATCCGTCCCTCACAGATTTTTTGTCTGGCAGGGAAAAGCGAAAGTCTTGCATGGGCAAGTAGGAGGCTGCATGAGCCCAGTACTCGTAAATTTTGCCGCTTTCCAGCAGCTCGTTGCTCATATCTGGGGTGAAGTTAGGTATTCGTGAAAACCAAGTGTGGTTGTGTGCCCGTTCAATCACGCTAATGCTGTCTAATTGAATATAGCCAAGGTGCTCTATGGCTGCGAGAGCGCCTTGTTTTGCGTTGCCAAAAGGCTGGTTGTTCAACAGACCTTGAGCGCCAAGTACTAAGCGACGCACCTTTCGAATGTCTGTTGGTTGCTTAATCTCGATCATTTGAAAAACGGCCTTTGACTGATGTTTGCGCGGACAATAGTTATGGGCTTTAGCGGGTAACATTGTCAACGTTTGCTAAACGGTTTATCTACCCGATTAACGGTACCCCGTTAGCATATGCGGCGGCGGGTGCTGTTTTAACTGGAGGGAATTCTTGCCGCAGCGTCATGGTTTAGTCACAATCAGGGCCTTTCAGTCCTGCTCATGTTTAGGAATTTTAAGATGAAATTATCCTTGTCGCGTTTGTTCAACGCCCTAAGTTTTACAGCCCTAATTTTTGTTCCTCTGGTTCACTCGGTGGCACCCAAAGCTGAAGTTTCCGAGCGTGGCATGGTGGCCTCTCGATCTGCTTGGGCATCTCAAGTAGGCGCTGAAATTCTCGATCAAGGGGGTAACGCTATTGATGCGGCGGTAGCGGTGGGGTTTGCGTTAGCGGTGACCTATCCATCAGCCGGTAATCTGGCCGGTGGGGGCTTTATGGTCATTCATCTAAACGACGGCACTGTAATTACTAATGACCATCGTGAAAAGGCACCCGGAGCCGCCACTAAAGACATGTTTTTAGATGCTAGTGGCGAGGTTGTAAAGGGGCTGTCAACAAAGTCCCATCTTGCCGTAGGTGTGCCAGGTAGCGTTGCAGGTCTGCTTAGCGTGTTGGAAAGATACGGCACCATGGACCGTAAGCAGGTTATTCAACCGGCGATTGATTTAGCCGCCAACGGGATTTTGCTGGATAGAGATTTGGCAGAGGCATTTGCGCGCAGGCAAAAAGATTTTGCGCCGTATGAGGCCAGTCGCGCTGTGTTTTCCAAGGACGGCGAGCTTTATGAAATTGGTGATCGTTGGGTGCAAAGCGATCTTGCCCAAACCCTAATTCGTATTCGGGATGGCGGTAGAGACGGTTTCTACAAAGGGCGAACCGCAGATCTGCTTGTGGCGGAAATGCAGTCTGGTAATGGCCTGATTACTCATCAAGACCTTGAAGATTACGAACCTCGCTGGCGCGAAGCTATACGCGGCACCTATAAAGGCTATGAGATTATCTCTATGCCGCCGCCATCTTCTGGCGGTATTTTACTTGTACAAATGCTGAATATGCTCGAGGACTATGACTTAGGGGACATGGGCTTTGGTAGTTCTGAAGCCATTCATTTGATGATTGAAGCCGAGCGCAGGGCCTACGCGGATCGCGCTCAACACTTGGGTGACGCGGACTTCTACTCCGTACCAGTGACACAGTTGACTAGTAAGGCCTATGCCAAGAAAAGGTTCGCTGACTTTAATCCGTCGAAAGCTAGTCTTAGTGAGAATATCGAATCCGGCAAGGTGCCTTACGAAAGTTTGGAGACCACCCATGCATCCATAATGGACGGAATGGGTAATGCGGTGTCGTATACCACCACATTGAATTTGTCCTATGGCACTAAAATAGTCGCTCGCGGCACGGGTATGCTTTTGAATAACGAGATGGACGATTTCTCTGCCAAAGAAAACGCCCCTAACTTTTATGGTCTTATTGGACGTCGCGCCAATTCCATCGAACCAGGTAAGCGCATGCTTAGCTCCATGACGCCAACCATTGTGCGTAAGGATGGTAAGCCGATATTAGTCACCGGCTCGCCCGGAGGCAGCACAATTATCACAACTACCATGCAAGTAATTTTGAATGTGATCGAGCATAAGATGTCTCTGTCAGACGCCGTATCTAGCCCACGCTTTCATCATCAGTGGTTGCCCACCCGCGTTATGCATGAGCGCTTTGCGTTCTCTCCTGATACCCGGCGATCATTACAAAGCAGGGGACACAATGAACTGGTGCCGCTACCACCGCGCTACGCATTGGGTGATGCAAATTCCGTTATGCAGGGGGAAAAAGGTATTGAAGGCATGGCGGATCCGCGTAATGCGGGCGCAGCAGTAGGCGCGGCTTTAGTTGCTCCATTGGTAGAATCGCAAGCCGCAACAAAATAACCTTCTACTCAAGTTGATAATAAATCGGCAGGAGATGTTATGAGTTCCATACGAGAAACAGCGCGAACGGTTATTTTTGAGGCTGATACCCCAGCGGGTAGATTTTTCGATGTGCTGCTGATTATCGCAATACTCCTCAGCGTCATAGTTGTGATGTTAGATTCTGTAGCCGAGCTAAGTAGTCAATATGGTCAAATTTTCTACGCGCTTGAATGGGCGTTCACGTTAATTTTCCTGGTTGAATACTGCTTTCGACTTTGGTGTATAGAAAAGCCTTGGGCTTACGTTCGCAGTTTTTACGGTGTGGTTGATCTGTTCGGTTTTTTGCCAACGTTGTTAAGTTTATGGTTTGTGGGTGCTCAGTACTTCCTAGTCATTCGGGTACTGCGCGTGCTGAGAGTCTTCCGTGTGCTAAAAATGGCACGTTATGTAGGTGAGGCAGAGCTGATTGCTCAGGCATTAACAGCTAGTCGGCGTAAAATTATTGTTTTCATAGCCTGTACTTTAGCGTTGATGATGGTATTCGGCTCGTTTATGTACTTGGTCGAGGGCCAAATCAATCCTGGCTTTGCCAGTATTCCTCATAGTATCTACTGGGCGGTGGCAAC
Organism: marine gamma proteobacterium HTCC2089; assembly: GCA_905182905.1. Taxonomy (GTDB): domain Bacteria; phylum Pseudomonadota; class Gammaproteobacteria; order Pseudomonadales; family Azotimanducaceae; genus UBA4421. The sequence goes on along the minus strand of CAJJDH010000109.1, from coordinate 7,450 downwards.
CATGACTACGGTAGGTTATGGCGATATTGTCCCTATCACTGGTCTTGGTCAGGCGGTTGCAAGCTTAATTATGATTATGGGCTACGGTATTATTGCGGTTCCCACAGGTATTGTGACGCTAGAGCTGAATGAAGCGAATAGACGTCAGGCGAATACCAAAACTTGTGGCGATTGCTCCGCAGAAGGACACTCTCGAGAAGCCAGTTATTGTTGGCGTTGTGGCGCTAACCTTTATCGGCGCAAGTCTGCGGTGGAAGAAGGCGATCCAATGACGAGTATTGATTGACCTGCGAGGTCGTTTAGCAACCTATTTCTGAGATTCTTTCTCGGGCGAATATCGTGTGGTTACTTCGACAGCTATTGCGCTAGCAAACATCTATCCTAGCCTCAGCTAGCTGTTGCTTTAACTCAGGCTTTCCTCGGTCTTACTACCCTCCACCACCCCCGGCGAAAATATGTGCGCGTCTATTCGATGGGTGATGGTGAAATCTGCACTGGTCATTTCATCTAACATTTGTGTATGTGCATCATCGAACTTTTTAATCTCGGCTTCGCTCAGTGATGCACCTACTCCTCGCGAGGCGCGTATGCGCCCGCGCCAACTTTCCCGGGTAAAAGGGGTTTCTACATCGTAGTAAAAGTAACCACTGTAATGGAACGTGGGCTGCATGCCTGGATAGTCGGGTAGAGTTCTACCGTTGTAGCCGTGGGCTTGCCATTTGGGGTTGTGGGCTAATATCAACTGCTCGCTGGCTTTTGCTATGGCGCTGACTTGCGGCAACCAGGAAAAATGTGAGACTACCAATTTCCCATTGGGTTTTAACATCCTCAAGATAGCTGGTAGCGCGGTATGCAGATCAAAGTATAAGAAGCATTGATTCGCTGTAATGATGTCAAAACTGTTGTCGGCGAAAGAGGTGGATTCCGCGGATGCGACAGCGAAGTTGATATGCAAGTTTTCTCTGTCAGCTAATGTTTTGGCCATTCTTATCTGGAATTCGGAAATGTCCGTGGCCCAAACCTCGCAACCTTGCCGCGCCATTTGCAGCGCTATTACACCTGTACCTGTGCCCAGATCCAGGATTTTTTGTTCAGGCAAGCCAATCTCCAGTGCAATTAGCTTTTGGTAAAAGCTTGCAGGCGGTCCTGGTCGGTGCCGAGCATAGTCTCTGGAGGTTTTACCCCAGTCAATGTACTTGCCGTCATCGATATTCTTTGGCTTTGACTCATTTGGCATATCAAACATAACGGTTCCTAGGCAGTTGGCACCAATAAGTCGGCTAGCTGTGACCAGCCCCTGTTCTTCTGTAGGGCCCTAGATCTTGTGAAATGTTCCAGGCGTCGTCTTACTTTTGCTGCCGTACGGAGGGCGCTGGTAGATATGCGGTAGAAAAATACATGTTGTCTATAGCTCGTCTGTAGGAGGCCGCGTAAACAAGTTTTTTGCCCCTCGTAGCGGTTTGTGTGCAGCTTGGTCGTGTACACAAGCAGGTATATAAAAAATGCTTCGATTCGCGTATAATTTGCGCCGCTTTGGACTGTCTAAGAGTCCGCCAATTTTGTGCAATAGAGGAGTAATCATACTGTGCTTGAAGCCTATCGAGCCCACGTCAGTGAGCGAGCCGAACAGGGTGTTCCACCCAAACCTTTAGATCCAGTAATGACCGCTGATTTGGTTGAGTTACTGAAGTCTCCCCCAGCTGGCGAAGAAGAATTTCTTCTTGATTTGATTGCGAACCGTGTACCACCGGGTGTGGACGAAGCGGCCTACGTAAAAGCGGGTTTTCTTAGCGCCATAGTTTCAGGCGAAGCTACGTCGCCACTAATTGACGCTGCAGCGGCTGTTGCTTTATTGGGCAACATGCACGGTGGTTATAACGTCGCCACACTGGTCGGTTTACTAGATAATCCGGCGCTTTCCGCGCAGGCTGCTGAGCAGCTTAAATCCACTATTTTGGTCTTTGATGCCTTTCATGATGTGGCTGCAAAGGCAGATGCTGGTAATGCAGACGCTAAAGGCGTGATGCAAAGCTGGGCAGATGCTGAATGGTTTACCAGCAATGATGCTGTGCCAGAAAGTATTAAGGCGGTGGTTTTTAAGGTCACTGGTGAAACCAATACCGATGACCTGTCTCCAGCGCAAGATGCATGGTCGCGTCCAGATATCCCACTGCACGCCCGAGCAATGTACAAAATGACTCGAGATGGTTTGACGCCTGAAGATCACGGTAACACTGGCCCAATGGCGCAGATCGAAGCAATGCGCAATCATGAACTCCCGGTTGCCTTTGTCGGCGATGTGATGGGTACTGGTTCGTCGAGAAAATCTGCTACCAACTCAGTGCTTTGGTACTTTGGTGAAGACATGCCCGGCGTGCCTAATAAGCGTTCCGGCGGAATTTGTATTGGCGGCAACGTTGCTCCAATTTTCTTCAACACCATGGAAGATGCTGGCGCGCTGGTTTTTGAAGCGCCAGTAGATAAGCTTGGGTTTGGCGACATTATTGAGATTCGTCCATACGACGGCAAAATCTTGAGTGAATCGGGTGAAGTTTTATCTGAGTTTGAACACAAGTCAGATGTCATTCTCGATGAAGTGCGTGCTGATGGTCGTATTAACCTGATTATTGGCCGGGGCTTAACTCAACGCACTCGCGAACATATGGGGCTTGCGCCTTCGGAGGTTTTCCGTCGTCCAGAAGATGTTGCTGCGTCAACCAAGGGCTACACGTTAGCGCAGAAGATGGTGGGTAAAGCTTGTGGTGTGGAAGGTGTGCGCGCTGGCACTTATTGCGAGCCGAAGATGACCACAGTGGGTTCTCAAGACACAACGGGGCCTATGACTCGTGACGAGCTTAAAGACTTGGCTTGCCTTGGTTTCTCAACAGACCTAGTCATGCAGTCTTTTTGCCATACAGCGGCTTATCCTAAGCCGGTTGACATCGACACCCAGCACAGTCTGCCTGACTTCATTATGAACCGTGGTGGCGTATCACTGCGTCCGGGCGATGGCATTATCCACAGCTGGTTAAACCGTATGTTGTTGCCTGATACCGTAGGTACCGGCGGCGATTCGCATACGCGTTTCCCAATGGGTATTTCTTTCCCTGGTGGTTCAGGTTTGGTGGCATTTGCCGCTGCAACGGGGGTTATGCCGCTAGACATGCCAGAGTCTGTTTTGGTGCGCTTTAAAGGTGAAATGCAACCGGGCATTACGCTACGTGATCTAGTCCATGCGATTCCTTACTACGGCATCAAGGAAGGTTTATTAACGGTTGAGAAGAAGAATAAGAAGAATTTCTTCTCAGGTCGTATATTGGAAATTGAAGGTATTAACTCGCTCACTGTTGAGCAAGCCTTTGAGCTTTCAGATGCCTCCGCCGAGCGATCTGCTGCGGGTTGTACCATTAAGCTTGGTGAGGACTCAGTTGCCGAATACTTACGGTCTAACGCAACCTTGCTGCGCTGGATGATTGCTGAAGGCTACGGCGATGTGCGTACCCTTGAGCGTCGCGTGCAGAAAATGGAAGAGTGGCTTGCCAATCCTACATTGATGAGTGCCGATGCTGATGCGGAATACGCGGCAGTGATTGAAATCGACCTAGCAGACATTAAGGAACCTATCGTTTGCTGTCCAAACGACCCAGATGATGCTCGTTTGCTGTCAGATGTTGCCGGTGACAGTGTTGACGAGATCTTTATTGGTTCTTGTATGACCAATATTGGTCACTTCCGTGCAGCAGGTAAATTGCTGGATGAAGCCGATGCAGTGAACACGCGCTTTTGGATTTGCCCGCCTACTCGTATGGACGCCCATACGTTGATGGAAGAGGGTTATTACAACATCTACGGTAAAGTTGGTGCGCGTACGGAAATGCCTGGGTGTTCATTGTGTATGGGTAACCAAGCACGGGTGTTAGCCGGTGCAACGGTGATCTCCACCTCTACTCGAAACTTCCCAAATCGCCTTGGCGATGGTGCAAATGTTTATTTGGCTTCGGCTGAACTAGCATCTGTGGGCGGTATATTGGGGCGTCTGCCAACGCCAGCGGAGTATATGGAATACGCATCCAAGATCGACTCTATGTCGGCTGAAGTTTATAGATATATGAACTTTGATCAGATTGAGTCATTCCACAAAGCTGCCGAGCAGGGCAAGATGATTGCCGCTCAGCAAATTGTAGAAGTAACCTAATACCTATCTAACTCGATAGGAAAGTAGGATCATCGGGTCAGTGGCTGCCGCATGGTAGCCGCTCTGTTTGGTTAAACAGTCAGCAACGCGGCTCGCCGCCCAACTTCCAGCTGGTAATGCCAAGTACTTTGTTCATGTGCCTTCATTTACTTGCCCTCCATCAGACACACAAATTAGTGGTTATGCTTTTGCGCTAAACTAGTTTGTTGTTGTAAACGGAACTTTCTATGTCGAACGCCACCAAGATTGAACTCCCTCAAAGTGTTGTATTTGATATGGACGGTACGTTGTTAGATACCGAGACTCCGGCCCGCCAAGCGTTTTCCACAGCCATTGTCACCATTGGCTATGACTATGACGCAGATACTTATGATCGCTGCATTGGTACCAGTCAGGTAGGTACACAGGAAATTCTAGAAGAAGTCTACGGCGCGCAATTCAATACGGCTCAATTGTATGAGCGTTGGACGAAGGCGTTCCATTTGCTGACGCAAAATAACCCCATTCAAACTAAGCCCGGTATTCGGCAGGTACTGGAAGCGTTACATGCGCATGGTGTACCTATGGCAGTAGCGACCTCTAACCAGCGCAAGGCTTGCGAAGGCGCTCTGTCCACCGCAGGCGTGGCTAAATATTTCCAGCATTATGTCTGTGCAGGAGAGACTCAAAATTCTAAGCCTGCGCCAGACCCGTATTTAGCGGCGATAGCTCACTTGAATGCAGACCCAATGTTGTCATGGGGTATTGAGGATTCTGATATTGGAACATTGGCGGCGGTTAGAGCCGGCTTAAAGGTTTTTCAGATACCCGACCAGCTGCCGCCTAGTGTGGCAACCCAAGCTTTGGGGCATAAAATTCTTTCCAGTGCGGAAGAGTTATTGGCCTTTATTTAGAGGCGGGTTTTTTGCGCAAAGTATCTCCATTGCGCCTCTAGTGCCATTGCCGGTGGCAAACATCAGCTGGTGTTTGGCGTACTAAAATGTGCTGCTAGGTTTAAGCTGAGCTGGATTAATTTTGTTGAAGACAAACCGAGCTGAGGCCCGGTTTTTACGAAAAATATCAGATCAATCTCTAGTATGAGATCAGGCCAAAATTTTAGTCTGCACTTATGCCAACAATTTGCGACGGTGTGAGCTCTAGCGCGTTAGCTACTCTATTGAAGAATGCTACTTCATGATCACTCACTCGGCCGTCAGCATGAATCACACTTTCTAGCGCGCGGATGGTTTCTATGCGAGCCGTGGTTGTGAGCTTACGCGAACACTTAGTCAGGTAACGCTCCAATGGTGCGGCCTCGTAGATTTTCGAGTGAGCGGCTACTCGGACATTGGCGTTAGTGAATTTTGTGCCGGTATATTTAAGTAAAACTTCTTTGACCTTGTCCACTTCAACATCTTTGATGTTTGTGTCTGACGCTGTTGCGCGTGCGAGAGTCATTAGCATGACTTCTTGAGCCAATATTTTTTGCTCTGGTCTGGTTAACGCTTTGCCGCCAAATAGTTTTTTGACGCCGGCTAGTTTAACGATGCTCATTAACAAGTTCCCAAATAACTAAAATCAGCGGTTAGTATAACTGAATCTGGCTTGGGTTCACCGTATTATAATTGTATAGCGCTACTAGATTTGGCGTTACTTGATTAGTTTAGGCTAGTATAAAGCGAAGAACGAACAGGAAAAATTAGGAATAGCACATTAATGACCATCAACAATAAGTCGACAAAATTAACTTTAGTAATGTGGCTCGCCTGGACATTGATGGCGGCGCTTTTACCAACAACCAGCTACGCGGAATATGAAACTCCTAAAACCTTCTTTGGCGACCCAGACCTGCAAGGTACATGGACCAATGCCACGTTAACGGCGCTACAACGCCCAGATGAATTTGCAAGCCTAGTAGTATCGGCCGAGCGCGAGCGCGAAGTGACACAAAGCCGCGAAGACCTGTATCAAGATATTGATAATCCTGATAAAGCCGATGGCAAATTAAGCAGCGGCGGGGACGTTGGTGGCTACAATACCTTTTGGTTTGACGAAGGCGACCGTATGGCGCGAGTGGATGGCGAGATTCGTTCTTCGCTCATCGTCTACCCTGAAGACGGTAAAATTCCATATCGCGCTTCGGCCTATTGGTCTATGGCAAAAAAATTCAGCCAAATGATGTTTCGTTATGATGGTCCTGAACTGCGTCCCTTGGGCGAGCGTTGCATTGTTGGTTTTGGTTCCACTGGCGGGCCACCAATGCTACCTGTTTTGTACAACAATAATTATCAGATTGTGCAAAATAAAGATACAGTGATTATTTTGGTTGAGATGAACCATGACGCGCGCACTGTGCGGATGAATAGTCAGCATCCGCCGTCACATGTAAAGAAATGGCTTGGTGATTCTATTGGTTGGTGGGAAGGCGATACTCTAGTGGTTGAAACCACTAACTTTCATCCTGGGCAAAGCGCACGAGCGGGTATTCGCAATCAATTGATTAGCTCGGATGCGCTAAAAGTAACAGAGCGTTTTACTCGGGTGTCTGATCAACAAATTAAATACGAGTTTACGATGGATGACCCGGCAGTTTACTCCGAGGTTTGGCGTGCCGAGATGCCTATGCGTAAAAGTACCGATACGATTTACGAATATGCATGTCACGAGGGTAATTATGCTATGCCCGGTATTTTGGCTGGGGCCAGACTAGCTGAAGAGGAAGGACGTGCAGGCGGTTTTATGCAAACCCTAGCAAATTGGATTGGTGATTATTAACGCACACTTTTGCTAAATTTTTACTTTCTCGCAATGACGATACTGTTGTTGCTGATAGAGGGTATTAGGTGAAGTGTTTGTTAAGATAAAGTTTTTGTGGCCCAAAGCTCGTTAGCGTTGGGCTAAAGGGTTGTCGCTACGCATGGATTTTTCGCTACTTTACTTTTTTATTCCCGTGTTTTTTGTTGTCTCTATTACCCCTGGTTTATGTATGACTTTGGCGTTGACCATGGGTATGAGTATTGGCTTGGGCAATACCATGAAAATGATGGTTGGCGAACTCAGTGGCGTGCTGCTTGTAGCTACAGTGGTGGTGGTAGGCGGCGGTGGCCTTATGGCTGCTAACCCAATGCTGCTGGTGGTTTTCAAATATGTGGGCGGCGCCTACCTGCTTTTTGTTGGGCTGCAAATGATGCGCTCTCGGGGGGCTATGGCGGTAAAGCCAGATGGCTCAGTGTCCTTTGATTTAGACTTTTTTAGTTTGGCCGGACAAGGATTTAT
>CAJJDH010000108.1 GCA_905182905.1 marine gamma proteobacterium HTCC2089 | reverse complement strand
TGATTGTAGATTCAACAGGTGCGCTAGAATTCACCACTGTGCCGAAACGTTTGGGAGTTATTGGTGCAGGTGTCATTGGTTTAGAGTTGGGTAGTGTTTGGAATCGCCTAGGGTCTGAAACGGTAGTGCTAGAAGCTATGGACGAATTCTTGCCTATGGCAGATGCGCGGGTGAGTAGAGACGCTTTGCGTATTCTCAAGAAGCAAGGTCTCGACATTCGCTTGGGAGCTCGGGTAACGGGTACCGAAGTAAAAGGCTCTGGCAAAAAGAAATTTGTTGCTGTTACCTTCCAAGATAAAGATGGTGAACACGTTGCAGAATTCGATCGCCTAATTGTTGCTGTTGGGCGTCGCCCCTACACGGAAGGCTTATTGGCGCCTGATTCTGGCGTCAATTTAGACGAACGTGGTTTTCTCTACGTGAACGATCTATGCGCTACCGATGCACCAAATGTTTATGCGGTAGGTGATGTGGTACGCGGGCCAATGCTTGCTCACAAAGGCATGGAAGAAGGTATTATGGTGGCTGAGCGGATCGCCGGTCATAAGCCAATGGTAAATTATGAAACTGTACCAAGTGTCATTTATACACATCCAGAAATCGCTTGGGTTGGTAAGACAGAGCAGCAGTTGAAGGCCGATGGCGAAGATTTTAGAGTGGGTATGTTCCCCTTTGTAGCCAACGGTCGAGCGCTTGCAGCTAACGATAACGATGGCATGGTGAAAGTGATTGCAGATGCTAAAACAGATCGTATCTTGGGAGTGCACGTATTAGGTGCTCAAGCATCTGAGTTAATCGCGCAAGCGGTTATTAGTATGGAATTTAGCGCGTCAGCAGAGGACCTTGGTCTAATTATGTTTGCCCACCCAACATTGTCTGAGGGCATGCATGAAGCTGCGTTGGGCGCTGCGGGTCACGCAATTCATATGATTAACAAACCTAGTCGCGGTAAGAAGTAAGCCAGCCGGGGCTGGGGTTAAGCTGAGCAGTGGGAGTTAAATAGGGCCACTGCAGCCTTTTAGGCAATAGAGTTCAGCGAAAGGTTTAGGCAGAAGATTTATTAGAAAAGCAGGCCGAAAGGCCGTCGAGGGAAAGTGGGTGTGGCGAAAGTTACCTCACACGCAGTTAATATTCACAACGCTCAACTGAGCTAAAACTAAGGGAGGATTGCCTCGCCCATGAATTTACATGAGTACCAGGCCAAAGGCCTATTTGCCGAATACGGATTACCCGTTTCAGAAGGGTATGCAGTAGACACAGCTGACGAAGCTGTAGCAGCTGCTGAAAAAATCGGCGGTAGCCGCTGGGTCGTTAAGGTCCAAGTTCACGCAGGTGGACGAGGTAAAGCTGGGGGCGTCAAGGTAGTTGATTCCTTAGATGAGATTCGTGCATTTGCCGATCAGTGGGTAGGTAAAAACCTAGTCACCATTCAGACAGACGAAAACGGTCAGCCCGTAAGTAAAATCTATGTAGAAAGCTGCACAGATATTGAGCGAGAGCTTTATTTAAGCGCAGTAATCGATCGTGGTAGTCGTCGTGTTGTATTTATGGCATCTACGGAAGGCGGCGTTGAAATTGAAACGGTAGCTGAAGAAACGCCAGAGAAAATTCTTCGTGCAACCATTGACCCGTTTGTTGGTGCGCAACCTTATCAAGGGCGTGAGCTGGCGTTTAAACTGGGCTTAGAAGGCGCTCAGATTCGTCAATTTGCTAACCTGTTTATGGGATTGGCGAAGTTGTTTGAAGAATCAGATTGCTCATTGTTAGAGATCAACCCATTGGTTGTGACTACAGATGGCGACATTCATTGCTTGGACGCTAAGATCAATATTGATGGCAACGCCCTGTATCGACAAAGCGCTATTGCTGCAATGGATGACCCATCGCAAGAAGACGAACGTGAAGCGCAAGCGGCCGAATACAACCTCAACTACGTAGCGTTGGAAGGCAATATTGGTTGCATGGTGAACGGTGCAGGTCTTGCAATGGGCACCATGGACTTAGTTAAACTGCACGGCGGTAATCCTGCCAACTTCCTAGATGTGGGAGGCGGTGCGACTAAAGAAGCGGTTTCCGAAGCGTTCAAAATTATTCTTTCGGACAAAGCTGTGCAGGCCGTATTGATCAATATTTTTGGTGGCATCGTAAGTTGCGCAACCATTGCTGAAGGTATTATTGGCGCGGTGCAAGAAGTCGGTGTTGAAGTGCCGGTGGTTGTGCGTTTTGAAGGTAATAACTCAGAACTAGGCAGACAAACCTTGGCAGACAGTGGTTTGAATATTATTCCTGCGGATTCATTGGTTGATGCAGCCGAAAAAGCAGTCGCTGCTGCAGGAGGACAATCATGAGCATATTGATTAATAAAGATACTAAGGTTATCTGCCAAGGTTTCACAGGATCTCAGGGTACCCTGCATAGTGAGCAGGCTCTGGCGTATGGTACGCAACTTGTTGGTGGTGTAACGCCAGGTAAGGGCGGCACAACCCATTTAGGTCTGCCAGTATTCGACACGGTTGCGGATGCGGTTGCCACAACTGGCGCAACGGCTACGGTAATCTACGTGCCTGCAAGCTTCTGTAAAGACTCTATTTTAGAGGCATTAGATGCCGGTATTGAGCTGATCGTTTGTATTACCGAAGGCATCCCAACGTTGGATATGCTGGCAGTCAAAGCCCGCCTTGAGCTAACCGATGCAAGGATGATTGGACCCAATTGCCCAGGTGTTATCACACCGGGTGAGTGCAAGATTGGCATTATGCCTGGGGACATTCATCTGCCGGGTAAAGTGGGCATTGTGTCGCGTTCAGGCACTTTGACCTATGAAGCAGTTAAACAAACTACTGATCGCGGTTATGGTCAGAGTTCGTGTGTAGGTATTGGCGGCGATCCTATTCCAGGCAGTCATTTTATCGACATCCTCAAATTATTTGAGGCTGATGAAAAGACCGAGGCTATAGTAATGGTGGGCGAGATTGGTGGTAACGCTGAAGAAGAGGCAGCAGCCTTTATTAAGGCTCATGTCACCAAGCCTGTTGTCAGCTATATTGCGGGCGTTACAGCGCCTCCAGGCAAGCGTATGGGTCATGCCGGCGCAATTATCGCTGGTGGCAAGGGTACTGCGGACGACAAGTTTGCCGCACTTTCTGATGCTGGTGTGCGTACTGTGCGTAGCTTGGCAGAGATTGGTGGTGCCTTGGCCGACGTAACCGGTTGGAGCTAATCACTTAACTAGTACTGAGAAGACTGCGAAAATGTCGCGCTGATCAGCTTGCTGGTTGCGACGCTTGGACGCAAAGACGCCTCGATTCAAGGTTCCTTGATTCGGGGCGTTTGTGTATCTGGGGTTTGCTGTTGCCCCAGCCTAAAGTGCTCACCTGACTAACGTTCTCTCATGTCGCTGTATTAAATGCCGCGCTAGGTAAAAATATCCCGGATTGAGCCTGCTTAGCCGTTGATTTTGGGTCAGCAAACCCCATATTTGTGCTCATCTGCAATGATCACATGATGGGAAGGAAACCAAATGAGCGAAGCGCAAAGCGAAACCCTAAATTTTCAAACTGAAGCAAAACAGCTGCTTCAGTTGATGATTCACTCTCTTTATTCAAACCGTGAAATTTTTCTGCGTGAATTAATCTCCAATGCCTCTGATGCCATCGATAAGCTCCGCTTCTTGTCGATTGAAGATCAAAGCTTGTTGGGCGACGACAGCGAGTTCCGTATCGATATCTCCTTCGATGCCGATGCTAAAACTCTGACGATTTTTGACAACGGTATTGGTATGAACCGTGAAGAGGTTATTGCCCACCTCGGTACTATCGCCAAATCTGGTACCGCTGAATTTTTGTCTAATCTAACGGGTGATCAAAAGTCAGACTCGCAATTGATAGGGCAGTTTGGCGTAGGTTTTTACAGTGCCTTTATGGTGGCTGACAAGGTAGAGGTTTGTACACTTAGCGCCCAAGGTGGCGACGGTGTGCGCTGGCAATCTACCGGCGAGGACGCGTACAGCCTAGATGTGGTCGATGGCCTTCCACGCGGTACTCAAGTAATTTTACACCTTAAAGACGATGCTCTGGATTTTGCCGAAGATTTCCGTCTGCGCAATATCGTTATTAGATATTCCGATCATATTGGTGTACCTGTGCGAATGCTCAATCAGCCTGCGCCAGTAGAAGAAGGCGAGGAAGCACCTGCGGCAGAATTTGAGGCCGTTAACTCCGCTCAAGCCTTGTGGACCAGATCTCGTTCAGAAGTTGAAGACGCTGAATATCAAGAATTCTATAAGCACATATCACATGATTTTGAGGAACCATTGACTTGGAGTCATAACCGCGTTGAAGGTAAGTTTGAGTACACTAGTTTGGTGTATGTGCCTAAGCGTGCGCCCTTTGACTTGTATAACCGCGAAGTGCCAAAGGGTCTGAAACTCTACGTGCAGCGCGTCTTCATTATGGACGATGCAGAGCAGTTTTTGCCTTTGTACCTGCGTTTTGTGAAAGGTGTAATAGACTCAAATGACCTGCCGCTTAACGTCTCGCGAGAAATTTTGCAGCAAGATGATCGGGTTACCTCCATTCGCAATGCTGTGACCAAGCGTGTGTTATCTATGCTTGAAGATATGGCCAAGAAAGACCCTGAGCAGTACCAACTATTTTGGGATGAGTTTGGCGAAGTGCTTAAGGAAGGTGCCGGCGAAGATTTTGCTAACCGTGCCTCGCTAACCAAACTCCTGCGCTTTGCTTCAACTCATGAAAGTGCTGAAAGCGGTAAGAAAGTTGTCGCTTTGGACCAGTACCTTGAGCGTAAGGTGGAAGGCCAAGATACGATTTACTATATTTGTGCAGAAGCTTATGAAACGGCCAGCCGCAGCCCGCACCTTGAGATATTTAAGGAGCGCGGCGTTGAAGTTTTGGTGTTATTTGATCGTATTGACGAGTGGTTGATGTCTTCTTTGACCGACTATGAAGGCACAAAGTTTGTTGACGTGATGCGCGGCGACGTCACCTTGCCAGGCGAGGATGCTGCAAAAGACAGTGACGATGCTAAGGATAAAGATGAGGACGAACATCCCCTTGTAGAGCGCATTACCGCAGTGGTAGGGGAGAAGGTCAAAGGCGTACGTCCCTCCAAGCGCCTTACCGGATCGCCAGCATGTTTGGTACTGTCGGAAGATGCTATGGGTATCCAGATGCGGCGCATTATGGAGGCGAGCGGTCAAAGTATGCCCGAGAGCCAACCCTTCTTTGAGTTCAACCCTGGACACCCATTGGTGGAGCGTTTGGAAAATGAGGTAGATGAAGATCGCTTTGCAGAACTAGTGGGCGTGTTATTTGACCAAGCGAGCTTAGCAGAAGGTGGATCTCTACAAGATCCTGCGGGCTATGTTGAACGCCTAAATAGACTGTTGTTAGAACTGCTTTAGCAGTACTTATCTAGCGGTACCATGTTATGAGTGTTGTGTTAGTTGATTGCATTCAACTAGCACTGCAAATTTGAAACCGGCCATGCATTGCATCGATAATGTCGCAATATAGATTGGCCGTAGTTTTACCCCTGCGTATGTCTGCTGTCTTTGCCAGTTTCCTCGCTCTATTCATGGGGCGATTGCACAGCAAGTTTTTGCGCCAATCTTTATGTAAATGTTGCGTATTTGAGCCTTTCTTGAGCTCGCCTTGAGCTGGGGTTGAGTTGGGCTTAACTAGCTCTGGTGTAAGCGCTAGTTTGTACTTGATAGTCGCTATCTATACAGGGTGTTTGCATGGACAATATACTACTTACATAAAAGCTCAGAGAGCCATAGAAAATCATGGAAATAGCGATTATCGGGGGCGGTAATTTCGGCACTGCGGTGGCCAATATCGTTGCACGCAATGGGCATAAAACGCACCTTTGGATGCGCGATGCTGAGCAGGTCCAAGACACCCTAACGCACAGAGAAAATCGGCGTTATCTGCCAGGCCACAAGTTACATGATCAAATTCATCCGACAGGTGATTTGGCTTTGGCTGCTGAGGCTTCGTCCTTGATATTTGTTGCTGTGCCAAGTCATAGTTTCAAACAAGTATGTGAGCAAATCGCACCACATATTCAGCCGGCAGACATCCTTATTAGCGCGACCAAGGGCATTTACGCAGATGGTTTTCGTCTAATGAGTGAGTTGTTAGAAGAGTGCACGCCAAGTACTCGGGTGGGGGCTATTTCTGGGCCGAATTTTGCTGAAGAAATTGCGGATCAGCAGTACACGGGTACTGTAATAGCGACTAAAGATGCAACTGCTGGTGCGCTAGTTCAAGAAGTTATGCGCAGTGATACATTGCGCGTTTATGCCAGTTCTGATGTCTATGGTGTGGAATTAGCCGGTGCGCTGAAGAACATATACGCCATAATTTGTGGTCTGGCAGCAGGGCTAGGTGTGGGGCAAAATACTGTTGGGTTGTTAATCACTAGGGCGCTGGCTGAAATGAGTCGGTTCGCAGTTTCCATGGGGGGAAATCCTTTTACTTTCCTAGGCTTAGCGGGTGTTGGTGATCTTTTAGTTACCTGTTCTTCGCCCTTGAGCCGTAACTATCAGCTGGGTTTTAAAGTAGCTCAGGGGATGTCAGTTGAGCAAGCGTCTGAGGCTTTAGGCAAGCTGGCTGAAGGCGTATTTACATTAGAAGTTGTGCATATCAAGAGCAAGGAGCGAGAGGTCTATATGCCACTGGTTGACGGTCTGTATCAAATTCTTTACCAAGGCGCGGACATTAGTGCAGTAATCAGTCAGCTGATGGGTAGCGATGAGGGCGCAGATGTCGAATTTGCGGATCCCGCAGGCTGGCTGAGCAATGATTCCGGTGAACTAGCTAAATGACTCAAGTAACAGCAGCAGCGATGACCATTGGCCAGTTGATTGATCAAGTGCACGAGCGCTTTGCTGAATCGAATCTCAGCTACGGGCACGGTACCGATAACGCCTGGGATGAGGCGGTATACCTAGTGTTATGGATGACTGATAGCGCAGACGATGAATCGTCTTTGTCTCTGGAAGTCAGCTCTGAATTGGTTGAAGAGATTCTTGGGCTTACCGAGCAACGCGTTGTAGAGCGAATCCCTTTGGCCTACCTGTTGGGCTGCTGCCAGTTTATGGGGTATGAGTTCTTGCTTGAACCCGGTGTGGTGGTGCCAAGGTCTCCCATAGGCTATTTGATAGATAGCTCGGAGCAGGCTTGGCTACCCAAGCGGGTTCAGCGCATATTGGATTTATGTAGCGGTAGCGGCTGTTTGGGTATTGTTGCAGCGCATAGGTTCCCTCAGGCCAAGGTTACGTTGGTGGAATTAGACCCGTCGGCTGCAGCCTTGGCTCGCGAGAATGTGCAGTTGCATGGATTAGAAGACCGAGTGGCGGTGCTCGAAGGTGATGCAACGCAACTATTTGCGGGTTTAGAGCCTGGGTGGGATTTAATCATTACTAACCCTCCCTATGTTGATAAGCCAGATATGCAGGTTTTGCCTGCTGAATACCGGCACGAGCCTGTGCATGGTTTGGCAGGCGGCGATGATGGCTTGCTGCTGGTGGATGAATTTTTGCGTGTACTGCCAGAGCAATTGGCTGATGACGGTGCTTTTATTTGCGAGGTGGGTGCCAGCTCAGCGGCAGTTAATCGCAAACACGCTGATTTACCCATTGTGTGGCTAGATTTGCCCCACGGCGGGGAAGGTGTGTTTTTGCTTGAAGGCGAGGCTTTGTGTTCGCATACTGCTGCGCGCAATAGCTAGTCTTAGTGCGCTGGGTAGCGGCTGTTCGCTTATCTTCGTGTGAAGGGCGGTTTGGGCGCGCAAAAGACTACAATCGAAGAACTAAGTTAAAGAACAAGATTTAAAGAACTATATTCAAAGAGCCATATTCAAAGGGCTTTAGTAAAGGACTATCAATGGCAGGTAATAGTTTCGGGCAACTCTTTACGGTGACAACCTTTGGCGAAAGCCACGGCATAGCGCTGGGTGCAATTGTTGACGGTTGCCCCCCGGGGCTTGAACTCAGCGAAGAGGACATTCAGCCAGATTTAGATCGCCGTAAGCCTGGTCAGTCTAAATACACCACCCAGCGCAAAGAGGGCGACCGTGTGCGAATCTTGTCTGGTGTTTTTGAGGGTCGTACTACCGGCACGCCAATTGGTTTATTGGTCGAGAACGAAGATCAAAAGAGTAAAGACTATGGTGCGATTAAGGACATATTTCGCCCTGCCCATGCGGATTATACGTACCAGAATAAGTACGGTATTCGAGATTATCGAGGTGGTGGTCGCTCCTCTGCTCGCGAAACCACGATGCGAGTGGCAGCTGGCGCTATCGCGAAAAAGTATTTGCAAGAGCAAAATGGTATTTTGATCCAAGGTTATTTGTCTGCTATCGGCCATATTAAGCCTGAGCCGATTGATCTAAATATAGTTAATGAAAATCCATTTTTTTGCCCAGATTCCAGTAAGTTAGATCAGATATCTCAACTAATAGATGATATGCGTCGCCAGGGTGATTCTATCGGCGCTGAAGTCTCTGTACTGGCCAAAGGAGTGCCCGTAGGTTTGGGTGAACCAGTGTTTAGTCGGCTTGATGCAGACTTGGCCAGTGCGCTGATGGGCATCAATGCTGTGAAGGGTGTGGAGGTCGGTGATGGTATGGCGGTCTCAGGCCAACGTGGTACTGAGCATCGCGATGAGATGACACCGAACGGTTTTACCAGTAATCACGCTGGCGGCATTTTGGGTGGCATTTCTTCGGGTCAGGATATTCTGCTGAAGATGGCATTGAAGCCAACTAGTAGTTTGACCACTCCCGGCCAGTCTATTGATGTCCATGGTAACCCTGTAGAAGTCATCACAAAGGGTCGCCATGACCCATGTGTGGGGATTCGAGCGACACCTATTGGAGAAGCCATGGTTGCCTTGGTGTTAATGGACCATTTGCTCAGGCATCGTGGTCAGATGGGCACGGGTGCAGGTTCGAGCTAAGGCACGGGCTTGCTAGTCAAAGAGGTCAATGTCAGTACATACATAGCCCTCTAATACGGATAAGAACGCTGTGGCAGAGTTGCTTAGCGTGCGTTTGTCATTGATAACGCTGCCCAACGTGCGATAGATGGGCTCGCAGTCAACATCCAGTGCCGTTAAATCTCCAACCATACTGTGCGGTAGCACGCTCCAGCCTAAGCCTACGCTGACCAACATGCCGATAGTTTCGAGGTAATTGGTGGAAAGGGTGGGTTTTAATGCTAGGCCGGCTTGCGCAAAGCGATGCATAACAATGCGCCCTGTATAAGTGGCTAAGCCCGGCAGAATGCACGGTTCACTGGCAAGTGTTTGCATTGTGGCAGCTTTGGTTTTAGCCGCGCTGCTGACAAAAACCAGAGGGTCGTGCCAAACGGCTGCAGCAATTAGGTCTGCGTCTAATTCAGTTTGGTCTGGGTTGAGCGTCACAACAGCCAGTTCTACCTGTCCAGATCTGACCATTTGGTAGGCTACTTCAGAGTCTTCAAATTGAATGTTTAGCTGCACATCCGGATAGCGTTTGCTGAAATCCTTCAATACTGGCGCTAAGCGGTGGAGGCCTATGTGGTGCGATGTCGCCAAGTTGAGACGGCCACCGATAGTATCGTTAAGGTTGAATATCTCTTTCTCGGTGTCTTTGGCTAGGCGCACCATGGTCTCTGCTCGTTCAATGAGCAGGGTGCCAGCCTCGGTGAGGTAAACTTTTTTGCCAATTCTGTCAAAAAGTGCTGTGCCAAGGTGACTTTCTAACGATTGAATGCGCTTGCTGATTGCAGGCTGGGTGATATAGAGCCTCTGGGCCGCGGCCGAAAAGGATTTTTCCTCGGCTACCGCTAGAAAAGTTCTGAGTTCAACTAATTGCATGGGATAAGGTCCATTCCTGCCATTTAGTGCGTGGATTCACTTTGCTGATTCATTCCATATTTTTATCAAAAATATAAAAATTATACGTTTGTTTTATACTTAAGCAAAACATACACTGCCGCCAAATTTCCTAGGGATCCCAAGACTATGGCCCAGACACTTTATGACAAAATTTGGCAAGCCCACGATGTAGGCGAGCGTATAGATGGCAACAGCTTACTCTACATAGATTTGCAGCTGCTTCACGAAGTGACATCCCCCCAAGCTTTTGAAGGTCTGCAGTTAGCTGATAGACCGCTTTGGCGGGTAGATGCGAACCTCGCAACACCAGATCATAATGTACCCACAGATGGTCGAGAGTTAGGGTTGTCTGGCATCACAGATGAAGTTGCTTTAACACAAGTGCTGACACTTGATGATAACTGCAAGAAGTTTGGTGTTGAGCAGTTTGATATTCAAGATATTCGGCAGGGTATTGTCCACGTGGTAGGCCCTGAGCAGGGGGCTACATTGCCTGGAATGACCATTGTCTGTGGCGATTCGCACACTTCCACCCACGGAGCATTCGCAGCCCTAGCGCAAGGTGTGGGAACGTCTGAAGTAGAGCACGTCATGGCTACACAGTGCCTTGTGCAGAATAAGGCGAAGAACTTTGCAGTTGAGGTAAATGGTAAGTTGGCCCCTCATGTCACGGCAAAGGACCTCGTACTAGCCATTATTGGGCGTTTAGGTACCGCTGGCGCAACAGGCCACACCATTGAATATCGGGGCCAAGCGATTAGAGATTTGTCCATGGAAGGTCGTATGACCTTGTGTAACATGTCGATTGAGGCAGGTGCTAGAGCGGGCTTGGTCGCAGTGGACGATACCACTATTGATTATATCAAAGGCCGCCCATTTGCGCCTGCGGGCGAGGTGTGGGATAGCGCTGTCGCATATTGGCGCACTTTGGTTAGCGATGAAGGTGCGGTATTCGACAGCGTCCTTACTATTGATGCCTCAGATATAGCGCCTCAAGTCAGTTGGGGTACGTCACCTGAGATGGTTTGCGGTATTGATGACAAAGTACCCAACCCAGAAACCATGCAAGATCCTATTCAGGCTGAGTCGGCAGTTCACGCACTCAAGTATATGGATTTGCAGCCTGGTCAGAATATTACCGACATTAAGGTTGATCGCGTGTTTATTGGTTCCTGTACGAATGCACGTATTGAGGACCTGCGAGCTGCGGCCGCAGCGATTCAAGGTGGTCGTATAGCCGAGAATGTAAAAGAAGCCTTGGTAGTGCCAGGTTCCGGGCTAGTAAAAGCTCAGGCGGAAAAAGAAGGTTTGGCGGATATTTTCACTCAAGCGGGCTTTTTGTGGCGTGCGGCTGGTTGTTCCATGTGCCTAGGCATGAATCCCGATCAATTGGGTGAGGGCGAGCATTGCGCCTCCACCTCTAACCGAAATTTTGAAGGACGCCAAGGCTATGGTGGCAGGACCCATTTGGTCAGCCCCGCAATGGCAGCCGCTGCAGCAGTGGCAGGGCACTTTGTTGATGTTAGGGAGATAAGCTAATGGATGCGTTTACTCAACTTGAAGGCATGACTGCGCCGCTCGACCGAGCTAACGTAGATACAGACCAAATTATTCCCAAGCAATATTTGAAGTCTATTAAGCGCACTGGCTTTGGCGATTACTTGTTCGACGCTTGGAGGTTTCTCGATCAAGGCACCATGGGTATGACGCCAAATGAGCGCCAAATCAACCACGAGTTTGTTCTCAACCTGCCACAATACCAAGGCGCCTCAATACTTTTGGCGAGAGATAATTTTGGCTGTGGCTCGTCTCGAGAACACGCCGTCTGGGCGCTTAAAGAGTTTGGATTTAGGGCCGTTATCGCTCCGAGCTTTGCCGACATATTCTTCGGTAACTGCTTTAAGAATGGTGTATTACCTATTGTTTTAGAAGTAAAAATTGTAGAGGAATTGATTGCTAAGTCAGACGGAGAGTCCACTCTACATATTGATTTGGAGAGTCAAGTGGTGACGGATGGCGAGCGCACCTACAACTTTGAAATAGATTCAGCGTTGAAGCAAAAGATGCTCAATGGCATGGACGATATTGCCATGACCTTGGCGGAGGTGGAGTTAATCAAAACCTTTGAAGCAAAACATAAAGCCTCACAGCCCTGGCTTTTCAGAGGTTAAAAGGCTTTTCAGAGGTTAAAAGGCTTTTTAACGAGCTAAAGGCTTTTTAAACAAGCTAAAGGCTTTTTAAACAAGCTAAAGGCTTCGCTCTTGGTTGAAGAATGCCTCGTGGCTAGCGGCAAATTAGTAAAGATTTTTTAGGAAAAACGATTATGAATAAGAATGTACTTGTACTGCCTGGGGATGGTATCGGCCAGGAAGTGGTTGCTCCAGCTATTGCTGTAATGGATGTGGCAGCAAAGCAAGAAGGCTGCGAAATTACCGTGACCCAAGGTTTGGTTGGCGGTGTAGCCATTGATGAGTGTGGGGATCCTTTACCCGCGGAAACCCTTGAGTTAGCTAAGGCAGCGGACGCGGTTTTGCTTGGCGGCGTGGGTGGGCCAAGGTGGGACGATTTACCCATGGCTTCTCGGCCAGAGAAGGGTTTGCTGGGTTTACGTCAGGGTTTGGGTTTGTTCGCAAATTTACGACCGGCACTGCTCTCTGCGCCTCTAGCTAGCGCATCTTCATTGAAGCCGGCGCTGGTTGCTGACCTAGATATTCTAATTATTCGCGAGCTGACCGGTGGTATTTATTTTGGTGAGCCGCGCGGTATTGAAACCAGAGACAACGAGCGAGTTGGCTTCAATACAATGGTTTATTCAGAACACGAAATCGAACGCATTGCGCGCAGCGGTTTTGAGCTTGCCAGTAAGCGCAATAAGCGCCTGTGCTCTGTAGATAAGGCAAATGTTCTAGAAGTCAGCCAACTTTGGCGTGAGGTGGTTAACTCTATAGCCGGCGATTATCCAGACGTAGAGTTATCGCACATGTATGTAGATAACGCGGCGATGCAATTGGTGCGAGAGCCAAAGCAGTTTGATGTCATCGTAACCACTAATATGTTTGGAGACATTTTGTCTGATGTGGCAGCAATGTTAACCGGTAGTTTGGGCATGTTGCCCTCGGCATCACTTTCGGCCAGTGGTACTGGTCTTTATGAACCGGTACATGGTACAGCGCCGGATATTGCTGGCAAAGATATGGCCAATCCATTAGCGACCATTCTCTCTGTAGGCATGATGTTTCGCTACAGCTTAGATTTGCCCGCTGCTGCGGACAGTATTGATAGAGCCGTAGCGCAAGTATTAGCGGAAGGTTACCGTACGGCGGATATTGCAGGGTCGGGCGACGATGTAGTGGGTTGCCGGACTATGGGCGAATTGGTCATTGAGCGCCTATAAAAGGCATTTAAAAAGTGCAAATTGTCTGATTTTTAAAAATTATTGAAGGTAAAAAAGTGTATTTAGAAGATGGTGTAAATGTTGCTATCGCTGGTGCTACCGGCGCTGTTGGTGAAGCATTGTTAGAAATTTTGCAGGAACGTAAATTTCCAGTTCGCGAATTGTACTTGCTTGCTTCCGAGCGGTCTGAAGGTAAGCGTCTACAATTTCATGGCAAGTCGATCATGATCAAACGTTTGGATGAATTTGATTTTAGTGAAACTCAAATTGGTTTGTTTTCTGCGGGTGGAGACATCTCTGCTGAATTTGCGCCCAAAGCAGCTGCGCAAGGGTGTGTGGTCATCGACAACACATCCCATTTTCGCTACGACGAAGAGATTCCATTGGTGGTGCCTGAAGTGAATCCACACCGTGTAGCCGACTATACAACGCGTAATATTATCGCGAATCCAAATTGCTCGACCATTCAAATGGTCGCTGCGTTGAAACCGATTCATGACGCAGTGGGTATTACGCGGATCAACGTCGCAACCTATCAGGCGGTGTCCGGAGCGGGCGCCAGCGGCGTTAAAGAGTTGGCTGCCCAAACAGCCAGCTTACTTAATGGTAAACCCATCGAAGTAAACGTAATGCCTGCTCAGATTGCCTTCAATGCGGTGCCACAGATCGATAAGTTCATGGAGAACGGGTATACCAAAGAAGAAATGAAGATGGTTTGGGAGACGAAGAAGATTCTTGAAGACGACGCTATTGCGGTTAACCCAACGTGCGTTCGTGTGCCGGTGTTTTATGGCCATTCTGAAGCAGTACATATTGAGACAAAATCACCGATCAGTGTGGAAGTGGCGAAGCAGTTGTTGGCTGCTGCTCCAGGCATTAAAGTGAGCAATGACGAAGAGTTTGCAACACCGGTCAAAGACGCAGCGGGTACTGACCCGGTTTTTGTCAGTCGTATTCGTAAAGATATCTCCCACCCCAATGGTCTAGATATGTGGGTTGTATCGGACAATGTGCGCAAAGGTGCGGCGCTCAACAGTGTGCAGATCGCTGAAGAATTAATGAACCTGTGGTCTAAGTAAGTTAGCAGCCTACAATACTAAATTGGATCCGTATTAGAGTGAGTAATTTTGCGCCAGATAAATGAACGCATAAGCAAGTTGCGATTGATCAAGCCTTTTGCGTTGATCACCTGGGTTGTTTGTGTGTTTGTTTTGGCAACATCAGCGCGTGCAGCAGATTTTGCAGCAGTTACCGTTGAGTCAATTATGGGGCAACCGGTCAGCGGGTATGTGGAGCTGCCGAACCTAGCGCAAGATGATTTGTCCAGTTTACAGGTTCAATTGGCGAGTCCAAGTACCTATGCGGATAATGATGTCGCGTACTACTCGGTGCATGAAAATTTACGTTTTAATACTACGTTCGCGGCTAACGAGCGGGTACGACTGGAATTAAGCAGTATTAGTGCGCTGCGCGAACCCCAACTCAATGTCCTAGTGCGCCTTACTTGGCGCGATAGGTTGGCTTTAAAGGTGCTGACCCTAAGTGTTCCGTTTAGTCAACGTACTCTGTCTGGACCCAGGTCTGTTCTGACTAAATCTTCGGATAACCTGTGGCAACTGGCGAGAAGATCTCGAGACGGTGACCAAGTTTCCATTGCTCAGCAAATGCTCGCCATTCAGCGACTCAACCCCGACGCTTTTTCTAAAGGCAATATCAACGGTCTTAAGAGCGGCTTTTTGTTGCGTATTCCAGAGTTTATGGATGCAGTAACTGTGAATAAAGCGTCTGCCCGCAGCGCAGTGCAAGGTCAGAATTCAGCCTGGCGTGATGGTTCTCAGGATAGCTCCACAGCCCAGCGCAAGGTCCTACCGACACCTAGTTCTGAATCCGTGACGCCTGAAGATTTTGAGTTAGGCGCTGACTTACCACCACTGCAAAGTCGAGGTGAGGTGCGAATCTTTGAACCTGAACGTTCTGCAGATTCGGGTGTCGATATGGGTGCAGAGAATAGACCTGACCAGAATGCTCAACGGGCGAATGGTGAAGCAACCGTCAGGGGAGGATCAGCAAGCATGCCTCCTCTGGGCACTAATGTACGCGAGGTAACCGTTGAGCAGTTCAATGACGATAACGGCAAACCCGTGAATATCGATCAGAGCGTTAATGATCAAATTGATCTAATGCTTGAACAAGAAAATCAAGGGAGTTACTCCGCCCAATTAGTTTGGCTTATTGCTGGCGGTATTCTGGCCATTTTGGTTGTAGTGATGTTACTGCGCCGTCAAATGGCCGCTAGAAAGAAAAATTTAGAAGATGCTTGGGTCGGTGAGATTTCCGAGCAAGAAAACGAATTCGAAAACGAAGACGAAAATTTAGACCTAGATTTTGAACAAGAATACTCAGACGGCGAGGATGAAGGTGACGACGAAGACTTTGATTCGGCCTTACACTTAGAGCCTGAGCCTGAGCCTGAGCCTGAGCCTGAGCCTGAGCAAGCGTCACACCCGGATGTGGAGCGGGATCTAGATCAAAACTTCGAGCAGGAGCTACAACAGGAGCTACAAGAAGGTAAGCTATCGCTGCCGGATGGCTCCGAACCTCAATCACAGGATACTGCGACAGCGCCGGAGACCTTGGCTGAGGTCGCCTCTGATACGCAAAAGAGTAGTGATAGTGAAGATAAACCACTAGCTCCGACCCTAACTGACAAGCGCAACCCTCAAGAACCCACCGTCTCTCAACCTGAGGAGGCAAATGCTCAGCAGCCGCCTGTAAACACGGAGGTTGCTCCAGGTGCGATAGCTGGGCTGATCGAGGAGCAGGAGGAAGAATCTAGTACCTTTATAAATATGCTAAACCCGCTAGAGCAACCCCTTGAGGAAACTTCTAATACGGAAGTCTATACAACAAGGCTTAAGTTAGCTGAGGCTTACTTGGAAATGGGTGACGAGCAGGGCGCTAGGGATATGTTGGAAGAGGTTGCAGCTGAGGGTGAGGAAGCTCAAAGGGCTCTAGCAAAGTCTATTATTCAACGTATTGATGACGGGTTAGATGACGACGAGAAAACCTAGCATCTGTTTGGGTTCAGAATCTACGTATGCTTGGATTGCCGCTTTTGCCTGCAGGGTAAGGAGAGTGAATGTCTAAACTACAGTCAGACACTGAAGAGCGGGCAGAAATTTTGGCGCCAAAACGGTTACAAGAACGGGTATATGTCATGTGCGTGCAGTACCGTGGTAATGATTTCAGTGGCTGGCAGCGTCAAATTGACCAACCAACCGTGCAAGGTCATTTGGAAGCCGCGCTGACTCAAGTTGCTGCGCTTCCTGTGCGTATTGCAGCCGCGGGCCGCACAGATGCAGGCGTGCATGCGACAGGGCAGATAATCAGTTTTACAACCTCCTCCGAACGCTCGCCGGACGCTTGGCTCAAAGGCGTTAACTCATTAACACCGAAAGCCATTCAAGTTGCCTGGGTGCGCCAGGTACCAAGCAGTTTTCACCCTCGTTACGCTGCCACAGCTAGACGTTATAACTATGTTTACTACGACCAAGATCGATTTAATCCATTTGTTGATGGCCTGGCTTGGTGTACGCAGAAATTAGATCAAGACGCCATGCATCGTGCAGCGCAATGGTTGTTGGGTGAGCATGATTTCACCACATTTCGTGCGGCCGGATGCCAGTCGTTGAGTCCTAAACGGCGTATCAATCGTTGTGAAATACGCCGGCAAGGGCACTTTGTCGTAATGGAAATAGAGGCAAGTGCATTCCTTTTGCACATGGTGCGGAATATCGCTTCGGCCCTTTATGATGTTGGCATTGGTGCGCCAACCCACAGTGTTAGAGACTTATTGTTGTTAAAGGATCGAGTTCGCTTGGGCGTAACTGCGCCGCCTCAGGGTTTATACCTAACCCACGTCAGCTACCCGGGAGCCGGGTTTCCGCCGGCTCCAGCCGTGCCGCTGCTTGCTGGTGGTTTTTAGTTAGTAGGCGATAGTTAGAGGTAACTTTTGCACCTTCATAGCGAGATAAACTTAGACATTACTACGAACCCGCTATAGAAGAGCCATGTAGGGTTATAGAAGAGCTATATATCCCTGCAAAGGTCTTTCTTGGTGCTGGCTCAAGGTCTAATATATGCACTGTGCGGTAGGGTCCCAACCGCATCGTCAAGTTGTCCAAATAATAGTAAAGCTCAGTGATGAAATTAGGAGACGGTATTTGACTGCCCATGCTCGCGGTTCGATGTGGTGCAAAATTTGTGGTATTTCCAACTTAGCCGACGCTAAAGACGCGGCGGATGCCGGTGTGGACGCTATTGGTCTAAATTTTTACTCTGAAAGCCCACGCTGTGTTTCAACTGCAACGGCAAAAGCGCTGAGTTCGGCTATAAACGAATACGCGCCTAATGTTGTCCGAGTTGGGCTTTTTGTGAATCATTCTGAGAGCGAAGTGAGAGCGGTATTAGCAGAAGTGCCGTTGGACATGCTGCAATTTCACGGTACTGAGCCAGCAGAGTTTTGTGCATTGTTTGATATGCCGTTTATTAAGGTATTGAGCATGCGGCCTGACATAGATTTTTTGACCTTAGAAAAGCAGTATGCATCCGCTTGGGGTTTGCTTTTAGATACTTATCACCCAACCCAAGCTGGAGGAACGGGTGAAACATTTGACTGGCACTTGTGGCCGCATGGCAGTGCGACAAAGTTAATTCTGGCGGGTGGTTTAACGCCTGACAATGTCGCTGGCGCCATATCACATACTCAACCTTATGGCGTTGATGTCAGTGGTGGTGTTGAGGGTGGTGTGAAGGGTAAAAAACAACAACAACTTGTTCGGCGATTTATAGAGGAAGCAAAAAATGTCTGAAGCATTTGACGGTAATAACTATGCACAGCCTACCCAAGATGGCCATTTTGGTGAGTTTGGTGGGCGTTTTGTTGCAGAAACACTGACCCATGCATTGGATGGGCTAGCGACCTTGTATAACGACATGAAGAACGATCCTGAGTTTAGGCGTGAGCTGCACCATGATCTAACCCATTATGTGGGTCGCCCCACACCATTATATTTTGCTCAGCGTATGACTGCAGAGCTCGGTGGAGCGGCGGTATATTTAAAGCGCGAAGATCTAAATCACACTGGTGCACATAAGGTTTGTAACACCATCGGACAGGCACTTTTAGCCAAGCGCATGGGCAAGCCACGAGTTATTGCGGAAACTGGCGCAGGTCAACACGGCGTGGCAACAGCTACCGTAGCTGCTCGCTTAGGTCTGGCCTGTGATATTTACATGGGTGAAGAAGACGTGCGTCGTCAAAGCCTTAATGTGTACCGGATGAAACTTATGGGCGCTCGGGTGATACCGGTGAGCTCAGGTTCTAAAACCCTGAAAGATGCAATGAATGAAGCGATGCGTGACTGGGTTACTAATGTCGACGATACGCATTACATCATCGGTACCGTAGCTGGGCCTCACCCGTATCCTATGTTAGTGCGTGATTTTGCCTCGATTATCGGCCAGGAAGCCAGAGCACAAATGCTTGAGCAAGAAGGTCGGTTACCGAACGTAGTAGTGGCCTGTGTGGGCGGCGGGTCAAATGCAATGGGGATTTTTCATCCATTTATCAACGATACCGATGTTGACCTTGTTGGGGTGGAAGCTGGCGGTCATGGTATTGCCAGTGGTGCTCACGCAGCGCCACTTAATGATGGCAAAGTCGGTGTTTTGCATGGTAACCGTTCCTACCTGATGTCCGACGATGACGGTCAAATTATGGAAACCCATTCGATTTCTGCAGGCCTGGACTATCCTGGTGTAGGTCCAGAGCATGCTTTCTTGAAAGATATCGGTCGGGCTACTTATTCCAGCGCTACTGATGACGAAGCTATGCAGGCTTTTCGCATGCTCAACCAGCGTGAAGGAATACTGCCTGCGTTAGAGACTAGTCATGCTCTGGCTTGGGTAGTGGCAAATGCACCATTGATGAGCAAGGACGATATAATATTAGTCAATCTCAGCGGTCGGGGAGACAAAGATATTCTTACTGTAGCTGATATTGATGGGATTACATTGACATGAGCCTAGGGGTGAAGGAAGAAGCAAGCGAAGGCGCACCAGACACTCGGATTAAGCATACTTTTGCGCGGCTAAAAGGGCAGGGGCGCAAAGCACTAATAAGCTTTATTACCGCTGGAGATCCGGGTCCTGAGTTTACCGTTCCGGGACTCCACGCAATGGTAGCTGGTGGCGCAGATTTACTTGAATTAGGCATCCCATTTTCAGACCCGGAGGCTGAAGGGCCGACCATTCAAGCGGCTAACGAACGTGCGCTTGCCAAAGGCATTACCCTGAAAAAAGTTCTCGCGATGGTGGCGGAGTTTCGTCAGCAAGATACCCAAACGCCGGTCATATTAATGGGTTATTTGAACTCGATTTTAGCTATGGCTGATTTTGCCGAGCAAGCGTCAAAGGCCGGCGTAGATGGGTTGATTATGGTCAATTTACCTCCTGAAGAGGGCCATGAGCTGCAAACTCAGCTGGCGGCAAATGGTATCGACTTAATTTACCTTATTGCTCCAACTACAACTGACGCTCGAGCGACTGAAATTATGCGTAATGCGTCTGGGTTCATTTACTATGTATCGTTGAAAGGTGTGACTGGCACCGGGAGCGTACTTGCAGATGAAGTAGGAGTAAGAACTAGTGGGCTGCGCGCAGCAACGCAGATACCCTTATGTGTTGGTTTTGGTATTCGCGATGCACAAACTGCATCTGCGCTTAGTCAGCATTCGGACGGGGTAGTAGTCGGTAGTGTGTTGGTAGAAAAACTTGCAGCTGGAGGTGACCCAGCTACGGCTTGTCATGCTCTTAAAGACACCATTGAAAGTATCCGGCACGGGCTAGATCAACAAGACTGATGACGGATCTTAATCGCTGGTTGGCGCATATTTCCGGTCAACATGATCAAGTAATAGATATGGGTTTAAGTCGCATGCACCTCATGGTGGAGCGACTCAACCTAGGTCGACCAGCGGGTTCGGTTATCACTATTGCAGGTACTAACGGTAAGGGTACTACGGCAACTGCTATTGAAGCGCTGTTGAGTAGCCATGGCGTTAGCGTTGGTACGACTCTATCTCCTCATATAAAGCGTTTTAACGAGCGAGTTCGCATCGACGGTGTTGATGCTGACGATGCGAGAATATGCGAGGCGTTTGCGGCTATTGAGGCTGCCCGGGCAGATTTGCCGTTAACCTATTTCGAATTTGGCGCGTTGGCTGCTTTGTGGTGTTTTAAAGACGCTCATGTAGATGTAGCAATTCTTGAAATTGGTTTGGGCGGTCGGTTGGATGCATTTAATGTTGTAGATGCAGACATTGCAGTCATTACCAGTATTGGGCTGGACCATCAGGAATATTTAGGCGGCACGCTAGAGCAAATTGGCGCTGAGAAAGCGGGTATTTTTAGGGCAGGGCAAAAGGTGGTGCTAGGCGCAGATATGCCTTTAAGCGTGTGGGCTGCGTGCGAAGAATTGGCACTTTCACCTGTGGCTGTCGGCATTGACCTGATCATTAGTACTGATCCAAAGCAGGGCGTCTGGCAATTGACCTTGCCGGAGAACGAGACCTTAGAACTGCCAATGGGCAACCTGTCTTGCCATAACATGGCCGTAGCGGTGGCCGCTGCGAGTTCAATAGTGACTCTGAACAAGGAACGCCTGAGTGATGTAGTAAGGCGGACAAAAATGTCTGGGCGGCTGGAAATTGCGCTGCTCCAAGGCCGCACCTGTATCCATGATGTGGGACATAACTCGGCAGGTATAAAATTTCTTTGGCACGAGTTACAAGCACGCGACTTAGTGCCTGAATATATTGTTTGTTGCATGCTGGACGGTAAAGACCACGCAAGCGTATATAAAACTTTGGCTGAGTATTCATCTGCACCCTGGGCCTTGGTTAGTAGCCACGGCGATAGGGCATT